>JBKJPT010000120.1:0-7164 GCA_046595075.1 Flavobacteriales bacterium
CCCCGCTCTTCCTTTGCCCGAGCGTCGTTACAAACAGGTTATCACGATCGATCTCGACAACGGCCTCAAGTATGGCGGGCGTCCGCTGTGGCGCTCATTGGGGTCAAGTGCGCGTGATCTTCTCACGGGTCGATGGGTCGAGGTGAAGGAGCGGATCGAGGTGCTGCGAAGGATCGCACCGGATCCCTTTTTGATCGATGATGTCCTGAAGAAGCGCTTTCGAGCAGCAAGTGACGCGGTGAAGTTCTTCGTTCTCTCGGCGGCGCGAAGCACATGGGACCACGCGGTACCAGTCGGCGATATGGCATATGCCAATGCGCTCCGTGATCTCACAACATGGGCCACTGTGGGACTGCATCCTTCTTATTTCAGCAGTGAACGCAAGGGCCTTGTTGAAAGCGAACGCAACACCTTGCAGCAGGTGATAGGAAAGAACATCACCATCGCACGACAACATTTCCTGCGCTTGCGCGTGCCCGACACGTTGCGCGAACTGGAAGCGCTCGGGATGACGGAAGAGCACAGCTTTGGTGTGCATGATCGCCTCGGTTTTCGTTGCGGTACCTGCACGGCGTACAGGTGGTATGATCTTCAACAAGAGCGATCCACAGACCTCATGATCCATCCGTTCACCGTGATGGACAACACCCTGCGCGATAAGCTCGGCCTTACTCCTGATGAAGCCGTGCACCGCGTGCGTCCCATGATCGGGGCGGTCAAGCGCGTGAACGGAACATTCTCCGGCCTATGGCACGAGAGCTTCCTCGCAGGCACTGGTGAGTACCGGGCTTGGCGCACAGCGATCCTGAGCATCATTGATGAAGCACGTGCATGATCCGCCACTTGCGACATAGCGATATCGACAAAGCATGGTGGGATTTACAGCTTCTGCAATGCTCCAACCGCATGTGGTACGCACAGAGTTGGGTGCTGGATCGCGCCAATCCCGGTTGGGAAGCCTTGGTCGATGAAGGCTCCGGTGCGATCATGCCGCTGCCGTGGCGCCGGAAGTGGGGCATCGATTATCTCTTTCAACCATACGGGCTTCAACAACTCGGCGTGTTCGCGCCAGAGATGAGCGACGAGTTGGCCACCGGTTTCCTCCATGCCGTGCCCGATCGTTTCAAGTATTGGGACATCCAGTTGAACGAAGCAATGTGCGTTGCAACCTCACCAAAGGCCCACAGTGAGGAAAGGGTTCAACAAACGCTGGAGCTCAGCGCGGATCGTTTCGCTTTAAAGGCCAGCTATTCAGAAGGACATCGGCGCAATTTGCGCAAGGCCGATGGTCTAAGTGCTGAATGGGAGACCATACCGTTGCACGTGGATGAATTCGTGGCAATGTTCAAGCGCACTACTGCGGCGCGTTTCGGTGGCCTTGCGCGACAGGATGAAGTTGTATTGGCGGACCTGTTGCATGGTGCTTTGGAACAGGGGCAGGGAGCCTTGGTCGGGTTTCGATCAAATGGTTCCGTCTTGGTCGCGCAGTGCGTCCTGCGGTTCCACGGAAGGATCATCCTCTTCAAATCGGTAGTGACCGATAAGGGTTTGGAAGTCCGTGCCATGTTCCATCTCATTGACAACCTCATCGTTGCGAATGCGGGAACCGGAGAGCTACTGGATTTCGCCGGTTCCAACACGTCCTCTGTGGCGCGATTCAATGCGGGCTTCGGCGCACGTACCACGGTATATTTACGGCTGGTGCGGAACAACCTTCCGCCCCCACTGCGGTGGTTGAAGCGATGACCCATGGTGATGGAACTGGATAAACAGCGTAGCGTGGCGGGCCACTTCTTGGCCGAACTGCGCGATGTGAACTTGCAGAAGGACCCCATGCGGTTCCGCCGCAATCTTGAGCGCGTGGGCGAAGTGCTCGCGCTAGAGTTGAGCCGCACGCTGGAGTACACGGACCAGGAGGTTATCTCCCCTCTGGGTACGGCTCGTGTACAATTGCTCGCCGAACAACCGGTGCTCGCCACCATCCTTCGTGCAGGATTGCCCTTGCACCAAGGCATGCTCAATTATTTCGATCGCGCCGACAATGCCTTTATCAGTGCCTACCGCAAGCATCGCAAAGGCGAGGACGGGTTCGATATCGAAGTGGAGTACCTCTCGAGCCCCGCCTTGCACGATCGCGTGCTTGTCCTGTGCGATCCCATGCTCGCCACTGGGCAAAGCATGGTGTTGGTGTACAAAGCACTCCTTCGGTTGGGCAAACCCAAAAGCCTTCATGTGGTATCGGCGATCGCTAGCGCCGAGGGGCTGGAGTATGCGAAGCTTCACCTGCCCGCTGGCACACGCTTCTGGATCGGTTCCATCGATGAGGAGATGACCGCACAGGCCTACATCGTTCCCGGACTCGGCGATGCCGGTGACCTCGCATACGGCGCCAAGCTCTAGCGCATGAACGCGCTCGGGATCGTAACGGTGCTTGTGATGAGCGTGCTGAAGTTCTTCCTCTCCGCCCCGATCTCCTATGGCTTCGACCACACGTACATGCAAACGGTTCTGCTCACAGCATCGGGTGGTTGTGCGGGCGCCTTCGGCTTCTTTGTCATGGGCAAACGGCTCATGGAATGGTTCAGGCTGCGCTACGTGCGCAAGCGTGCCGAGCGACAGAAGAAGGGTCTGCCTTTGAAGCGGATCTTCACGCGGGCCAATCGCTGGATCGTGCGCGTGAAGGCGAACTATGGCCTCATCGGGATCGTGGTCATGCCGCCCATCTTATCCATCCCCATTACATCGGTGCTCGCGGCCAAGTACTTCAAGCACGATCGTCGCACCCTGCCATTTTTGCTCTCGGCCGTGCTCCTGTGGTCCGTTGTGCTGAGTACAGCTTGGGCTTTCGTACGGTGAGGAAGTACCATCATCTCTTCTTCGATCTGGATCACACGCTGTGGGACTTCAGAGGGAACTCACGCGCTACACTTCGCGAACTATTCATCGATCACGGGCTTGCCAAGGAAGGGGTTGCCGACGTAGAGGGGTTCATCGAAACGTACGAGGAGATCAACCATGCCATGTGGGCGCAGTACAGCGTGGGCCGCATCCCGAAGGAGGTGTTGCGTGTGCTGCGCTTCCGCGATACGCTCGCACGCTTTGGTGTGAAGGAGAACGGGTTGGCAGCGGATCTTGGCCGTGGTTATCTGGAACGTTGCCCATTGAAGGGAATGTTGATGCCCGGCGCGCGCGAACTGCTCGTGGAATTGCAAGGTCGTTTCAAGCTCCACATCATCACCAACGGTTTCGATGAGGTACAGAGCGTTAAACTGGCGAGCAGCGGCATTGCTGATCACTTCGATCTGGTGCTCACCAGCGAGAAGGCGGGTGCACCCAAACCCGATCCAAGAATATTCAACGAAGCATTGAAGCGTACAAGCGCCACAGTTGCAACAAGTCTGATGATCGGGGACAACGTGGATGCCGACATGGCCGGTGCACGTAACGCCGGGTGGGATCATGTGCACTACACTGCTGAAACAACACCCGATGCATTGGCGACCCACCGGATCGCGCACCTACGGGATCTGCTACCGCTGCTCCAGTGAAGCAGGCCGGCTGTCCGGGTAGAAGATGTACTCCATGTTCTGCTCCGCACCGGTGATGTGGCTGTAGCGGTTGAATCGTACCACGCTGCCGCTCATCACCTTGCCGCGATAGCTGATCTCACCCTTTTCCGGCCTTGTCATGAAGAACATGCTGTCGCCCCGCACGTCCACCTTGATGTTGTACAGACCGTTGGCGGGATTGCTACTGATGTCGCGTTCCAAGAAATCAGGCAGGGTCTTCTCCAGGTCTTTTGTGCCGTTCACCAATACAGCCCGGCCTTCGGGGAAGAAACGGACCAGGTACAACACTTCGCCGCGCGAATCGCGGTAGTAGCCGTCGTATCGTATTCCCAAGCCAGAGAAGGGGCCGTTGTCCGCTGCTTGTTGGACATGACCATTGGTGTTTGTGTTCGGTGCCGTGCACGCGAGTGCGAAGAAGATCGGAAGTAGGATCCGGATCATGTTAAGCTTTGAATTGGGCGATCACACTTTCGCTGCCGCTCACCTTGTCTCCGAGCTTCACGGTCACTTGCACATCGCGGGGCAACAACACATCAACGCGTGATCCGAACTTGATGAAGCCGAACTCGCCGCCTTGTTGAGCGGGTGCGCCAGGACGACTGTACGTGCAGATCCTCCGCGCCAGCGCACCAGCGATCTGCCTGAAGAGCACTTCGCCATGTTGCGGATGCTTCACCACAATAGTGCTACGTTCATTCTCTGTGCTGCTCTTCGGGTGCCAGGCCACCAGGTATTTGCCGGGGTGGTACTTGTAGTAGCTCGTGGTGCCGCCAATGGGATTATAGTTCACGTGCACGTTCAGCGGGCTCATGAAGATGCTTACTTGCAATCGCTTGTCGTTGAAATACTCGCCTTCGTGTACTTCTTCGATCGCCACCACTTTTCCGTCGGCTGGTGATAGTACACGGCGCTCATCATGCGGCACCTTGCGCGGTGGAACACGGAAGAACCAGACGATGATGCCGAAGACAGCGATCAGGCCTGCGCTGAGGACGATCAGGATCGGCATGGGGAGCACGGGCCAGTTCCACAGCGCAAAGAGCGCCGCGCAGATCACGGCAAGTGACAAGAGCAAAGTTGGAGTGCCTTCGCGATGGAGACGCATAGCAGGAGCGCGACGAAGATAGGATCGGGCGGTGTGCGTGAGCCGTTACGCCCGCTCGATCCCTTCCCGCAATGCCTCCATGAACTTCTCCGTGGTGAGGTAGTGCTCGGGGCTAACCTTCTCGCCGTGGATACACACCGCCAGGTCCTTGGTCATCTTCCCGCTCTCCACGGTCTTGATGCATACGCCTTCGAGCTTGTTAGCGAAGTCGATGAGCGCCTGGTTGCCATCCAGCTTGCCACGGAAGGCGAGCCCACGCGTCCACGCGAAGATGCTAGCGATGGGATTGGTGCTCGTAGGCTTGCCTTGCTGGTGCATGCGGTAGTGGCGCGTCACGGTTCCGTGAGCGGCCTCAGCCTCGACGACGGAGCCGTCCGGCACCGAGAGCACCGAGGTCATGAGTCCGAGCGAGCCGAAACCCTGGGCGACGGTGTCGGACTGCACGTCACCGTCGTAGTTCTTGCACGCCCAGATGTAGCCGCCCTCCCACTTCATGGCGGATGCCACCATGTCGTCGATCAGACGGTGTTCGTAGGTGAGACCGGCGCTATCGAACTTCTCCTTGAACTCGGCCACGAAGATCTCCTCGAAGATGTCTTTGAATCGACCGTCGTACGCCTTGAGGATGGTGTTTTTCGTGGAGAGGTACACCGGGTAGTTGCGGGTCAGGCCGTAGGTCAGGCTCGAGCGCGCGAAGTCGCGGATCGAGTCGTCCAAGTTGTACTGCACCTGCGCGACGCCGTCGCCCGGGGCGTCGTAGACCTCGAACTTGAGTGGCTCGGAGCCGTCTTCCGGGGTGAACTCGACGGTGAGCTTTCCCTTGCCGAGAAAGCGGAAGTCGGTGGCCTTGTACTGGTCGCCGAAGGCGTGACGGCCGATGATGATCGGCTCGCGGAAGATCACGCCGCCGAGGATATTGCGGATCGTGCCATTCGGCGACTTCCACATCTTCTTGAGTCCGAACTCCTCCACGCGCGCTTCGTCGGGGGTGATAGTCGCGCACTTCACGCCGACGCCGTGTTTCTGGATGGCGTGGGCGGCATCGATGGTGACCTGGTCGTCGGTCGCGTCGCGGTGCTCGATGCCGAGGTCGTAATACTCGAGGTTGATGTCGAGGTAAGGGTAGATCAGGGTGTCCTTGATCTTCTGCCAGATGATGCGCGTCATCTCGTCGCCGTCCAATTCGACGACGGTTCCTCCTACTTTGATCTTGTCGACCTGGCTCTTGGGCAACCGATTCTCCTTACACGACGGGGCATTCTGCGTACCGAGCACAAGCCTACCGGTTTCGGTAAGTATCTCGACATCGAGATACTTTTCGGACTCGCAACGACTCCGACTAGCCCCGAATCGGTGCCGGGGGTTAGCCTGTGCTCATGGCTGAACTGAGACTGGAAGAGTTGTCGGCGAGAACTATCGTTGCCGCCAACAGCCTCACGCTGCGACGCGGGCAGGAGCAGTTCGTCACTCCCCCGTCCTACGCGATAGCGGATGCGTACCTCAGTCCGGTGACGTCCTGGCCGCGAGTCGTGCTCGACGGAGACACGGTGGTCGGCTTCATCCGAGGCAATTTTGACCCGGAGGCCACCCAGGAGGAATTCCGCAGTTGCATCTGGCGGGTCACCGTCGCCGCAGATGCGCAGGGCACCGGAGTCGGGCGGTTCGCCGTCTGGGCGCTCGCCGAAGAAGCCCGCCAGCGCGGCTTCGCGCGCATCACCGCCGTCTGGGAAGAGGGCGAAGAGGGGCCGGCGCAGTTCTTCCTCCACACGGGCTTCGTCGTCGTGGGTGAGACACAGTACGGCGAGAAGATCGGCGAGCTCGGGCTGTGACCCGGATCCGGGCGGCCCGGTCCGTGGCAGCCCGGTCCGTGGCGGTGCTGGGAAGATCCATCGTCCGCATTCTCAGGGTGGCGTTTCCCGGCATCCAGGTCCGTAACCCGGTGCCTGACGGCCCCACGCCCCGCCCTCCGGAGTGAGGCCAATGGTCGGGCCGTCCGACGACTTCGTCTCCCGTGTGCTCGCGGTGGTCGAGGCCATCCCCAGCGGTAGGGTGATGACCTACGGGGATGTCGCCGCTGCCATCGGCTCGCGAGCAGCACGAGCGGTCGGCCAGACGCTGGCGTACTACGGGTCCGATCTGCCGTGGTGGCGGGTCATCCGAGCGAGCGGCCACCCCGCTGTCGATCACGAGTCACGCGCGCTCGAACAGTTCCAGGCCGAGGGCACGCCGATGAAGTGGTCGACATCCGGCGTCTTTCGGGTGGACCTCGTGGCCGCGCGGTGGCGACCGTAGCGATCAGCCGCGGGTGCACGCCTCTCCGGTGAATGGTCCCCCGGTTCGAGCTGGCCGGGTACAGGTCGCCGCGGAGAGCGGAGAAAGTGGCACCCTGACGGAATCTGGGGTCTTGCTCGCGGCGTGTCCTCCCGGCATCCGCTCTCAGTCCCATTCCTTCTCCAGTGCGGGGACGACAGGACTGCTGTTCGCGGCGCC
>JBKJPT010000128.1:0-39573 GCA_046595075.1 Flavobacteriales bacterium
CATCAGGTAGAGCTGATCGCCACGGTTGGGGTTGGGGTACATGCGTAGGTTGCTTGCTTCTTCGGTGCTGATGTTCTCTCCGCCACCGTTGGCACAACCGGCCGTGGTGAGCAGGCAAACCTCACCCCACACAGATGCAATAGCACAATCGGTGGTACCGCTGCACCAGGTAGCGCCGCCATCGAAGCTGGCACGCACTTCAACCTCGTAGGTCTTACATGGCGCCAGTTTGTAAGCACCGCTGCATTGTACTGCCGCTGCGTTGGTGGTGGCGTTCAGGTACACCCAAGGGTTGGTCCCTTGGCCGAACATCGTGAAGGCGATGTTCTCCGCAGGGATGCGGAACCGGAACTGGTACTTGTTGGCATCCACTTCCACGCAGTTGGCGTTCATGCGGGTTACAGGCTTGGCGAACACTTGGTTGGTGCCGTTGGTCTGGTTGAGCGGAAGAATTGCCTTGCCCGTTGCACCGCAGCTCACCTTGCTGGGGAAGTTCGGATCATCGTACAGCTTGCTCTTGCGGCACATTGCCACGGTGTTGTCCACACGCAAGCGCGATGCTGGTCCTGCGTTGCTCCAAGGGCTACTGATCGTGGCTTTGGTCTGTACGCGTACGTTGTACAGTACACCGTTCACCACCGGTACAACACTCAACGAGAGCGCGTTGCTCGTGCCACCCGAGGAGGTGGGGCCGTAGAAGCTGGCACCGCCATTGGGATCGAAGAACCAGAAGCGGTAGCGAGCGGCTCCGGTTATGTTGGTGGTGATCACATCGGGCGTGCAAGGGCTGGTGCGCAGGTCTTCGCGGTCGCGGCTGCTAAAGATGAGCTGCTCGGTACCGATAGAGCCACCCACTATGCTGAAGCCTTGGTTGCCAGCGATCGCGCTGACAGCACCGCTGAGGAAGTTCCCACGATTGTCGATCACGCGCTTGCCACCAATGAGCAGCTTGTAGCCGCCGTTGGTGATGCCGTTACCGCCTTGGTCTTCCACCGTGAGGTAGTAGCTGGCATCGGGCAGGCAGAATGGATCGCTGTACTGCGCGGTGACCGGGTAGGGGAAGTACGCGGGGTAACCAGGGCTGCTCGCCACAAGGATGTTGCTCACTTGCTGGCGAATGCTCCAACGCAGGTTGCTGCCATCGGTGTTGTCGAACACCACGAAGCCGTTCACCGTGCAGGCCGTACCAGTGCATGTGCAGGCAGTGCTCGCTCCGAGCACATCCAACACCGTGTTGGGGTTGCCATCGTTGCACGCATCGCCGGGGTTGCCGTTCATCACCGTTGGGCAGGGATCGGTGTTGTCCAGCACGTAACCTATGGGCTGCACGCAAGCCAGTTGCGAAACAGTGGGATCACCGAGGAGATCACCATCAGTGTCCGCGTACCAGGTCTGCGGTGCATCGAAGTTGGCATCGCCCGTGGTGAACACGATCGGCGTGGTACCTGCCGTGGGGTTTACCGTGTTACCTGCGCCGGTCCATACTCCGGTGTTGCTTAGGCCGGGGCAGTTCACCACAGCGGCAGACGCCACGTCGCGCTGTTCTATCCGACGCACGCCATTCGGCAATGCATTGGGTATGTAAGCCCCCCAGCGGCCGTTCTGGCCTTCCACGTTGGGCGCGTACCACGTGGTGTAGTTCGCCGTGATGCCATCGCTTTCGGCCCATGCGCCCCAAAGCGGGCGACCGGTACCAGCGGTATTGTTGTACAGGAACACCATGTTCTCCGGCGCTGCCGAGGAACTGCCGTAAACAGCGCGTCCCGTTGTGGTAGGCGCGATCATGGTGATCGTGTTCGTCGTGCGCACAGCGGTTGTCACCGTTGTACCGCCGAAACCGTTGTTCAGGTCCAAGTAGAAGTACACGCTGTTGCCATCAGCAAATACCGCGTTGCTCGTGGGTACCATGCTGAACCAGCCTGTGTGATCGCCGTTGGCATCGGTGGTGAATTCGCCGTAACGGTTGCCTGTCGAGAACTCATCGCCGCTCATCAGCAGGCCGCTCATGCTCTTCGCACTGGATTGACCCGTGATGTATCCGTTGGCACCCGTGCTGTTGTTGATCACAAAGAAGTTGCCCGCAGGTGTTGCGAGACCAAGCGATGCATTGGTGCTGGCCCCCGTGAAGTAGCGGTAGGTAGCGTTGGGTACCAGGTTGCTCACCGTCAGGCGGCACACGTACGGCAAGCGGTTCGCGGTGGTGTTGCCGTTTATCGAGTACTGCGGTAGGATCACCTCCGCCAGTGCGGGTTGGTTGGTGATCACTATGCTCGGACTGTTTGCGGTATTCAATCCTGTGGCCACGGCCTGCAGGATGTAGCTGCCCGGCGCACTGAAGTTGATGTCGTTGAAGCTGGCTTGGCCGAGCACCGCCGCTTGTGTGGTGGTACCGCTCATGGTGCCGGGGCCGCTGAGAACGCTGATGGTGATGCTGCCCGTGTACTCGGTGGCCACGTTCGCATCGGCACGCAGCGCTTGCACTTGGAAAGGTGCCACGTTCACCGCTGTGATGCCGCTCACGGGCACGTTGGCGAAGTTGAGGTCCTGCGCAGCGCCCAATACGTCGAAAGGTGCACTGGTACCTGTAGTAAGGATGTCGCCGCTGGTGCGCTGTGCATCCAACACCACACCCGTCTCCGGGGTGTCGTACAACGCACCGCTGATGGTGATGCTGCTCGTACCAGCGAGAATGGTGCCTGTTACAGTGCCGCTCAGCGTACCGTTGCCGGTGTTCAACACCAGTAGCACACCGGTATTGGCGATCACGTTCTGCGGAATGTTGGAGCCGTCCTGCGCTTGCACCGTAATGCTGAAGGCCGTGTTCTCGATCACGTTGTTGCCACCGTTGATGCTGGTGATCACAAGTTGCGTGGGCGGCGTAACGGCGATCCCGGTCCCGCTCACCGGCACCAATTGCGCGGAGGCCGGAGAACTCACATTGCTCACATCACCGCTTTGCGCACCCGCACCACCGGGCGTGAAACGCACATCGATGGTAACGGAGCCGGTATTGCCCATGCCCAGGTTGATGGGTGTTGCAGCGAACGCGTTCGCACCCGTGCGGATCTCGAAGCCGCCCGCAGGTGGCGTAACAATGAGGTTGTTGGTGAGATCAGTACCCGTGACGGTGTATGGCGAAGAGGCACTGCTGTTGCCCACGATCACGTTCCCGAAAGCGCCGTTGAATCCGCCCGTGTTCACGATGATGTTGGGCGCGGCCGATGCAGTGATGGAGAAGTTGTCAACGCCGGCAATGGCATCACTGCCCGCTTCGTCGGCGTCCTTCCAACGGATGTAGAGGTAGGAACCGTTGGTCCAGCCGAGGCCGCTCAGGGTTTGCACGATGCTGGCACCGCCGATCTGGAACAGCGGTGTGATCGCAGCCTGTACTCCCGGCGATCCCGTTCCCGTTGATGGGGTGTTGAATCCGGTGCCGCTCGTCCAGGTGCCCGCCGCATCATTGTACGTGCCATCGCCGGTACCCGCAGTGATGTTGCTGGCGCTCACGCGGTAGCTCATGGGATAGACGTTCACGTTGCTGCTCGGGTTGCGGTTCATCACCGCATCGTAGCTCACGACCACACTGTTGATGGTGGAGCCAGAAGTGTTCTGCAGCACCACGCCGAAGGTGGGTGTCGCGCCGCTTGAGGAGAGCGAACCCAAAGCACGGCCGGCGGTGCCCGCAGCATCGTACATGGCATAGAAAGATCCGGTGCTAGCCGTGCCAATGGACCGGCCCCAACGTGCCGTGCCTGCGGGTTGGTACACATACCAGCCCGTGTTGCTTGCTCCACCGCCGTTCTGCGCGCTTACCTCCAACATTGTGGTTAGCGTCACCGCTGCCGGGGTGAGCGCGGTAGCTGTCATTGTCTGGAAATTCTGCGTGTAGGTGGCGCCGGTAAAGGCGATCGGCTGCGCGGTGGCGATGAGCACCAGTGCAAAGGCACCAATGGCCGTTGCCAACGAACGGCGCCAAGTGGACGGAGTGGGGAGAACGTATGTCATGGGTAGGGTTTTGGGGTCTGCAAAGAAGGGTGCCGAATGTTGCCCGAAGGTATCCCCGGATCAATATCCTGCAAGAAGGTGTTGAAAGATGGCGCGACAGCCTGCGGTCACTGCTTCGCGAATCGCGCGGTGCTGATGCTTTTGGTACCGTGCACAGTGACCAAATAACTGCCAGCGGGCAACATGTTCACGGGCAGTATGATCCGATCCGTGCCCACCGGTTTGCGCAGCAGCACCACTACCCTACCGATGTTGTCCAACACGTGCACTTCGGCGGCTTCATCGGCAAGGCCGATCACGTTCACAGCCTCAACCGCAGGGTTCGGATACAACAATGGTTCGGCGCCAACGGCCTTGTTCAGCACGGGCACTGCATCGCTGTGCGTGTAGCGCCCGTCCATATCGGTTTGGCGCAAGCGGTAGAAGCTGAGGCCGTCCAATGGCGAAGCGTCCACCGCTGCGTAGGCCGTGGTGAGCGCGCTGTTGCCAATGGCCTCCACACGCGACAGTTCAGTGTAGGTCAGGCCATCGGCGCTGCGCTCCACGGTGAAGTAATCGTTGTCGCGCTCGCTTGCGGTGATCCACGCCAGGTCCACCTTCCCATCCTTCAACTGCGCATCGAACGAAAGCAGTTCCACCGGCAACGGAGAGATCAACGGAGATAGCGTGAACGGACCGAAGGCTGTAACGACCACATCGGTAGTGGCGGTGTAGGCCACCGAATTCCCTGCGAGTTGCGGCTCCCACTGTGATCCACTGCTACTCCAACGTTGAGCGCGCAACAAGACCGGATCATCGAACGGGGCGATCGGCAGTTCGCTGGGTGCGTAGGTGAAAGTGAGGCCGGCCACCGGTGCGGGCGAGGTCCCGGTCACGTCCACTTCCCAGAAGCGGTCCACAGTAGCGTCCTCGTTGGGCCCACCATAGATGTTATTGAGGTTCGTCACGGCAATGGGCGTCACTGGCCATGGCAGGTTGTTCTGCCCGGTGCCGTAAGTGGCCATGGTGACGCTTCCGGCATCACCGCTCACTAGGTTGAAGGTGAAGGGAGTATAGGCCGTGGTGGTACCGAATGGCACGAGGTGCGCGCCCGTGGTGGTACCAATGTCCCAGCGCACGCGGCTGGCATTATCGGTGCGCTCACTGCGGATGTGACGTTGGGTGCTGAAGGAAACGGCGGTGCTGATCGCGGTCGCCAAGGGGTTCAGCAGCGTAAGCTGGTAGCCGTTGAGGTCGATGATGCCTGTGTTCAGTTCCACGGTGCTCGCTACCTGCACATTGCAGTTCATGGTCACCAGCGGTTGCGCAACGGTTTTGGAAAAGCGCCAGATGTTGAACTGCTCACCACCGGTAGTGTTCACCGTTTGCGGACCAGCCGTTCCGTTGAAGTTCACGTACGCGGTGAGGCCGCTGCCCTCGTTGAAGCCGTTTTCCGAATAGTTCGTCCAATTTCCTCCAACGCTCATCCCGAAGTTGCTCGCGCTCACATCCAGCACGGGCGATCCGGTGGTGTTGAAGATCTCCAGATCGCCACGTACGCTGGTGAGGCCACCCAAGGTCTTGAGGCCGGTACCCAACAAGCGAAGGTGACCGTAGCCGCCCGAGATGTTGCGCACAAGCTGGGCACCAGCGCCAGAATAGATCACGCGGCTAGTGCTGTTGAGCGAGAAGAAGTTATTGGTGACGTTGTAGTTCACCCACGCAACCGGGGTACCCGTGATCTCCAAGGTGCTGCCCGCGTTCAACGTGAGCAGATGCGTGCCGGCGCCCGAACCCGTAGGGCCGGTATCGAGCTGAGCCGTGCGCACATAACCTCCATTGTTCACCGTGAATTGGCAGCCGTTGCCCGCAGGGTTGTTGGTGGTGAGGTAGATGGTACCCGGCACGATCAGCGTTCCGTTCACCGTGTAGCTGCCCCGCTGGCTCGCAACCCCGGTGCCGTTCACACCGTCCATGGCAAGGTTGCCCGCACCCGTCGCGCCAACAAGCGTGACCGTGGCGCCCGTGCTGATGATCACATTGAAGGTGGTGGTGCCCGTGAAGTTGTTGTAGATCATCGTGTTCGTGCCCCCGCTGAAGCGCAGGTTCACGTTCATGGATATGGTGAAGGTGGTTGTGGTGAGGGCCGCCAGTGTGATCGGGTTGCTGTTGGCGTTCTTGCGTATACGCGCCGCATCGAAGGTGCCCGCGCCGCTGAGCGCCACGTTGCTCCCTTCTATATTGAAGCTGATGCCATCGAGCGTGGCGCCATTACCGATCACCCCATCGCAGGTGAGTGTGGTGCCGTGCACGCTCACATAACTCAAGTTGGTGGGGCCCGTGTTGTTGTTGTACAGCTTCCCTCCTGCTTCTACGATCAGGTTGGCCACGTTGTAGTTGCTGCCGAACACGGCAGTGACAGTGGTGCCGCCACGGATCCACACCGTGTGCGTGGCATTTGGCACGGTGCCCGCACCCGGCGAGCTGGCCCAGCTAAGCCCGTCGTAAATGCGCCAAGTGCCCAACGTGTTCCAGTTGCCTGTTGCCCAAGAGCCGTAGTCGCCCAAGGCATATTGCGCCTGAGCACCCCCAAACACCAGCACCAACAAAGTGCTCAAGAAGATCCTGCCGAAAGCGGTGCGCCTAAGCATGCGTTGCGGGGTCTTTTTCCCGCCGCAAAGCGAAGTCACCCAGCTTACCGCATGATGACCCTTGGATGAATTCGAGGAGCAGCCCATTCCTTTCGGGAGTAAAAGTAGGCCATGTGCCCCCCCATTGGAACGGACCGATCGCTTGTGATCCAACACGGAATGAACGATCTCGCCGAGGCGGCCAAAGGAGAAATGAGGAGCGTGATCTCCTGTGCGCTTCAGCGTAGCGAACCAACCCGGCTTGTGGAGACAATTCCACACACACGCAGACATGTGCCTGGCACGATCAGCTGCGATCCCGTGCTGGACCCAATCGGCACTTGGATGGCGCGTGATCTGTTTCCGCAATGGCATGACAACCACCAAGGAGAAGAAACAACCCGCCCCTGTTCAACGCAAGGACGGTGAGAAACGGCCCCGCATCAAGCCACGACCCGTATCCCACGAACCCGATGAAACGCCCGAAGCGCCCGCACCTGATCGGGGTGTGGCACCGGGCATAACGGGATAGTCTCTCAACCTACAAACGCACCACTCCATGAACGACAACTTGAAAGGAAAGCGCGTGGCCATACTCGCCACCAATGGATACGAGGACAGCGAACTCAACAGTCCGCGCGAAGCACTCCTCGCCGCAGGCGCCACCGTGCATGTGGTCTCGCTCGCCAACGGAAGCATCAATGGTTGGAAGAACGGCGAGTGGTACGGCGCCACTGATGTGGACCGCATGGTCACCAACGTAAGTGCCGATGATTATGATGCGCTCGTTCTACCAGGCGGTGTGATCAACCCCGATCGCTTACGCCAAAGCCGTGAAGCGGTGGATTTTGTGCGCGATTTCTTCACGCAGAAGAAGACCGTGGCCGCCATTTGCCACGGACCCTGGCTCCTCGCCGAAGCCGACGTGCTGCGCGGCCGCAACCTCACCAGCTACGCGAGCATCAAGACCGACCTCATCAACGCCGGCGCCCAATGGCTGGACAATGAGGTGGTGGTGGACCAAGGTTTGGTAACCAGCCGCAACCCCAAGGACTTACCCGCCTTCAACGAAAAACTACTGGAGGAAATAGCCGAGGGCGTGCATGAGCAGCGTCTGGCGTGAGATCCGCTTGGAAGCAGCGTGCTCCTGGGAACTTGCGAACGACTTTGAGGGGGTAAGGCCGAAAAGCCCGTGCATGCTGTGCGCCTGAGCAAGGCCTATGTACTTGCTTTAAAGTGGCGATCGATCACGATAGATCTGTTAACGCCAGTGCCGAATCTGTTGGAGGGCTTCGGAAGGCGTGCACAAGCAGCGGCATGTGCGATGGTAAAGAAGTAGTGCGTATCCGTCCCCTCGCGAACGCAGGGGTCCTCAATTACGCATTCTATTGCGCGGTCTACAACGGCCACTGCCGCTGCACCATGAAGAAGATCACTACCAGCAGCAGCACCGTGAGCGGACCGCCCACGCGGACGAAATCAAGAAAGCGGTAACGCCCCGGTGTGTACACCAGTACGCACGAAGGCTCGAAGGGCGTGATGAGCGAGATGGAGGCGGAGAGCATCACGGCCATGCCGAAGGTGACCGGTGAAACCTCCAGTGCCGTGGCTGCGCTGATGGCGATGGGCAGCACCACCAAGGCCGCAGCGGCATTGCTCATGGGTTGCGTAAGGAGCACCGTAAGGACCATGAACCCAGCAAGGGTCCCTTGCACGCCCAGCGGCGCGCAAAGCTTCATCACCCAGCTGCTGAGGAACACATCCGCTCCGCTGTTCACCATGGCAGTGCCCATCGCCGTCATTCCACCGATAAGGATGATCAGCCGCCAATCGATACTGGCGTACGCTTTCACGCTTTCGGTAATGCGCAGGACCACCGTGGCGAGCGCCGCGCTCATGAAAGCGATGGCGGTGGGTACCAGTCCGGTGGCGCTGAGCACGATAGCCACCAGGAAGAGGCCGATGGTGAGGTAACCCTTGCGCACGCGTCGCGGATCGGGCATGTGCTCCTCCAGCAGGATCAGGTTGTGCTGATCGTTCAGCGTGCGCAACGCATCGGGCGGGCCCTGCACCAGCAGCACATCACCCACGCGCAGTTTCAACTTGCCGAGGTGGCTGGTCAAACGCGCGCCAGCGCGGTGCATGGCCGCCACGGCCAGGCCGTATCGCTCCATGAAGCGTGCTTGTTTGATGGTGCGCCCCACCAGATCCGAGCTCACCGGTATCAGCACCTCCGTCAGCTTCAACCCCTTGTTGTTGCCTTGGTCGGCTAGGAGCTTATCGGCCACAATGTCGATACCGGCCTTCTCCTTCACGGCAAATAGAGTGTCCAGGTCGCCTTGTACCAGCACCACATCGCCCTCCTCGTAGCGCATGCCCAAGCTGCTGAAGATCTGTTGGCCCCCGCGCTGCACGCTTAGCACTTCGAACCCGCTGGCGGTGAGCTCCGAGGCACCCACGGCCGTGCCGATCAAACTGCTGTCCGGCAGCACATGGATCTCGCTGGTGTAATGCCGGGTCTTGCCTTCCGGCACTTCCTCAGGGGCCTCCCGAAGGGGCATGAGCCAGCTACCCAGCGTAAGCATGTACACCACGGTTACCGCGACCAGCACGAGGCCGATGTCGAAGAAATCGAACATGCCGATCGTGGCGATGCCATGTTCCAACAAGTACGCCGAGACCACGATGTTGGTGCTGGTGCCTATCACCGTGCACGTGCCGCCCACGATGCTGGCGAAAGCCACGGCCATGAGGATCTTGCTGGTCGGCAGTTTCGACTTCTTCGCCAAGGCCAGCACCGGCGGTATAAGCAGCGCGGTGAGGGTGGTATTGTTCATGAAGGCGCTAAGCAGCGCGGTGAAGGGCAACAGCCACAACATGAGGCCCACCATGCGCGCCGGACGCGTGCGGCTGAGGCGGCCCGCCAGCTCGTCCAGCACACCGGAGGTCTCCACCGCGGCAGTGATGACGTAGATGGACGCCAGCATTACGATGAACTCGGTGCCGAAGGCTGCGAAGGCTTCGCCGGGACTGAGTATGCTTGTGATCACCAGCACCACAAGCAGCAGGCCCGTGACCACGTCCACGCCCACGCGCTCCGTGCTGAACAAGACGATAGCGACCACCAAAAGGCCGAGCACAATGGCGATCTCCATGTGTCACGGGCCCTTCGGTGGGGCGGGCACGGTGTGCTGCGGGTAGAAGCGGTCCAGTTGACGACGAAGGGTGTGATAGCGGTACACTCCGATCACGACAAAAAGCACACAGAGCACCAAGGAACTCTTGCCCACCCAGAGCAGATCGCCATAACCCTCCAGCTGCAGCAGGGCAATGCCACCTATGAGCAGGTAGAGGGCCGAGCGTATGTAGCTGAGCAAGGTGCGCTCGTTGGCAAGCCGGGTGCGCACCAAGGCGAGGTGATCGCGCAGTATCAGCTCATCAGTATTGGTGAAGGCGCGGTCCCCCAATAATAGGGCTTGCAGGGCGGCGCGGTCGAACATGGGCATACGTTCCGAAGGTAGTGGTCCGTGGCGGATCAACAACAGCGTGGGTGGTGCTGAAGCCGAGAGAAAGAAACCATGGGTGTATGTTGAACAGGGATGTTAATGGCGGCGCGGGGGCCATCGCCGCGCGCAGACTGCCTCGAGCGAGAGCGCGTAGGCGGTGCTGCATAAGTAACCTCCTTGAAAACTTGAAAAGTACCCTTCCCTCCATGGGGCGGGCATACCCCATCCGGGGGAATTCGCGCCCGACCATGCTGGCGGCAATGATGTCCTGTACGCAGCGCCGCTGTTGAAAGGAGTGTTCGGCACAGCACATGCCGTGAATTTGTAGAACCCTCCCCATGCGCATCCACCTCACCATCGTTGTCCTCTTGCTCATTCTCTTCTCACAACCTGCCGCAGGCCAAAGCTGGGGCCTTGGCATCCGCCTAGGCGACCCCAGTGGCATCAGCGTAAAGAAGTACAACAAGAGCCACGCGTGGGAGTTCAGCTTGGGCCGCACCCACCTCTTCAGCAACAAACGATACTACAACGACCGCTACTACAACTGGTACAACGGCCAGAACTTTGGCTACAAGGAACACGAGTTCATCACCTACCGGAGCACCGTTCCCATCGGCCTGCAGATCCACTACCTCATACAGAAACCCCTTTCCGATGCCGGGGGCTTGGACTGGTACTTCGGTTTCGGGGGCCAACTGCGCACCCAGCGGATCGAATACGATTATCGCTACAAATTGGAGAACGGTCCAGACTGGGTGTACGTGAACAACGAGGTTGTTACGGAAATGGACCTCGGGGTGGACGGCGTCATCGGCTTGGAGTACCTCTTCCCCGAAGCGCCGATCGCCATCTTCCTCGATGCAACGCTCTTCATGGAACTGGTCAACGACCCCTTCGTGTTCAACGCACAAGCTGGAGTGGGGGTGCGGTACACGTTCTAAGAGCGACCTTCCTACTTGCGCGATCACGACGCGCGCCGCAGTGCGATGATCAGATCAGTGTGGGATGTTCGCACCGCAACATGGATCCTAACAACTTGTACCGACCATCTTGGTCACAGGCCTTCGACACCAGCAGCAACCCCAAGGACCTGCGGACCTTCGCCGCTCCCGAGGAACCCGCTAAGGCGGATCGGTGGTTCTCTTCCTGCTGGAACGACCACCGTGATCAGCACGGTCGCACAGCGGGATCGGTTCTATTTCTCGGGCTTCGGCTGCGTGTTGCCGCCCTCAGATGGTCTTCTCGACTGGATCTTATGCTGTTGGTTGACCATACGAAGCAGACCAACGATGTATGCGGTGAAGATCACCGCGCCGAGAATGAAGAGTCCATTGTCGCTCATGACCCTGCGCGATCAAAGTGGAGCTTGAAATAGATACCAGCGGCAAGTATGGACGGCACCCAGAGGCCAACGAACTGCCCTGCCTCTTTGTGCCCGGTGAACCACAGGTACACCGATAGCAAGAAGCTCACGAAGGCGAGGATAACAGGGTAGTGCTTATTGAAGAGTGCCATGAAAGCAATGTTTTGTGAGTAACACCCTGTGGGTCGAGGTTGTTCGATCACGCCAGTTCCCGCCTATCACCCGAATTCGGGCAGGCCCTACGGTCAGTGGTTCTCTTCCTGCCCAACTGCGCGTGGACTGAGCCGGCGCGCCAAGCTTATTGGTCACGGTAGCCTAAGACTGCGTTGCGCTTGTCGGGTAGCTGCATGCTCCGCAGCGGACGCGATCCATTCTTGGTCAACGCGGTGCAGGCTCATATGGAACGAACAAGCCGCCACACTTGCGCGAGGCGGCTTGTTCGTGGCTTCGGTGGCAGTTAGGGCATCAACACCGTGTCGATCACGTGTACCACACCGTTCGTTCCTTTCAGGTCCGTAGCGGTAACCGTTGACCGGCCACCCTTACTGTCGGTGAGGATCACACTACTGCCTTCCATCGTGGCGGTGAGCTGGGCGCCGTTCACCGTAGTGAGCACAGCGTTGCCCTTGCCAGCCTTGATGGCCGCCGCCACAGAGACAGCGTCCATGTTGCCCGCTACTACATGGTAGGTGAGTATAGCTGCCAAGGTCGCTTTGGACTCGGGCTTCAACAGTCCTTCCACCGTTCCTTCCGGGAGCTTTTCGAACGCCGCGTTGGTAGGGGCGAACACGGTGAAAGGGCCTTTACCCTTGAGGGTCGATACTAGGTCGGCGGCCTTTACGGCGGCCACCAGCGTGGTGTGGTCCTTGGATCCGATGGCGATATCCACCACATCCTTGTCTTGGGCGAATGCAAAAGCACCTGCGAGCAAGAAGCCCGTCGTCAACATCATCTTCATCATGGGTTCCAGAGTTGGGTTGAGATGTTTGAACACCAGTCGCCGCATTCTGTTCGCGCGGTGGTCCATGTTGTTGAGCAACGGGCCGGTGCGCCCACCTCCCTTGTTGCCAGGCACTTCGACCGGTGGTTCTGGACCGATGATACGCCGCGCTGGGAACATGCCGCCACTGCTTCCTGCTCGCGGCCACGGCATTCGTGGTGCTGGCGCTGCTGGTCTGGGCCTTCTGGTAAATGGTGTGTCTCGAACTGCACGTAGCTACCGGCTGCGCACAGCGCGGAATGAGGGACCTGTAGTGCTTGAATGCGATTTTCGTTCGGCGCAACCACGAACAACACGCCGTGAGCCGCTGTTCAAGCAGCGTGAATGCTCCTGTCCTTCTCGTCGGTGCCACCAGTGGTATCGGTCACGCCATCGCCGAACGCCTTAGCGCCCAACACATGCCTTACATCACCGCAGGCCGACGCGATCCCGGGACGGGCGTGCAACACATCACCTACGATGCCACCGCCGGACCGTTCCCGGCGGAACACCTTCCCGCAGAACTAGGTGGATTGGTGTATTGCCCCGGTAGCATCGATCTGAAACCGATACGATCCACCAACGCGCACGACCTGCGCGCGGCTTTCGAACTGAACGCGGTGGGTGCTTTCCACACTGTGCAAGCTTGTGCGGACCGCTTGAAGAAAGTGCCGGGCAGCGGCATCGTGCTGTTCAGCACCGTGGCCGTGGGTCGCGGCATGGCCTTCCACGCTAGTGTGGCCGCCGCGAAGGGCGCGGTGGAAGGGCTCACGCGTGCGCTTGCCGCTGAGTTGGCCCCGGCCGTGCGCGTGAACTGCATCGCACCGAGCCTGACGCGAACACCGCTCGCTGAGAAGTTGCTGAGCACTCCGGAGCGCGAAACGGCCAGTGCCGAACGACATGCGTTGAAACGTGTGGGCGAAGCCGCTGATGTAGCTGCCATGGCAGTGTTCCTCCTTGGCAACGATGCACGCTGGGTAACCGGCCAAGTGATCGGTGTGGATGGCGGGTTGAGTTCCATCTGAACGAGCGGATTTCTTACCGCCTATCGGCTGTGTCGTATAATGAACCGCAGGTGATCAACGCCGCCGTGGGTGTGGACGAGCGTGCAGCGCAAGCCCTCTTCCCCAAACTGCGCGTGCATGTGCGCCAAAGCCATTGTTCAAGGTAGCCTATGACTACGCAGTCAATGATGTTGCGGTTAGCTGAAGCTGCGTGCAGCTCCGCTCCTACTCATCCGCCCTCTTCTTCTGCCAGTGCTGCTCCAACGAGTGGTTGCACGCGTTCATCAGCGCCATGCCCTCGCGGGCCAAGTCGTGGTAGTCGTTCTCGCCGCGGCGGTAGAAACGCGCCATGTCCTTGAACTGGATCATGGCCGTTTGCACGCTGCTGTCCTCCACAAGAGGTAGCACCCCCCAGTAACAGGTGCGGAAACGCTCCAAACAACTGTCGAAGGCCAGGGTATCGTCCGCGCTTATCCACAACTGCTCATCGCGCGGCACCACAAGCAGGTCGCCCACCGCCTTGCCTACCTCCTCGAACGCCTGAAGCTTCTTACCGTAAATGCTGCGGCTGAACTCCATCTTGCTCTCATGGCTCATCTGGCTGGTGAACTGCCACGCTCCTACCGAAATGCCGAGCACCGCGAGCACCGGCGTCGCCGCCTTGCTCAAGTCCCAACCCTTCCTCGCAGTTTTGTGCTCTTGCATCAGTGCGTAAGGTAGATGGTGCGGGTGGCGTCCGTCTTGCCATCGGGCATGGTCACCAATCTTACGCACGTCGTATTGCCCTTGCATGCGGGCGCGGAAGCTGGCAGGGTCTTCACCTCATACTTCGATCCGCCGAAAGCGATGCCACTCTTGCCGTTGGCCGTCCACGTGGTCACGGCCTGAGTGCTGCTCTTCCATGCACCACCCGCGCAGGTGGCTACCACCACCTGCTTCGCGCTGAAGGTGTACGTAGCATCGCCGGGGCTGCACTTGGGTGTGGCGGCGTTGCCGACCACGCTCCATTTGCCGCCGCCACCGGTGAGCGTGCCCAACGCATCCGAGGATTGGGCGCATAGCGCAGTAACGATGGTGAGGGAGAACAAGAGAAAGGTTGTGCGTAGCATGGAAAGAAAGGGTGTTGGCACGGTGAGAAGGAGGGTCGAAGATCGGTAGTAGTCTGGGATGGAATAGCAAATTGCGAGCCCCGATGTGCGCCAACGGCGCTGGCGAGACGAGCCGTAGGCCCTAGACAAGGGTACACTTGCGAAACCCGCAAGGGTTTGCGGGCTATATCAAGACGGCGCGCTGAGCTAAGGCCATTGCCGAAATCACGGTAGCTGCTCGACCCGTATATTGTTGGGAGTGGTGCTACCAACGGTAACAAGCGATGTCGTTATTCCATCCTCCAGCAGCACGTCACCGTCACGTTGGACCAACGGGGCGCGCGTGGCGATGATGCCACCCGGGATCTGTGGATCGCGTAGCTCCACCAGGATCCAGTCGATGATGGCGTCGTTCCCTCCTGTAGTGAACACGGAAGAAGCCGCCGATGTACGCGCGGCCGTTCAGTTCATCAATGACCACCACGTCGACTTCTGAACTCCGATCCGCATTAGTCTGCCACCACTTGCCCAGATAGCTCGGCGGCGCTTGCGCCAAGGCGTTCAGCGAGCATGCGCACACCATGAACAGGATGACGGCCTTCCGATGTGCAGGACACATAAACCTAGTTGTAAGCTCCAAGAAATTCATGGTCGTTCTCGATTGAATTTTTAGCAAAATGGTTCGGGCATTCAGCTGCAAGGGTCACTGATCACAGAGGTAAAATCACGCTTCCTTCTTACAAGTGGTCCAATTGGTCCGCAGGAGGTGCTCATTCGCGAAGGTCGGTTTGGGCATAAGCGTGCACGCACATATTGGGCAAAAGGCGCACGAGCTGTACCCGGCGTTGGGTGTTAGGGCGGCCGGGACAAGGACACCGAACAGGAACGGCGACCGATGGTCGCCGTTCTCGTGAAGGTCTTGTACAGCGCACCGCCTACCGCCGCATGCTATTCCTGATCGTGTAGATCTCGTCGCGGTGATAAGGATCCTCGAAGCTGTTGAGCTTCTTGAGGAATGCTGTGCGCGCGGCCTCATCGGGCCAAGCTGCTTTCTCCAATGCTTCGCGCTCTTCTTCGTTGAACTTCAGGATATCCTCCCACACAGCGAACTCCAAGGTGGTGACGATGCTGGCACCCATGCTGCCGTAAGCGTGGCGGTAAATGGAGAAGTGCTTGAGGAGGGCGCTCTTGGCCAGCACCTTATCGTAGTACTCCTGTTGCATCTTCCACATATCGGCCTCGGTGGCGCCATCGGGCAGCACGATCTTGGAGGTGGTCTGCGCAATGTAGCTGACATCGGGCTTGTCCTGCGCCGTAGCGCGGAGGCTGCCGCCTGCAATGGCCAGCGCGAGCGCGATGACCGGTAATGAAGTGGTGAAGGTTTTCATGGTAACAACGGGTTTGGTTGGTGGCTGAAGGTAGTGGTATAGGTGGCCCAATGAACTGGCTATTCGGTAGTGTCCCATTCTGAGCCGGAGAGATCGGTGCGCGTTCCACGTGCAGTGTCATGCATGATGATAGATGGCATGGACCCATCGCTCAAGCTACTGTGCAACCTTGTTCACGCTCGCTAGCTCGCGGCAGGCTGTGCGCGCGATCGTCCACGATCCGCGCTGGCCAGGCGGTCGGCGTGCCCGCGCGCAAGGCCAATGCGGTAGACGAGCCGCCTAAACTCGGATCCGCCTTTTGGCTCCCCTTTTGGCGAAGCAAAAGGTGGAAGAAGAACAAGTTCTCCTACACTTCCACAGGATCTCCTTTCGGTGCCGGTAAGCCCAGACACCATCGGATATTCCGCACCTGCAACGACGAGATCCATTCGCCATGGACAATGAGAAAGTGAAGGCAGCAACAACCACCACGCGCAGCAAGACGAACGCTGCCGCCGATGGCCCCTCGGGGCAGTACGTGCTGAACATCCACGGCATCGGCGATCAACCGCCGAAGGAGGAGATCGAACGGTTGTGGGACCACGCGCTCTTCGGCCGCGATAGGGGTGATCGATCGCGCATGGCCCATTGGCCTACCAAGTGCGGCGCAGGAGCACCTTATGGCAACTGCTCCGTTCGCGTGTTCGTGGGCACAGCTCCACCGATGTTCGCAAGGATGGGGTCGCGATCGTTCAAAGCGCCCGTGTACTTCACCACGCCGCTGAGATCGGTATCCTCGGTGCGGTAACCGGTGATGGTGGCTGTGGGCACGGCCCCACCAACGGCCTGTAGGATCGGATCGCGGTCGTTGTTCGATCCGGTGTATTTCAGCGTTGCATCGAGCCAAACATTGCCGGCCCAAAGCGCTTGTGCGGTCCCTATGGTCTTGCGGGCTTCTGTTCCGCACGTGGCCGTGGCGCTGGTGCGCAGATCGATCGTTGTTGCGGTGCTGGAGAGCGCGCGTATGGTTTGCGTCATCGCGCCAAGATGGTTGCGATGCCGGAGGGCGACATAATAATTGGCTGGGCTTATGGCGAAGGTCACTGGCGAGGCGCCATCGAACGCGCTCACCACATCGCCATCGCGTTGGATCAGGCCTTGTCGCGTGGCAACGACCATGGACGGATCAGCGGAGGAGCGCAGTTCGATGCGCACCCAATCCACGATCGCGTTGTCGCCCGAGGTGCTGAGCACTGCGGCCGATGTGGTCTCTGCCCCACCCGCCGCGGCATTGGCGAAACCCAGCGCGGTGTAAGGCTCCGTCAATGGCACCAAGCCCGCAAGCCGTAAGGCGTCCTTCAACTTTCCGGTGCTCGTGTCATAGGGCCCTTCGAGCCACGCTTTCAGATCCACCTTCACCGTTGTGTTCAGGAACAGCGCCTGATAGCTCTGCGCGAATTCATAGCTGGGTCCGCAGGTGCTCACCGCGTCCCAGTTGATGCTCCAGGTCATGAGCCCACGCAGGAAGGGATAGGTGGCGAAGCGGGTGTAGGTGCCGGGCCGGGGGCCGGTGCCGCGCAAATAGTTCACTGCCGCGGCGAGCACCGCTGGTGCAACGTAGCCGCCGCCCGCCGCGCCCGAACATGCGGGCGTTCCAATGACGACCTTCTCCGGAGGCAAGGGTTGGAAGATTCCGCCCGCGGTGCTGAAGCCATGCAGCACGGCTTCGGTCTGTGAGATGATGAAGTCGGCGGTGCCTTGGTTGTAGATGCCGCCATCGGCACCGTACATGCTGCCGCTGTTGTACAACTGCACGTGCAGCACATCGAGTGAATCGCGCAGTGCGTGGATGATCGGCAAGTAAGCACCCCAGATGCCGCCGTAGGCGCTCTGGCCACCCTGCACGAAAGCGGTCTCCGGCGCCATGGTGAGGAGCATCTTGCGACCGTGCTGCACGCGGAACTGTTGCATGATCGTCTTCACCGCGGCGATCATGCGGATGATGGGTTGATCAACGGGCGCAGCGATGGTGCCACCCGTGACGCTCACCGAAGCGCCTTCGAGGTCGAGATCGAAGCCATCGAAGCCATACGTGTTCAGTAGACCGGTCATGCTCGTCACGAACTGGTCGCGTTCGGTATTGCTGTTCAACTTCACCGTGGCCGTAGCACCGCCAATGGAGATCAGCACCTTTCGGCCCGCTGTCTGTAGCGCGGCCACCTTGGTTATGAAGGCCGCCTGCGTTCCCTGATCGGGTGTGAAGGTCATGTTGTACGTGGTACCGACCGCAGGTAGTGCGAAGGCCACCTCGATCATGGAGTAGCGCGCGTCGACCGCGTCGAGCGCGATGTAAGGTGCGCTGGCATCGTTCCAGTTCTGCCAGTAGCCCACAAGATCGGGGCCTTGCGCCCATGCACAGAGCGGGAACAGGATCGCCGGTAGAAAGGCAACGCGGAACAGCATCGGGACAAAGTAGGTCGTTCCCATGGCTCCGCTGATGCGCGATCGACCAACCTCGCTCCGGCGCAGACCGCTGGCCGCCCGGACCGTGGGCGCTATGCACAGGGCCTAGGGCGGTTTGTCATCTCGCTACATTGGACCAATGAAAACGGCGGACCAACAGCCATTCATTGGATCGGTAGCAAGCGTCGCATCGACCATCGTTCCGGTTGCCTTCTTGCTGGGTGCGGCTCTCTGGAACGGCTACCCACTGGTGTACTCGGATACTTCGGCATACCTCGCCTCGGGTTTCCTGTTGGAAACACCCATAGACCGGCCCATCACCTACGGCCTGTTCCTGCGCGTGTGCAGTTTCAACGGCGCGAGTCTCTGGTGGGTGGTGGTGGCACAGGCCATGTTGCTGGCGTATGCCATGGGTCTTGCGCTGCGCGGTGTGGGGGTCGAACGGCCTTGGGTTCGAAGTGCGATCATTGCCGCGGTGGGCATCACCACGGGGGCATCGTTCATCGCGGGCCAACTGATCACCGATGTGTTCACCCCGATCCTCTTCTTGGTGCTCTTCGTCCTGCTCTCCGGCCAAGCGCTCACTCGAACACAACGCGGCACCACCTACGCGCTGTTCCTCCTCTCCTATGCCATGCACATGTCGCACATTGCGGTATTGGCATTGGTGCTTATCGCATTCGTTGCAAGACGGCTCTGGTTCCATCGGCGCGCGTTGAGATCGCTTGCATGGCGACCGCTTTTCACCATGCTCGCCCTAGCTGTGGTCGGCACAGTGGCCATGGGACCTTCACTGGCAAAATCGAAGAACTCGTACTTCGCTGCACGCA
Source organism: Flavobacteriales bacterium (assembly GCA_046595075.1). GTDB lineage: Bacteria > Bacteroidota > Bacteroidia > Flavobacteriales_F > PHOS-HE28 > PHOS-HE28. Next base: position 19,215 of record JBKJPT010000128.1, read on the forward strand.
TGGCAGAGAGCGGCGTATTGCAGCGCTACTTGCAGAAGTATTGTGCCACCGAGCACCTGAGGCTCTGCGATCGAGCGGGCGCCATTCCACGCAGTGCCGATGCGTTCCTATGGGCCGAGGACAGTCCGCAGAAGCTATACGCCGATCGCAAGGAAATGCAGGAAGAGTTCGGTCGCATCGGCCAAGGCTCGTTCATGGATCGCGAACTGCTCGGCCTGCACGCACGCGGCACGGTGTCCAACATTTCACGCCAGCTGATCCACTTCGATGTGGGCGATGGCAACGGTGCGTTCGGTGCCGGAGAACTCATGGACGAGCGCATCTCGCGATTTGTGCCGGGTGATCTGGCGTCGTTCAACGGTGCGGTTCAAATGCAGAAGGATCAGTTCCGGAGTTCCATCATCACCTTCAACCGCGTGTACACGTTGTGCATGATCGCCGGGTTGGTGATCGTGTTCGCGCTTTCCTTTACTCGAATGAAATGGAAGTTCGGAACCGGGGTGATGCACGTTGTGCTGTTCCTGCTGGGTTCTTACGCGCTCAATGCTGCGATCAACTCATCGCTGGTGATGGTGGCCGATCGCTTCGGGACCAAAATGGCGTGGGCGATCCCATTCGGCGCGATCCTATTGATCGCAACGATCAACAAAGAGCGGCATCACCAGCCTTCTATCAACACCTAAAGCTGTGCGCCAGACACGGCTGTTTCATGCCTCAAGTTCCAATTTTACCCACATGCGCCCGGCTTCGCTTACACTGTTCCTCTTCCTCTGCGCCTTCTCCCCTGCCCTTGCGCAGGACGATGAGGAGAACGACAAGCCTGCGATCCCCGAGCTGGTGCAGTGTCGCGCCGAATGGCATGTGGGCGATAGCATGCGCTACGTGCTGCACCGCACCAAGCAGAGCCATAGCAACGGTGTACTCCAGAGCAATAGCAACAAGGAGCACCAGCTGCTGGTAACGGTAGTGGACAGCACCGCCGACGGCTACCGGTTGCGCTGGCAGCGGCAGATTCCGTTGCCCGATGTGAACTCCGATGAGCTTCCGCCAGCGTTGCAAGCGCTCGTGGACAGCGTGGCGGCGCTGCAGATCTACCTGCGCACCGACGCCACCGGCGCGCTGTTGGAGGTGGAGGATCGCGAGCAGCTCGTGGATCGGTGGATCGAGCTGATCAAGGCGTTCATGCCTCAATATATCGCGACGATGCCTGAAGACCAACAGGAGGTGATGTCGCACGCTTCCGCGGGCTTGTTGGAGAAACGCGATCTTCTCACCAAAGAACTCATGGAGGAGATCAATGTCTTCTTCGTTCCCTACGGCACTTATGTGTACGACAACGGGCAGCCGTGGTCATCGCCCTACGAAATGCCCAACGTGATCACCAGCCGCACATTCCCCGCTGTGGCCACCTACTCGCTCAGCTCAGCGGAAGTGGTGAACTACCAGATCGACATCGACGTGGTAGTTGACAGTGTGGAGTTCGCGAAGGAGACTTACAAAGCGCTGAAGGAAATGGCGCAACTGGGCAAGGGTAAGAAGCGACTTCACCAGCGCGACATGCCCGCCATGTCCTTACGACAGCACTACACCTACACGCTGGAAAATGAGCGGAGCTGGATCAGCCGCATCGCTTACACCTTGCGGGTGGATGCCCAAGGCACTTCGAGCGAACAAACGCTCACGTACAGCACCGCCATACCAGCACCATCGCCACGAACCGAAATGGAGTGGAGCGATCACATCGAAGCGAATCCGCACGACCCCGATGGCTATTACCAGCGCGCTTTCATACGCGGCATGCGACAGGACCATGCGGGCAGCATAGAGGACCTCACCATGGCGATGAACATGGATAGCCTCGAAGGCGACTATCCTGCGGCTCGTGCTTACCAACATATGAAGAGCGACCAAAACTCGGAAGCGCTGGCGGACATCGATCATGCCATCGCGCTGGACAGCACAAAGTCGCTCTACTTCGTCACCAAGGCTGACATTCTCACAGAAGTGCACGACTACCCGGGAGCGGAGTCGGCCGTTCGGCGTGCTATCACAATGGATCCCGATCATGCGGGTGCGCGAATGACAGCAGCGATCCTTTTCAACGCGTTGTACCGCTACCCCGAAGCCCTCGTTGAACAGGATCATTTGGTGCGCCTTCGTCCGCAAAGTGCGGATGCCTTCGGTAACCGGGCCAACATCCGCTTCGGTTTCCGCACGGATGAACAGGACTCATTGGGCATGCAGGACCTGCGTACTGCGCTGGCGATTGATCCGAACGATGCAACTACCCTTCACACCATCGGCAACCGCATGATGGAAAAGCAACAGAACGATTCGGCCGCGATCTACTTCACGCGGATCATCGACCTGGAGCCGAACAACATGACGGCCGTGCACAACCGGGGCTACGCTTACCTGCAGGCCGGCGAGCTCGCCGAAGCCATAGTGGACTTCAACGAAGCGATCGAAATGGACGCTGATTTTGCATACGTGCACAACAACCTCGGCTGGGCGCTGCACCTGCAAGGCAAGGATGAAGCGGCGCTCACCTCCATCGAACGAAGCATCGCAATGGATCCGCGCAACGCATACGCGCACTACAACAAAGGGCGCGTGCTATCGGCCATGGGTCGCCCTGCCGAAGCATGCGCCGCATGGGACACCGCGATCAACGCGGGCTTCCGTGTGGCCTTCGGCGATGCGGTGGATGAGGAGTTGCAAAAGCATTGTGGGCGGTGATGTGGATCGGAACCGTAGAAGGCAAATGCGTCCGCAGTAAGAACAACTACGTCCACAGATCGCGCAGATGAACGCAGATGCCGCCTAACGGCAGTGATGTGACCTAACAACTTCATGCTTGGCCCACTAGCGATGATAGGGCCCGCCTGACCGCGCTGCGGGCTATCGGCGTTCATCGGTCATCTGCGGATGGTATTCCTTCCCGTGCTTTCTCTGCAGTAAGATCCCTGTGAATAGTTCACTGCGGAAAGTGGATTCGCGGGCGCTGGAATAGCGCGCGTCCGTGCTACTCGATCACCATACGCTGCGCGCGGTTGCTCGTTGCAGTGCGCAGGTCGATCGAGTAGAGACCACGCGGCAGAGCGCCAAGGTCCAGTGTGCAGGTGGTAGCCGTGATGCGCTGCTGCATCACCACTCGGCCCATGGCATCGGTGAGGGTGATGTGCGCATCGGTGATCTGTGCCGGAATGCTGATGCGCACGCATTCATGAGCCGGGTTGGGCGCGCAGGCGAATGCTGGTACCGTCGTGTCGTCCAGACCGAGGCTGCCCCCGAGGAGCTTCACCACCCAGAGGTCCTCGTTCCCGTTGTTGTCCGTAACATCGATGTCGTTGGAGGAAGTGTAACCGGCCATGAGCAAGCCACCATCCGCGGCCAGCGCAGCGGAGAACGCTTCGTCCATGAGCGTGCCGCCTACAGGCTTCTGCCACACAAGTGCACCCGTAGCATCGAGTTGCACGAGCCAAGCATCGCCACCGCCACGTTCACCGCTCACATCGCCGTTGAAGGAGTGCGTATAGCCAGCAACAAGGCAGCCGCCACCGACCGTTGGCACCACTGCGTTCGCTCGTTCGGCGTCGATACCACCAAGGGCCCTTTGCCACTGGAGTTCGCCTGTTGCATCGAACTTCACCACCCACGCATCGGTGCCGCCGTGGTTGCCGATCACATCGCCGTTATCGGAAATGGTCTGGCCGCCCACGATGCCCCCGCCATCCGGCGTTGTAGCAATGGCGAAGGGAAAGTCCGTTGCATTGCCGCCGAAGGGATGCTGCCATTGAATGACACCATCGGCATCGAGCCTCACCACCCACATGTCGTAGTCACCGTGTACACCGGAAACATCGCCATCGTTCGATGCGGAGAAGCAGGCGACCAGCGATCCACCATCGGCGGTGTTCGCAATGGCGTTGGCCTGCTCCGCGTTGGTGCCGCCCAATGCGCGTTGCCATTGGAAGGTTCCGTCGGCATCGAGCTTCACCACCCACGCATCGTGCGTGCCCAGTTGGTGTGCGCCAACCACATCGCCATCTACGGATGAAGTTGTGCCAGCGATCAAGTAGCCGCCATCGGCGGTTTGTTGCACGCCGTAGGCCCGCTCGTAATACGAGCCGCCCAAGGTCTTCTGCCATTCCATGGTGCCCATATCATCCACCTTCACAACCCACATGTCCTCGTACAGGTGCGTGCCGGATACATCGCCATCCGTGCTTGCTGTATAGCCTGCGAGGATGTAGCCGCCATCATTAGTGGTGGCCACCGCGTACGCGATCTCATCCATCGTACCGCCCAATGTCTTCTGCCACTGGAGGGCGCCATCTTCATCGAGCTTCACCAGCCACATGTCCCAGTTGCCTTGGTAGCCCGTTACATCGCCATCGTTGGATGTGGTGTAGCCTGCTACAATGGAACCACCATCGGGTGTAGCCTGCACGGCATACCCGCGCTCGTTCTGGAAGCCGCCCAGTGCATTCTGCCATTGAATGGCGGGCGCTTGCCCGTGTGCCTCCGGTCCTGCGAACAAGAACATTGCAAGCAAAAGTTCGTTGCGGATCATCGGGATGTGGATTATTGGAACCGTTGCGAAGTAGGCGGCGCTTTCACCGCAGTAAGAACAAATACGTGTGCAGATGACGCATATCGTATTCCTTTCGGTGCTTTCACCGCCTAAAGAACAAATACGTCCACAGATGGCGCAAATGAACGCAGATGCCGCCTGCGGCGGTGATGTGACCTAATGGGCTTGGCTATCGGCACGACGATCCATCGACCCATGTGTGTAATGTGCGGATGGTATTCCTTCCGATGGTATTACCGCAGACACAATAAATGCGTCCGCAGATGGCGCAGATGAACGCAGATGCCGCCTGCGGCATGGATTCGATCCAACGATCTTGGCTATCGGCGCGACGACCCATCTGCGTCTTCTGCGGATGGTACTCCTTCCGGGTCACGCTTCGCATTGCGAACGAACATATGCGCTTCTACCTGACCCGACCCAGTTCCATCACCTTCGCCCATGCCTTCACGAAGTCCCTCACGAACTTCTCTTTGGCATCGCCCTGCGCATATACTTCAGCGAGTGCGCGCAGTTGTGAGTTCGAACCGAAGACGAGATCAACGCGTGTGCCGGTCCATTTGCGATCGCCGGTCTTGCGGTCGTGCGATCCATAGATGCCCTCCTCCCCTGCTTTCGGCGCCCAAGCCATGCGCATATCCAGCAAGTTGATGAAGAAGTCGTTGGTGAGCTGGCCCACGCGATCGGTGAACACACCGTGCTTTGAAGCACCCGTGCTGGCGCCAAGCACACGCAAGCCACCAACGAGCACGGTCATCTCCGGCGCGTTCAGCGTGAGCAGTTGCGCCCTGTCAATGAGCAGCTCTTCGGCGGGGACCGTGTAGGTCTTCCTCTGATAGTTGCGGAAGCCATCGGCCTGTGGCTCCATCTCGGCGAAGCTCTCCACATCGGTCTGCTCTTGCGAAGCATCCATACGACCTGGCGTGAAGGGAACCTCCACGTTGTGCCCAGCGTCCTTCGCGGCTTTCTCCACCGCTGCGCAACCACCGAGTACAATGAGGTCCGCCAACGACACTTTCTTGCCGCTGATCGCGAATTCCTTTTGGATGATCTCCAATGCGCTGAGCACTTTGCCCAACTGCGCTGGATCATTCACCTCCCAGGACTTCATAGGAGCCAGACGGATGCGAGCGCCATTGGCACCGCCGCGCTTATCACTTCCACGGAATGACGAAGCCGAAGCCCATGCCGTTGAAACCAGTTCGGAAACACTAAGGCTTGTTGCGAGGATCTTCGACTTCAACGTAGCAATGTCAGCAGCGTCCATCACCTTGTGATCCACAGCGGGGATCGGGTCCTGCCAGATCAGTTCTTCCTTCGGCACTTCGGGTCCGAGGTAAAGGCTCTTGGGTCCCATGTCGCGGTGCGTGAGCTTGAACCACGCACGGGCAAAGGCATCGGCAAATGCCTGCGGATCTTGATGGAAGCGACGCGAGATCTTCTCGTAGATGGGATCGAACCGCAGCGAGAGATCCGCGGTGGTCATCATCGGCGGATGCTTCCTGCTCTTGTCGTGCGCATCAGGGATCATATGCTCCGATTTGCAATCCTTCGCTACCCACTGGTGCGCGCCCGCAGGGCTCTTGGTCAGTTCCCATTCGTAGCCGAAGAGCATATCGAAGTAGCCGTTGTCCCACGTTGTCGGGTTCGGTTTCCACGCGCCTTCGATGCCGCTGGTGATGGTATCAACGCCTTTACCTGTGCCGAATTTGTTCGCCCAGCCAAAGCCTTGTGCTTCGATCGTCGCACCCTCGGGTTCAACACCCACCAACTTGTCATCGCCAGCACCGTGCGCCTTGCCGAAGGTGTGACCACCTGCCACAAGTGCAACGGTCTCTTCGTCGTTCATGGCCATACGCTTGAAGGTCTCGCGCACATCGCGGCCACTGGCCACCGGATCGGGGTTGCCGTCCGGACCTTGAGGGTTCACGTAGATCAAACCCATCTGCACGGCAGCCAACGGTTGCTCCAAGATGCGCGAGTGCATCGGCGCATTGGCATCATCATCCGTCACCAGCACGCCACCGGGCTTTTCCACACCGTGCGATCCTCGCGCGTAGCGTTCGTCACCACCCAACCACTTCGCTTCGCTGCCCCAGTAGATGTCCTGATCGGGCTGCCAGGTATCCGCACGTCCGCCACCAAAACCGAAGGTCGTAAAGCCCATGCTCTCCAGCGCGACGTTGCCCGCGAGGATCATGAGGTCGGCCCACGAGATGCTGCTGCCGTACTTCTGCTTGATGGGCCACAACAGGCGTCGTGCTTTGTCCAAGGTCACGTTGTCCGGCCAACTGTTCAATGGAGCGAAGCGCTGCTGACCACGTCCGCCGCCCCCACGACCATCGGCTGTGCGGTAGGTGCCTGCGCTGTGCCACGCCATGCGAATGAAGAGGCCACCATAGTGGCCCCAGTCGGCGGGCCACCAGTCCTGCGAGTCGGTCATGGCCTTGGTCAGATCGGCCTTCAGCGCTGCGTAATCGAGCTTCTTAAAGGCCTCGGCGTAGTTGAAATCCGGACCCATTGGATCCGATGCCGGCGCATGTTGGTGCAGGATGCCGAGGTTGAGCTGCTCTGGCCACCACTCGCGGTTGCCCATGCCGCGACCGGCAACGGGATTGCGCATGGCACCATGCATGACGGGGCACTTGTCCGCGCCGTTACCATTAGAGGGCGCAGCACCTTCGAGGGTGCTTTGATGTGGGTTGGGGTCCATGCTCTTGGGTGTCAATTCGGTTGGTGAAGGCCTCGCACAATGGTGTCGGACCAATGTTCTAATTGTGTTCGCAGGGGCAATGAAAACGGCACGTGCGAAGCGAAGTTATCCGCGCCACGACCTACAACAATGCCGATCGTCATCTGTTCGATGCGAGCAACCACTCACTCGTCGCTCACCGGCGGCAGTCCCGTATTGAAGAAGCTGGGATCCTGCGGCTTGTTCACTTCCACCGCAGTCACGTGCATGGTCATGGCGCCAACGGGTCCACCGCTTTGCCCAATGGTACGCGCGAAGAGCACGCCACCTGCGGCTTGGTAGTCGCTGTAGTCGGTCACGATCTTCAGGCTCTTGCCGTACATGAACTTCATGTCTACGCGGCGCAGCTTGAGGCCCGTCTCCGCATCGTAGTAATCGTTCAGTGAAGTGCCGGCGTTGGTCATCATGGTGATCTTGTACACCTTGCGGTCACCGATCATGGTGCTGCCGCTGAGGATCAGGCGCTCCACGAATTCCTTGGTGTGCGCCTCGGGCACGGCGTAAGCGTTCTGCTTCAGATCCAGGAGGTCAATGTCCTCCAACTCTTGGTCTTCCTGCCCTGTCGATCTGCGCACGGCGCGCATGCCGTCGAGGATCTCTTCCTGCACAGTGTTGCCCGCCACTTTCATGTTGCTGCGGTACAGGGTGTTGGGTCCGTACCACTGCGAGAGCGTGGTAGGTTGTCCGCCCAGTTCGGTCGTGGTCTCGGTATGCAGTTCGCGCACGGTGGCAATGGCGCTGCGGCCGCCGATCGCTTCCAAGTAATGCTCGACGATTTGTTCCGCTGTGCGATCGCGCACCGGATCCAGTTCTTCCACAATGAAGTTTCCGTTGTAGTCCAGTTCCATCACCACGGGTTCGGTGGTCTGGCTCAGCGGTTCCAGGCGGGGCAACAGTTCTTTCACATCGCCCACCACGAAGATGGTAGCGTTCTCGGGATACAGGAACGCTTCGGCCGCAGCTTGCACATCGGCCGCGGTGATCGCTTGCAGGCGTGTGAGGTAAGTGGTGTAGTAGTCCTCGGGCAATTCGTTCAAGCGCGTGTTGAGGGCGAAGCGCGCTACAGTGCGCGGGTCCTCCAAGCTACGCGCGAAGCTGCCTGCCATGTATTGCTTGGCCAGATCCAGTTCTTCGGCGGTCACGGGTTCGTTGCGCATGCGCTCCAACTCCTTCAGTATTTCAACAATGGCACTGTCGGTGACGGTGGTGCGCACGCTCACCTGCGCGTGGAAGCTGCCGTTGAAACGATCGGGGTCCATGCTCGATCCGGCGCCATAGGTCCAGCCCTTGTCCTCGCGCAGGTTCTGCATGAGGCGCGCGTTGAAGACGCCACCACCGAGTATGGTGTTCATGACCTGTGCGCTCATGTTGCGCAGGTCCTTGGGTTGGTAGTTGAGCGGGAAACCCACGCGGATGATGGACTGGGCGCTGCCCGGGCGATCCACCACCACCACGCGGCGCAGACCCACGGGTGTCGCGGTGTGCTTCCACGGTTGCACGATGCCGATGCCGTCGATGGTCTCGGTGCCGTCCTCATTCACCACGTGGCTCACCATGGCCGGTTTCCATTTGCCGAAGTGCTCCTTGGCCAGTGCCTTCGCTTCCTTCTCGGTGATATCGCCGACGAAGACCAGGTAGCCTTGTTCGGGCCTGAAGAACTTGTTGTGGTAACCCACGAGCACCGCGCGATCGATCTTGCGCAGTGTCTTCTCGGTAATCACTTCACCGTACGGGTGGTGGCGACCGAAGGTCACCACGCGGCCCACGGCCTCGGAGATCGCACCGGGATCCTCCTGGCGCTGCTGCACATCGCTCATTCCCCGCTTGCGTGCCTTCTCCAATTCGTCTTCCGGGAAAGCGGGCGCGATCACCACATCGGCCAGCAATTCCATGATCGCGGGCAGGTGCTTTGTCAATCCGCTGGCGTATACCCCATCGCTGTTGGCTGTGAGCGAGGCACCCATGCGGTCCACGGCTTCGTCGAGTGCAGCCTTGTCATGCTTATCGGTGCCGGCGGTGAGCAGTTCGCCATAGAGGTCTATGTAGCCCGCGCGATCACCCTGCACGATCGGCGCAATGTCGAAACGCACCTGCACGCCCACCATGGGCAGCTTGTGGTCCTCCACCACGATCACGCGCATGTGGTTGTTGAGTTCGAAGGAGGTGTGCTGGCCGAGGTTCACCGCGGGCGCGGGTCCGGGCAGTGGGGCCTTGGTGCGATCGATCTGGGCGGTCATCAAGCTGGGCAGGAGCAAGCCACCGGCGATCACCGATGCACGCATGCTGCGGGCGATGACGTGGTGGCGGTTCATTGTTTCTTCTGGCTCAAGGGCAGGTAGTGCAGTACCACGCGGCCCTGTGGGGTGAAATAGGTGTTGGCCGCGCGCTTGAGGTCTTCGCTGGTCACGGCCAGGTAGCGGTCCAATTCGGTGTTCACCAGATCGGTGTTGCCCAGCAGCATGTACGCCGTGGCCAGGTTGCTGGCGATCCCCGCCATGCGGCCCTTGTCCGCAATGGCCTCGGTCTCCAACTGCGCTTTCAACTTCTCCAGATCGGCGGCGGGCACGCCTTCGTTGCGGATCTTGTTCACCTCGGCGTCCATGGCGTTCTCAAGCGCAGTGATGTCCACGCCCATGTTCGCGATGCTGAACATGATGGCCAGTCCGGGGTCCTCGAAGGGAAGGCTGAACGCACCAGTATAAACGGCTTTCTGCTGTTCGTCCTTCAACGCTTTGTTCAGGCGCGATGAGTTGCCGTTGGAGAGCAAACGGTTCAGTAGATCCACGGTGTAGAAATCGGGTGTACCATTGGCAGGCATGCGGTAGGCCACGACTACGGCGGGGAGTTGGATGCGGTCGTACACCACATCGCGTACTTCACTGGTCAGCGGCGGTTCCACGATCGAGGGTTGCACCACTGGCGCTCCCTTCGGAATATCCTTGAAGTACTTCTTTACCAAGGCACGTGTGTTCTCGATCTCGAAGTCGCCGGTGATGACGAGCTCGGCATTGTTGGGCACATAGAACTTCTTGTAGAAAGCCTGGTAGTCCGCTTCGCTCGCCGCGTTGAGGTCCTCCATAAAGCCGATTGTGGGCCACTGGTACGGATGCTCGGTGTAGGCGCGCTTGAGGACTTCGATGAGGATGCTGCCGTAGGGTTGGTTCTCGTAGCGCTGGCGCCTTTCCTCCTTCACCACTTCGCGTTGTGTGTCCACGCCCTTCTGATCCACGCGGGCGTGCAGCATGCGTTCGCTCTCCAGCCACAGTCCCAGTTCCAATTGGTTGCTCGGGAGCACTTCGTAGTAATAAGTGCGGTCGCCTGTGGTGTTTGCATTGAGCACTCCGCCGGCCTTCTCCACATATTTGCTGAATTCGCCGCGTGCGATGTTGTTGCTTCCCTCGAAGAGCAGGTGCTCGAAGAAGTGCGCGAAACCCCGGCGATCCTTCTCCTCGTTCTTGCTGCCCACGTGGTACATCACGCTTACGGCCACTATGGGCGTGCTTGCATCGGGGTGCAGGATCACGTGCAGTCCGTTGTCCAGATCGTATTCGGTGTACTTGATGGCGCTGGTCTGCGCGGCGACGGTGGCTGCGAGCATGCTGGCTAAAGTGATCGTTGGGATCCTCATGAGGATGTACCGCCCCGGGCGGCGAAGGGCGCCGAAGTTAGGGGAGCAATGAGAACGGGGGATCCGGCCATTTCCTCACCCCCCGACGCAACCGCAGAAGATAAGTTGTGCACAGAAATCACGGATGAACACAGTTGACGTCGCATGCATTGTATCCATTGAGCAAGGGATCATCAGTAGTGGATCCGATCATCGTGAACTTCGGATAAACTCGTTCCGCATTTCCGGCCTTACTCGAACTTCCTATCGTTCTCGGTCTTCCTGAATGCGTTCAGCATCTTCTGGAACAGTTCGCCGAGGCTGTCGAAGTCCTCGCGGAAGGCAATGCCCGCTGCCTGCGTGGTGGCGGCCTGATCGCTCTGGTTCAGGTTCCGGTCGTTGTTCACGCTGTATCCTTTCATGCGCAGGCGGCCGTCGTCGGTAAGGAGGTAGTCCAGTTGGAAATCGCCTACGAGCGTGTTGCTGGTGTTGGCGCGCGAGCCGTACTGCACGCCCACGTTGGTGCTCAGGAGAAGGCGTTCCTTGAAGAGCTGCGTGCTCAGCGCTACCTCGAGTTCGTCCTGTGTAATGTTGTCGCCGGGGCGGTAATTGAAGCCGAGATCGAAATCGTTGCTGAGGCCGCTGAGCCAGTTGCTTACTTGGTTGCTGAGCAGTTCGCTGGTAGTGGTGCCCGCCACGTTACCCGTGCCGGTCGGTTCGCCAGTGCCCACGTAAGCGGGCGGCTGCAGGAACTTGTTGAGGACGATCAGCGCGAATACCTGCCGGTTCATTTCCTGTTCGGTGCTAAGCACGCTGGCGACCTGTGCTTTCACGCTCTCATCCACCGAGGGCAGACGAACTTGGAACGCGATCTCGGGGTTCAGGATCTTTTCGGTGAGGTGCATGATCACGTCCACGGGCACCCGCTTCTTGTACACCTCGCTGCGTTCGCTGGGCGGCACGATGTCATAGAGCGACGCGCGCACCTTGTACATCGCGCGCAAGTCCAACTGTGCATCGAACGGGTCGCCGTACCACACGATGCGCCCACCAGGCTGCACTTGGAACCTCTTGTTCACCACGTTGCGCAAGGTGAAGAGGTAGTCGCCTTCGGTCAACTGAACTTGTCCTGTCATACTGAAGGCACCGCTCGGCGTAACGGACATCTCCATGTTACCGGTGCCACGACCGCTCATGATGTCGCCCACGAGCGGGTCGAAGATGAGCTCGAAGCGTGCGTCGGGAGTCACGCGTATGTCCATATCCAACGACACACCGCTGAGGTCCACCTCTTCTTCGATGCCCGTGGTGTCATTGCTATTGAAGTCGATGAAACCGATCGGCGACACTTCGGTGCTCCCCCCTACGGGAAAGTGCAAGTCGGTGCCCGGAGCAGTGGTGGCAGCCACGTAGATCTCCAACATGCCCCGTTGTCCGCTCACGCCGAAATCGCCGGTGGCATAGGCCTTTCCGTAGTACAACGGGTTCATGGCCATAGTGGTGTTCAGTGCCATCATGTTCGTCATTTCGCCCCAGATGTCGTAGTTCCAGTTCTCCAGTCGCTCGTGGATCACCGTGGCGCCCACCTTGGCCGTGTTCCCTTCCTGGTCATGTACCAACGCATGGTCGAAGGTGAACATGTCAGGCGCGATGTTCACCTTGCTGCTGAAGCCGTAGCTGGTGTTGAGGTAGTCTATGTGCAGGCCCGCATCGGCGAGGTCAACCTGTCCGTTCAGTTCGGGTGCGGCGAGGGTACCGGTAAGAGCGATGTTGCCGGTGACAAAACCTTTGATGCCACTGATCCCCCCGGGTAGGTAAGGGTTCACCAGTGCCATGTCGAAACGATCCATCAGCAACAGCATGGCAAGTTCGTTCCCATCCTTGATCCCCAAGCGCCCAGTGAAGTCGAGCGCCTTGATGGGCCCGCGCGTGATGGTGCCGTTGAGGTCAAGCGCGCCCTGTCCTTCGAGCCACGTGGCGGCGAAGCGGATGTCGCCCACGGGATCGTCGTTCACCTGAACGCTGTCTACGGTGATGTAGCTCACCACGTACGGTGCCTTGTACAGGTCGAAGAGCTTCCCTTCTCCCCCGATCGTTCCGCGTATCACAGGACCTTCGAGCAGTGGTGCGAGGTTGAGCAGGTCTATGTCGGCCAGTTCGAAGGCCAATGCCTTTTGCGGATCGCGCGAGATGGTGCCATCAATGACAATGTGTTGCACGCCATTGTCAAGTATCAGCGAATCGATGACCACGGTGGTGCTGTCGATGGTGAAGTGTGCCGTGCGCGGATTGTTCCATGTGCCGCGACCGAAGTAGAGGCGTGAGGGCAGCATATCCAAGGTGAGCGAACGCATGCCGCGTACTTCGCCGATGAGTTCCAGATCGCCATTGGTGCCACTGTTGCTGCGGTCCCAACCGAGTTCGATCTCCAGTTCGTCCTGGTAGGCCTTGCCGGTTATCGCCGTTCCGCCGAACCAAAGACTGTCGTTCACCTGTTGCCGTGCACTGCGCACGCTGAAGGCGAGCAGGTCCAGCGTTTTGTCCACGATGACGCGCACGCTGTCGAGCGCGATCTTGCCGTATCGTGCATGCGGCAGCTCGCCGGTGAGGTCAAAGTCGAAGGTGCGCGTGCTAAAACTTCCGTTGAGCGTGGCACCGCTATCAATGACAAGGCCCGGCACGAAGAGCTCGAGTATCTCCGCGGTTTCGCGCGCGGTCACTGAGAAGGTGAAGCGCTGCTCCTCATGCTTGTACACCACCTCGTTGGTTAGCGAGGGAAACACACTGTACAACACGTGCGCAAGCGCTTCGGGCAGGCGTGTAGGCAGGAAGGTTCCGATCACTTCCGCTTGTGCAAAGGAGGCCTCCAGACGCAGCACGTTCTCCCCGTCCTTCCGATCGCTCTCCAAAATGATATCGCCCAGATCGTGCTCGCCATCCTCGTCGCAGAAGGAGATGTCGGTGGCTTTCAAACTACCTAGCAAGCTGTCCGGCGAAAGCCTTCCGCGTGCAGCCACGTCCATGCTCAGGGTGTTGTAGCCCGGCTTGTCGGTGAAGCCCAATGCGCGCAGATCGGCGTGCTGCACTTTGGCGGTGAAGTCCACCTGCGGCCACCGCCCTCGCACATCGGCCAGTCCCTTGAAGTCGAGCCACAGGTCATCGTTGCGCGCATGCACTTCGCCGTTGAACAGGTTGCGCTCGATGTGGCCCGTAGCGGTAATGCCTGTGATGGATGCGCTGTTGAAGGTGAAGAGCGGAAACTCGCCATCGAGATCGATCTTCATGGTCTGGAGCGTTCGGCCGCTGGCCTTGAGGTTCACAGTAGCGGCCATGGGGCCGATGGTGCTGGTGCCGAGCAAGCGGCCGAGCGCGAAGGATGCGGTGGACGCGCGCCCACTGAGTACGATGCGATCGCTAACGGTATCGCGCTCATAGGAAATGTTGGTCCGCACGTCTCCCAACGCGCTGGTGACACGGCCTTGTGCGGTGAATGCGCGGAGGAAGCCGGTGAAGCGACCGGAGTATCCGATGTCGCCGAGCAGATCCACCTCCTTGGGCAAGGGCAAGCGATCGCCACTGGTGAAGGGTGGCACGGGCAGGTTGTGCAGATCGGTATTGGTGGTATGCAGCTCATCAATGTCGAGAAGCATGAAGGTCTCGTTGATGTATGGCAGCCCACTGAGTTCCGCGTTACCCTTGAAGTACGATCGCTCCCCAAAACCTATGGATAGTCCCCTACCCTTGAGCTCGGCGATGGTGCCGCGCACCTTTCCGCTCACACGCATGGGGAATTCTATCCCTTCCAACTCGGCGGCGAACCACGCGATGTCTGCCATGTCCAGCACCGAGCTGTCCAGATCGAGCTTCAACGTCACCTCGTCCGTGAACTCATCGAAGGCGCTCCATCCATCGCTGGACAGGCCCAGTTCGCCTGCCACTTGCGAATGTGGTGTGCGCAGGTGCATGCCCTCCACCGCAATGCCATGCGGGCCTACGGCTGCTTGTCCCGAGAGTTGATCCACGCGCAGGCCGGATCGATCGCTTAGCGATACCAAGCCCATTCGGGCGCGGATCGAATCACCAACCACCGATAGCATGGTGCCTTCAAAGTGCGCATCGGGAATGTCGATGTGGTTGAAGTCGACACCGAACGGTCGCTGTTCTGTGCGCGCATCGTGGAAAGAGAAGTGGAATCCATCGACGAGGAAGCGCGCGCAACGGATCGTCAAGACGCCAGCGGAAGGCTCACTAATGCCACCTTCGAGCTTCGCGAGCAAGTTGGTGAGGTTGCTGTGCGCATCACCTTCGGCTGTGGCCAAACGAAAACGCGCACCGTGCAATTCCACCGCCGAAAGCAGCAACAACCGTTTCTCGCTGGAAAACCGCAGCCCTTTCACACGTAGCTCCGGCACAGCAACGAGGGTGTCGCCGAGCAGGTCGCCCACGTACACATCGCCCAGTTTCACCGACCCGTCCAGCGCGAGCGCCACCGTTCCAATGCGGATATCAGCGCCGGTGCGATCCGAGGCGTACGATGCCAGTTGACCGGCCACCCACGTTTGCACCGCCGGGAACATGAGCAGGCCCGCGATGAGCAGCACCACCAACAGCAACACCAGCACGCACCGACCCAGCACGCGCATGATGCGCCGTAGCCAGTTGAATTTTGGTGTTGCCGACACAGTGCTCGTGTAGTTTTGCCCGCGCCCCAAGCGATCTCCGGGCCAATTGGCCAAAAGTAGCCCGGCCCTCATGTCACACCGCCCCCTCACCGTCCTGGGTATCGAGAGTTCGTGCGACGAGACAGCCGCCGCTGTGTTAGTGAACGGTGTGGTGCGATCCAACCGTATCGCCGGGCAGGATGTCCATCGGGCTTGGGGTGGCGTGGTACCCGAGTTGGCCAGCCGCGCGCATCAGGAACACATTGTACCTGTTGTGAACGATGCATTGAGGCAGGCGGGGATCACCAAGGAAGAGATTGATGTGATCGCCTTCACGCAAGGGCCGGGCCTCATGGGCGCGCTGCTGGTGGGCACCTGCTTCGCGCGCTCCATGGCTCAGGCACTGGGCAAACCGCTGGTGGCGGTGGACCATTTGAAGGCCCATGTACTCGCACATTTCATTCAGGATGGCGATTCGCGGTCGGTGCCCACCTTCCCGTTCATCAACCTCACGGTCAGCGGTGGGCACAGCCAGCTCATCTTCGTGCGCGACCATCTCCACATGGAGATCAAGGGCACCACGCTCGACGATGCAGCCGGTGAAGCATTCGACAAGGGCGCCAAGATCATGGGCCTTGCCTATCCCGGTGGCCCTTTGGTGGACCAGCACGCAATGGGTGGCGATACCAAGCGTTACACCTTACCTGTTCCTGCGGTGCAGGGGTTGGACATGAGCTTCAGCGGGATCAAGACGTCTTTTGCGCAACTGGTGCGCAAGGGATCAGCGGGTGATCCTCAGTTCGTGGATCGAGAGCGCGCGCATCTATGTGCATCGCTCCAGCAACACATCGTGGACGTGCTCTTGCGCAAAGTGCAGAAGGCTGGTCGCACGCTGGGTGTGCCGCGGATCGGGATCAGCGGCGGGGTGAGCGCCAACAGCGCATTGCGGGCACAAGCCGCAGCCCTGGCGCAGCGCGAAGGATGGGAACTGTACCTGCCGCCTTTCGCCTACTGCACGGACAATGCGGCAATGATCGCCATGGCCGGGCATTACATGCACCTCGCGGGGAGGCACGCCCCTTTGGATACCATGCCGGTAGCGCGCTGGTGAACGGCATGTTCTTCGCGCACGTGCAAGCCCTGTACATTTGGCCGCCTCCCATGCGATCCATCGCCCTACCCGTCCTCTCCATCGAACCGCTCCGTCGATCCCTTTTGCTCGTAGCCTGTGCCGTAGGTATTACGGGCTACGGTCAAAGTACACAGTTGCTGCTGGTGCGCGCCGATTCGCTCATGGACGCCAACAAGCCACAGCGCGCATTGGAGCTTTTCGACCAGGCGATCAAGAAGGAACCTTCTGCGAACACCTACTTGAGCCGTGCGCGGGCGTGGTACACCATGGAGCGTATGGACCGTTTCGTGCTCGACGTTGATAAGGCGCTCACCTACGATAGCACCAATGCGGATGCTCACTACCAACGCGCACTCTATTCGCTGCGTGCCAACGATACCGATCGCGCCGTGTTCCATTCCAACAGGGCCATCCACTTCGCCATAAACGACCGTTTGAAGGCCAAGGCCCATTTGCTCCGCGGCGAAGCGTTCGCCGACGATAGCGACCCGGCAAAGGCGCTCGCGGATTTCGAGGAGGGGAGACGGCTGGGCGTTGAGGACGCCATTTCCATGCGCATGCAGGCCCGCTTATATGATGCGCAGGACCGCTATGCTGATGCGTTGCAGATCCTGGAACGGCTGTGTGACCTGGAACCGAATGACATCGGGCACTGGACCAACCGAGGGTTCGAACTATTGATGCTCGAACGCTACGATGAGGCAATGCCCATGATCGAACGTGCGTTGGAATACGACAAGGACGAACCTGTGGCGCTGAGCAATCGCGCGTACGTGAACATGATGCGTAATAACCTGGACCAGGCCTGGTCCGATGTGGAACGCAGCATCCGCAACTTTCCGAGCAATCCATACGCGTTGCGCACCCGTGCCATGCTGCGCTTGCGCAAGGGCGAGCGCGCTAAAGCCTGCGAGGACCTAGGGCTGGCCAAGGCCTTGGGCGACGTGCCCGGCGTGGACCAGCTGATCAAGGACAACTGCAGCGACCTACCTCATCGCTAACGCGCGATCATCATTCGACTCTGCGTCTGTCGTCCGTCGCTGTTCGTGATCCGCACCACGTAAGATCCCTGAGCAAGATCAACGGAAAGGTCCGCCCGCTTTCCTCCCTGGTGCTGTTGTGCGATCATCGTTCGTCCGGTGGCATCCAGGATCTGGATCAAGTAGTTGCCAGCATCAACTAGCTCGACCGCGAAGTGACCATCGTTCGGGTTCGGCCACAAGGCCAACTCGCGTGTGGTTCCTTCTTCGATCGCGCTGAAGTCCGTGAACGCGAGTTCGAACTCATCCAGTCCTGCCTCCACCAAGTGGCCAGGGTCCTGGTCTTGGGCAGTGGCGATCAATCGCATTGTCGCGGTCGGTGTTAGGAAGTCCGCGATGGTGATATCGGACTGCACCCAGCTCGAAGCCCCGGAGGTGGATTCCGTGATGGTTTCCACGGTGACGGTTGTGGTGCCATTGCTCAGTGCGATGATGAAGTTGTCGTTCGGGATACCCGTCCCTCCAGCGTTGTAAAACCAGCGCTTGTATCGCACGCGTGGTTCCACGAGGCCGCTTGCATCGAAGATCGGCGAGGTGAGCACCACGTTGCCGTCATCGACATCGTCGCTACCTGCCGATCCACCACCGTTGCCGGTCACATACGCCTCGTCGCCGCAATCACCGGGTACATCTTCACCCGGGTTACTTTCCGCACCCCCGTTGGAGGTGCCACTAGGTTCGTCCAGATCCCAGTCGCCTGAAGTGGCTGTTCCATTCATGGTCCAACCGAGATCGAGCGCGAAGTCGTCGTAGTAGCCAACCGGCAATTCCACCGTGACAGCACCTGTGCCTGCGGTGATCGTTTGCACAGGCAGGCACACGGTGCGCCACCCCCAATGCCCGGCCGTGACCAGGTAGTCGTCAGCGAAAACGGCAGGGATCTGGAAGTTGCCGGAAGCATCGGTGACCGCAGTATGATCGTACTGCAAGCCGCTGAGTTCCACTTGTGCGTTGGCCACAGGCGCGCCCGTTCCTTGGGTGACCACGGTGCCTTGCAGGTTGAAAGGCACGGCGGCGTTCATCTGCACATCCAATGTGGTGAGTTGCCCGTTCACGAGCAACACGTTGTTCACCGTAACGCCATCGTAGCCGGTGGCCGTAACATTCACACTGTACACACCAGCAGCGTAGTAGCCCGTAGCGTATAGCCCATCGAGCGCCGAAACATCGTTAGCAGCAGTGCCCAAGATCGTCACTGTTGCATTGCTGATCGGTGCACTGCTCTGCGCGTCGGTGATCGCACCTTCCAGCCAACAGGGCAGCTGCACTTGCGGCTGAAGCACATACAATCCTCCTTCGATGTCGGACACGATGAGCAGTCCCGAATCGAAGTAGGGATATACGCCCCATGCTCCGTTGAAGTTGTTGCCAGTTAGAGGCGAGGTATCGAAGCTGCCGACCTCCACCATGTTGTACGGGTTGGTGACATCGTAGATGGCGATGCCCTTGGTGTAATAGCTGTGATAGAGCTTGTGATCAAGCCAGTACGTGTTGTGGATGATCGCGCCATCGTCCACATCGCTGCGCAGCCGATCCACTTCCACGATGTCAGTGGGGTCGCTTACATCGTAAGCACCGATGTAGGAGCCCGGACGTTCATCCGTGGTGAAGAGGAACTGCCCACTGTCGTCGAGCCATGCGTTGTGGGTGAAGTTGCTCGGCGTCGTGCGAGTGCCGAGAAGGATCGGGTCGGAGGGATCGCTCACGTCCACAATGGAGAAGAAGCCATCGTAGATGTGCGCCGCATAGAGCGTATCACCCCGTGCGTAACTATCGTGGCAGTACCAAAGGTCGTAAGCGCCCACTTCCACAGGGGCCATGGGATCCTGTGTGAGGTCGTACATGATCACACCTCCGTTGTCGCGATCGGTGCCGTGGATGAAGAGCCGGCCGTTCTCATCGATGAATAGCGAGTGGGCGGTGTTCCAATCGGGTGCATCCCAGACGATCGCAGGTAGCGCGGTGCTTTGTGGCAAGGGACTGAGGTCCACGATGGTGATGCCACCGCTCTCCGCCTCGGTAGTGAGGTATGCATGATCTCCCCACACCTTGATCTCGCGCCAGATCGAATTGGGCCCGGCGAAGAAGAACACTTCAACGGGGTTGGCAGGATCCTCCAAGCTCACGACGCTGATGCCACCAGAACCCTGCGAGCCACCGCCGTTCACACCTACAAGGGCATACTCGATACCGGTTTCATCGGTATAGCCCCAAAGGTTGCTGAGGTTGCTCTGCCGCAGGGCTTGATAATCCAGGTTACCGACCTGCTGGATATTGATCTGGGCGGTGGCCACGAAACCCGTGGCGAGGAAGGAGCTGAGGAAGAGTGCGCGCATGTGTGGTTGAAAAACGGCACAAAGTAGCCTATCGCTACCCGGCCAACGCTGGTAACACTGCAAGCCCCTTGCGCACATTTGGATTGCTTCCGCCCGGTGTGAGTTCGCAGGTCCGGCACATGCGGTGTCCACGGTATCTTGGCGCACACTTCCCGATCACTAAAGGCACCGAATGAAGGACCTGCTTTGCACCACCGACCTTACACCGGCTGCGGATGCCGCATTGTTGCACGC
>JBKJPT010000063.1:0-4182 GCA_046595075.1 Flavobacteriales bacterium
CCAACCGCCTTACCTGCCGTGTCGCATTATCAGCAACGCTCAATGAGGAATGCGCGGGCGCCATCACCTTGGTGCCGAATGCGCTCTCCGACTACACGGCTATCGAGCGGGTCCGGACGCTCCCCGGTGGGGTGAGCGCTGTGCCCGCCTGCAATGGCAATGCGGACGACGACCTGTGGTACACCTTCATCGCCAGCGGTACTTCGGCCGCCTTTGTCGCGGACAAGTTCTTCGCGACCATCGCCATGACCGTTGAACTGTTCGGGGGAAGTTGCGGTGCCCTGACGAGCCTCTCCTGCCAGTATCCTCTACTACCGAACGATGGCAATCGTCTGCATATGGAAAGCCTCATCCCCGGCACGCAATACTGGTTGCGCATCCATACGAACGACACCGGCATGGGCACGTTCACGCCTATGTTCTTCGAGGCACCGGCTAATGACGATATCTCGGGGGCCTTCGATATTACCCCAAGCGGAACGCCATACTCCCTTCCGATCACCTCGGCATTCTGGACCTACGGGGCCTCCAAGAGCTTTGGCAGGATCTGCGGAACACAAGGCGTTCCGGATGATGATGTGTGGTTCCACTTCACCGCGACGCAGACCGCCCAAACCATCATCGCCGAGTCGAACAACCCCCTGTTCGCGCAACCCTCCACCACCATCCGCATCGAGGCCTTTAGTGGCTTCGCCCCGGACAGTGCCGGCCTTGCTCCGTTGGTGCTCGGCTGCGCGGCAACGACGCTCCCGCTCACCGGGCTCACCGTCGGGGGCGAGATCTACTTCCGTGTCTTCACCAATGGCTCGGCTGTGGATGACATCCGTGCCTTGCGGGTATATGTCCCTTCCGGTGACAACAACGAAGCCAGTGGCGCCATGCCGCTCACATTCACCAATGATTATCATTCCACCTTCACCACCGCTGGCGCCACGCAAAGCCAGCCCGGGGCCGGATGCACGGTGACAGATGGTGCCGACGACGACATTTGGTTCCGCTTCGCAGCCACCGGAACGCCGGGGCGCATTGTTGTGGGCGCGGCCACCGAAGACCTTACGCTTGAACTCTTCAGCGGCACACCCGGCGCTCTCACCAGCATCGCTTGCGATGGCAACATCCTGGAGTTCCCCTCCGGACTCGTTGGCGGACAGACATACTACTTCCGCCTGTACAGCTGGGATAACAGCACCCCGGTAACAGGCCGGATCGGATTGTGGGAAGACCCATCGCTCACGGCGAACGCGTGTGTGGACGAGAACTGTCTGGGTCCGGTGCTCCTCACCAACCCAGGTATCGAACAGGGTGGTGTGTGCGCACCGATCGGCATTGGACTGGGTGAGTCCCAATATGGTACGCCGCTCGCTCCCGGATGGTGGCACGCCGGTATGGGTTCCGCGGACAGCTACAGCAGTTGCGCCACGTTCAATTGCATCTCCGAAATTCCGAGCCATGGGATCATGGATGAGGACCAGGAGCAGCAGGTGTCCATCCCCAGTCGCCGCGGCCAAGGCATGGCGGGCCTGTACAGTCACAGCGCACCCTCGGAATATGGCGAGTACATGCAGGCACGGCTCACGCAACCGCTCACTGTTGGCGAGCCCTACCTCGTTTCGTTCAATATCGTTTCCGCGCAGCTCGCCGAAAGAACGGACGCGGTCGGTGCCCTGTTGACCACCCTTCCGTTCGTGCAGTCGGTCGTTACTACCCACAATCTCACTGCGCAAGTGCGACCCGATGTACCCGTGGGTGGACGCTCATGGACCAACGTCTGCGGTATCGTGGTGCCTACTGAACCCTATGAGTACATCACGATCGGTACGTTCCGTGATCCGGAAAGCAGTTCGCTCGTTTCCAGCTACCTGTTGCAGTACGTTTTCATCGACGATGTGGTGGTGGCGCAAGTGACGGATCCGGGTTGCATTACGGGCATTGGTGATGCGGGAGATGAGGGAAGCGATGGAGGTGAGAGCGGCAGGGATGCGCTGCACGTCTTTCCGAATCCGGCGAGCGATCGCGTGAACATCCTGATCGAAGGATCATTGATCGGTGAGCGCGGCGTGCTCGAACTCTTCGATGCAACGGGCAGGTGCGTGCATGCGGAAGAGGCACGGTCGCTCGCGGCGAACGTCGTCATGGAACTGCCTGCATCCTTGCACGAAGGCTTGTACATGGTGATGCTGCGCACAGGCGGTCACCAGCCCCGATCGGCCAGGGTCATCATCCAACGCTGATAAGACATCGAACGCACAAACAAGAACCATCGACATGAAACCCTACGTTCTCCTTCTTGCCATCGCCGCCGCTCCCACGATGCTATGCGCCCAAGACTGGTCGCGCCTTGGTAATGCCGGCACCAGCCCGTCCACGAACTTCCTCGGCACCACGGATAGTGTTGCGCTCGTCTTGCGCGTGAACAACGCAAAGGCGGGAAGGATCGAACCGGCCAGGAATGTCTTCCTCGGCCACCACGCCGGCGAGAATTGCTACCTCATCCAGAATCCAGGTTCCCAGAACACCGGAATGGGCAGCTACGCGCTCCGGGACAATTTCACAGGGTTCGGGAACACTGCGATCGGGTTCAACGCCATGCTATCCATGTATGACGGAACGTACAACACGGCTATCGGCCTCGCTGCATTGCGCTCCAGCGTTGCTGGCATTCATGCCACGGCCGTCGGTGCCTTGGCCATGTACTATGCCAACAACACGACTACCCAGTTCACGAACCGGAACGTGGCCGTGGGTTACGGGGCCCTTCGGGGTTCCACCACCGCTTCGGCCAATACGGGCAATGGCAATACCGCCTTGGGCTATCAGCCGCTGTTGGTGAACACCAGCGGCAACAACAACATGGCCTGCGGCGAGGCTACGCTCGGCATGAATACGAGCGGCAGCAACAATACCGCAAGTGGCTACAAGTCCTTGCTGGCCAGCACCACGGGTTCTAGCAATACGGGTTGCGGATATTATGCCCTCTCCAACAATGTCACCGGCAGCTACAACACCGGTATGGGCCGATCTTCTAACGTTTCCAGCAGTGGGCTCACCAATGCTACGGCGTTGGGCTATTCAGCCAGCGTGACTGCGAGCAACAAGGTTCGCCTCGGTAATTCATCCGTCACTGTGGTGGAGGGCCAAGTGAACTACACCACACCTTCGGACGCACGCTTCAAGCGCGAGGTGAAGGACGATGTGCTGGGGCTGGACTTCATTCTCGGATTGCGACCGGTCTCCTACACCTTCGATCGGTCGGCCTTCGCCCGTCACATCCAAGAGGAGGTGGAAGGGCGTGAGGCGGAGCTGAGCGCATTATCGCAAGATCGCACTGTCGGGTTTCTTGCGCAAGAGGTGGAGAAGGCCGTTGGTTCCACGGGCTTCACGGCCTTCGACGCCGTGCATGTGCCGACGAACGCACAGGACAACTACGGTCTGGCGTACGCGCAATTCGTGGTGCCGCTGGTAAAGGCAGTGCAAGAGATGCATGCCGAGAACGCCGCGCTGCGGGAACGCATTGAACAGCTCGAGCGGAAGATGGATCCTTCAGGAACCACCGCAGCCCTTCAGGTGTTCCCGGTGCCCGCACGCGATGCGATCACCGTTGCTGTGGATGCGCGCAGCGCGGGTCTGCCCGCCACCTTGGAGTTCTTCGATGCTTCCGGCAGGCGAGTGCATCAATTCACCGCAGGCGCATTGCCCGCATCGCTAACCGTTCCGTTGCCTGCCGACCTGGCGGAGGGCAGCTACTTGCTGGTCCTGCGCGCGGAGGGGCAGGCGCCGAGGAGCGCGCGGGTGATCGTACGGCGGTAAGCGGTAGTTCGCTCGGATCAAATAGCACGCGCTTGTGCGGGACACCAACTCGCGCACAGTGGCGATCTTCACGCCGTGCGCATGCATTTCCTGTTCCTGCTTCTCGCTTTTGCGGCAACGCTCCGCGCACAGGACCCAACGCTTGCACCCGAACTGCGCGCGGCGCTCAATACGCATCTCGCCGACACCGCGCGCGCCCAGATCCTCGTCAAGCTGTGCTTCAACCTTTCACGCTCTCAACCCGACAGCGCACTGTACTATGGCGAGCAAGGTCTCGCACTCGCCACGCGCATCAAGCACGACAAGTCGATCGCCGACGCGCACAACAATCTCGGTTGGCTGGCGGTGGTGTTAGGTGAGTTGAAGAAGGGTGAA
>JBKJPT010000144.1:0-4996 GCA_046595075.1 Flavobacteriales bacterium
CTGTGAGCAGGTGCAAGCACAACGGGCTTGGATCATTGGGAGTGAATGGAGCCAGGTGGACCTACCCACCGGCTCATTCGACTTCGAGCCCTTACCGATCCATTCGAATATCACGAATGCCTATCACGGTGAACTGGTCACACGATCCTCGTTGATCCAACTCGACG
The DNA here is from genome assembly GCA_046595075.1 of Flavobacteriales bacterium. GTDB lineage: Bacteria > Bacteroidota > Bacteroidia > Flavobacteriales_F > PHOS-HE28 > PHOS-HE28. The sequence goes on from JBKJPT010000144.1 coordinate 168, forward strand.
ACCTCGGGTATCTGTTGTTCTTTATAGTCGATGGAAATCTGTACGATGGAAAAGGCTATCTCATAGCCCTAACAGAACCGATATTCACAAGCAACTACTGCATGCAGGGAGGAATAGGCGTCGGCGTCGGTGAAGTAGTCGCTGTTCCCGTGCCTGAGCGCTGTGGATATTGGTATATCATCCACTCTAGGCCGATCCCCACGCAGGGTAGCTATCAGCAACTGAACTTTTCTGTCTTGAACATGAACGCGCAGAATATGCTGTTCCCAACGGATCCAGAGCGCCGCGGGGTGTTACTCGATGACGATGGGCTTTTCGAGAACGAATTCTACGCCTCCCAGAACAGTTTTCAATGTTTGTTCAGCTTGACACATGCGTTGGAACTACCGAATACGCCGGGATGGGACTCTAACTTTCCCAATGGCCTGGTCCAATTCGAGGTGGTGCACGATGCAGGCACTACACGAACCTTTTTGTTGGCCCATAATGGTTTCCACGTTGCCAAGTACGAGTTCCTAAGCGACCGGATCGAGCCCTTGGGCTTTGAGGTGGTCCCACATCCACAAGCTGCATTTTCAACCCACGTACTGAGAGCGAAGGGGGAAATCGAGGCCGTGGTCGAAGGCAGTACGATCAGGGTCGCATTGTCATTCGTTGATATCGTTGAACTACAGGTGGGGGACTTTGGATGGCTCCAAAGCATGTGCTTCTTTACCCTTGACCCAACCTCACAGGATCTTGATCAGGTCGGCAACCCAGCAGTTGTGACCTTCGATCAACTCGATGACGAACCCTACCCTTTGAATAGTGAGAACGATGAGATCGTGTATCCCTGCGTTAGCGGGGTCGAGTTCTCACCGAACCATCGATACGCCTACTGGTTCAAGTCGATACCGAATGGCCCAACTGGTCAGCTTGGTTGCTGGGATTGGCAGGAGAACGAGTTGATCCACTTCCCGAACTTGGAGTTGCCGGACTTCACCGACAGCAGGATGGAGACCGGTCCTGTACCTGGATCGAGTGCATTGGGGCTATATCTCTGTGGAACGAATAGCGGTGGTCAGGTAAGGCTAGGAATGCTGGTCGGAAGTGATGACCCTTCCACCGCCGTTTGGGTCGATAACGTGGTTGGGTTGAACTCAGCCAGTCTTTGCGATGATCGATCCATTCATTGGACGTTACCACTTCAGCAGGTGGATATACTGGATCGCTACCATCTATTGCCTAAACAGATCGATCAAGATCCTGTGGTGGAAGCGCTAGCGAACCCTGAATGTTGCAGCAGCATTCACGGAATGTCCAGCTTCGTCGACCCGGTCATTGGATCTGGCACCGCGAATTGGTCAACCAGTTCCAACCCATTTGACGACCAACCCGTGATCAAGATCAGTGGGACCCTGCGCTTCGAAGCCGGTGCATCCATCATTGCGAACGGCCTGGAGTTCCGCTTTGGGGAGAACGATGGTATCGTGATCGAGGAAGGCGCCTACTTCTACTGCAACAACTGCATCTTCACCAATGCATGCGACGGGTTCTGGAAGGGCATAAGGGTGGAAGGTGACGCGGATGACGTTGAGCAGGACGGCACACACCAAGGCCAGTTGCGCTTGTTGAACAGCACTGTGCAGGGCGCGCGCGTAGGTGTGTGGTGCGCCCGTGATAGCGGGAATGGACCCGTGCCCGGCTTTGGCGGTGGTGCCGTACGCGCCTATTACAGCACGTTCCGGAATTGTAAAGTGGGTGCCCGCGCAGACTTTTACCACCGGTATGACGCCAACGGGGTCGAGCTACCCAACCTCTGCTACTTCGCCGATTGCACCTTTGAAACCACCGATGGCTGGTTCAGTGCAGATGCTCCCAAGACGCACCTTATCTTGAACGACGTGAACGGCATCGATATCGTGACCTCCGCATTCAAGAACAGCGATCCAGAGTCCTTCGGCATGCAGCAGCGCGGCTATGGGATCTTTGGTTTCAACGCTGCGTTCAACTGCATGGGCGGCTCGCAGTACGCAACAAACCAGTTCGAGGGCCTTACCGCCGGTGTTGTGTCCATGGCGGTGGACCCAGCGAAGACATACGCCATCGATGGCATGGGCTTCCTCGACAACGGCCAGGGCGTGGTGGACATGGGCAGTACCGATGCCCGCATCACCAACAACCAATTCGTACTTCGCGGCAGCACCACCGCAAGCGATGTGGCCAGCGTTGGCATCCAACTCTTCCAAAGCGAGCGCTACACCGTGGAGCGCAACACCTTCACGGACCAAGGCACCAACGTGCCCAGCGTGGGCATCTGGTTCAGCGGGCCCGCTTTCGACGATAACCGCATCTACGACAATGAGTTCACCGAACTGAGCATAGGCACCTTCGTGGAAGATCGGCACTTGGCCCCGGGCAACCCCAACACCGCACCAGGCTTGCAATTGCTCTGCGGTGACCATGTCGGCAACAACGCTGACCAACTCGTGCTTCAAGAAGGCTACATCGCACTCTCACAAGGCTTGCCTTTCTCCGGTTCGGTCACTGCCAACAACACCTACGGTACCGTTACATGTGGTAACGGCCCTGGCCCTGCGCAAAACACCTTGGTGTGGGCCTACAGCGACTACGGCTTGAATGTGGTGTACAACTATTTCGACAACGCGAATAACCCCGAGATGCGCCCCGATTGCATCGAGGAGCTTGATGGCACACCGCTTTCGTCCACAGGGGATTGGTTCTATGATCTCGCACCAGTTGGAGAGCCGAGTCCTTTCGATAAAGAAATCCATTGTCCGAACGGCGTGCTCGACCTGATCGACGGTCCCGGTGTTGGCGGGCTTGCAGATCTGGCCGAAGAGCACCGGCAGAAACAAGGCGAACTGCGCAACGCCATTGGCCAATACCTCAACACCATAGACCGCAAGCAGACCGGTGACGTGCTGGCCATGATCGACCATGTGCCCGCGCACCCCAGCTACTTGCTGCGCGATACGCTCTTCGCGCACTACCCGCTCAGCAATACCGCGATGCAGGCGACCATCAAGCGTACGGTGCCCATGGACCCCTGGCATCTTACCCAGGTGTTGCTTGAGAACAGCCCGCTGGACAATGTGGTCTGGGACGAGTTGGAGGTGCATGAACCCCTGCCACCCTACTTCGTTACGCTGTTGAAGGCTTATGACACTGGAACGGGTCTGAAGGGCGCATTGGAAGCCGAGATCATGCTGCGCCAGCAGGAGAAGACCCGCGTGCAGCACCTGCTGCTCGATGCATGGAGCCGCGACTCGATCACCGAGGGACGCCAGGATTCGTTGCTCGCAATTTTCGCGGCCGATTCACTAGGCGATGGCCTGCGCGGCAGCTACCTCACGCATCTGTTCCGGGGCGAGGAAAGCGAGGCTGCAGCCTTGGAGGCTGAATTGGAAGCAGAAGATCACACCTCCAAGCTGGCCACCTGGGGTCGCTTGTACAATGGTATCGACGGCGATTGGTACGCAGCAAGCTCTGGGGCGGTCGCCGAATTGTTCTCATTAGCCTATGGTCATGAGGGCAGTGCAGGTGCCATTTCGTGGGCCACGCTCTTACATGTAGGCGAATTGGACAGCCTGCCATACCCAGAGGTGCCTGCGACCCTCAAGAGCCTTTGGATGCGTAAACTGCCGCGTGGTGCTGGTGTTGCTGAAGAGCCATTGATCGACGTACTGCCGAACCCCGCCAGTGAACGCATCGCTTTCGTCGTGCCTGAAGGCACGTCGGATGGACTGCTGGAAGTGTTCGATGCCCAAGGCAGCCTGGTTCGGAGCATTGCCATAGACGGCCGCAAGGGCATGATCGAAAGCAATGTGAACGGTCTGGAAAGCGGCGTTTACGTTGTTCGACTTCTATTGAATGGATTCCACTTGGGTGGTACCAAGTTCACCGTCATAAGATGAAGTGCCGCCCTTGGCTGATGATGACCGCCCTGTTCTGGAGCACAATTGCTTCCGGGCAGGGCGGCTTCATTGTTCACTTTGACAATGAACAAGCGGGCCTGAGCGGGGTGGGCACTTCAATTCGGCAGGTTCCTTCGGGATATCTGTCGTTCGCAAGACAATTCTCTCAGGAATTCCCGACACAAACGCACATTCTGGTTCGCCAACTCAATGAGAACGGGATCGTACAAGGCGAAATGGAATATCTGTTAGGTGATGATCGAGACTTCGACATAGGGTATATCGATCCTGTCTGTGGCTTGGTCGACGGGTCATTCGCGGCTACCATCACCGAAGGGTACGGCTATGTAAGTGAGAAGCATCTGTACGTTTTCACCATCACAGGTGATACTCTCTCACGTGAATTGGTCACTACCTATCCGCCATTGGATTCTGTGGTCCACTTGGTAAGGCAAACCAGGCGTACATCGGATGAAGGTTACGCCTTGGTAGGGGCCTTTGATCCAATCGATGCGTACTCCAAGGTGCTGCTTATGCGACTAGATCAGGTTGGCGATACGCTTTGGACCAAAACTTACGGGGCAGACACCGAAGGCCCAGTAGGCCTCGGCGTTGCCGAATACACCGATGGCGGCTTTTTGCTCACAGGCTACGGCACCCCGCCCGGGAGCGTGAACAAGAGCTTCCTGATCCGCACCGATGCGAACGGGAACCAGTTGTGGAGAAGGAATTACGGCAACCGCGCCGAAAGTGTTAACGGAGCGGTGCGTGTCGCTACAGATGGCGGCATTATCACATGGAGCGAGTATCGCGAAACAGCCTGGCCGACCAACTGGCAGCAAATGATGCTGACCAAATGGAATGCGAACGGTGGTATTGTCTGGCAAAAGCGTTCGCACTATGATCGGTTCG
>JBKJPT010000148.1:0-5002 GCA_046595075.1 Flavobacteriales bacterium
CGACCCGGAGGGTCGACGCTACGCGTGCGTTGGCCGTGATCCGGTTGTGGATCCGCCCGCAGCATTTCCACCACTTCGTCGATCGCGCCCCGGAACGTATCGGCCTTGGGCAAATAGGCCCCTTCGAAATAGCCGATCGCGCTTTCGTAGTTGTTGCGCATATCCACCACCAAAGCACCTTCTTCCAGCTTCTGATTGAAGGCCGCAGCATCGAGGTGCGTTCCCACATTGGTCACGTCGAAGGCATCATCCGCCAAGCCGTCGGCCACGATCTTCTTCTTCACCTTGATCGCTAGCTTCAGGAAGCTCTTGCCATCATCTTCCACCGCGATCTTCCACCGCACCTTGTTGAAGGCCTCGCGAGTATCGAGCGCGGTCCGGAAGCTCTCGAGGTTCTCCGTCGGCAGGCTCACCTGGGCGTTGATGCCTTCCTGCGAGAGGTAGATGCGCCCAAGAACGCCCAACTGTTCCCACTCGGAGTAAAGTTCGTGGCGCAGGACCTCGACCTCCTTCATGCGCACGTACCGGTAGAAAGAAAGGGTGGTACGCGGCACGCCTTCACGCTCCAGCCGGACCCGAAGAACATCGGGCCGGTGCAGATTGCGGAGGCGGTGGGTATCCATGCTGCGAAAGTACGGAGGGAGCAGGGGGCCGATGCCGTCGGGGAAATAGCTTCGCCGCATGTCCAAGAAGATCCTCGTCATCGGCAGCAGTGGCCAGATCGGTACCGAACTCGTTGAGGGCCTTCGCGCGCGTTTCGGCAACGAGAACGTGGTGGCCAGTGACATCAAGCAACCGCAGGTGGAGCAGAACGGCCCCTTCGCCATGGTGGACGCTACCGACCGCCGAGGAATCGAACGCATCATCGACAAGCACGAGATCGCGGAAGTATACCTGCTAGCTGCATTGCTCAGCGCCACGGCCGAGAAGGATCCGGCCTTTGCCTGGAAGCTGAACATGGAGAGCCTGCTCATCATCTTGGAACTGGCGCGCGAGGGAAAGCTGAAGAAGGTGTATTGGCCCAGCAGCATCGCCGTCTTCGGTCCAACGACGCCGAAGGACATGACCCCGCAGCGCACGGTGACGGAGCCGAGCACTGTGTATGGTATCAGCAAATTGGCGGGTGAAGGCTGGTGCCAGTATTACCATCAGCGTTACGGCGTGGACGTGCGCAGCATCCGCTATCCGGGCCTCATTGGATGGAAGAGTGCGCCGGGTGGTGGCACTACGGATTACGCGGTACACATCTTCCACGAGGCGATCAAGAGCGGCGCGTACACCAGCTTCCTCGGGCCGAAGAGCACCTTGCCCATGATGTATATGTCGGATGCGATCCGAGCGACCATCGACTTGATGGAAGCGCCTGCGGAGAAGATCAAGGTGCGTACGAGCTACAACCTCGCGGGCATGAGCTTCGATCCGGAACAGATCGCGGCTGAGGTGGCGCGGCATGTTCCAGGACTCAAGATGAGCTATGCCCCGGATCAACGGCAGGCCTACGCCGATTCATGGCCGCGCAGCATTGATGACAGTGACGCGCGTGCGGACTGGGGGTGGAAGCCACGATACGACCTGCGTGCCATGGTGGACGAGATGATGGTGAACCTGAAGCGCGAACTGGTCCGCTGATGAAACCAGTCAGAAGGTGTATTCGTATCGCGACCGCGATCAGCAACACCCTCATGGACCGCCGCACCATTTTCCTCGGAACCGCCATCACGCTGCTACTTGCGGCGCAGGCAACCTTCGCGCAAGCCGGTAGCAACCCACAGGACACCTTGAACCAGGTGGACGAGATGGGGCGCAAGCAGGGTTTCTGGAAAGTGCTGGCCCCGAAAGTGGAGAAGCCGGGATACGAGGATGGCCAACTAATCGAAGAAGGGCGGTACAACAGCGGCAAGCGCGTAGGCGTGTGGCGCCGGTTCTGGCCCAATGGCAAGGTGATGAGCGAAGTGAGCTACCGCATGGGTGTGCCGCGTGGCGACTACAAGATCTACTACCCCAACGGAAGGATGGAGGAGCAGGGGACTTGGGACCTCGACCGCAACACCGGATCGTTCAAACGCTGGCACCCCAACGGCAAGCCGCATCAGGAGTTCGTCTTCAACTCCTTCGGTGTGCGCGATGGTGAACAGAAGTATTACCACGAGAACGGTCAGCTCGCCGTGGATCTGCGCGTGAAGGAAGGTCGCGAGCAGGGCACCATGAAGCGCTACATGGCATCGGGTGAACTGCTGCAGGTGGCGGAGTTCAACAACGGTGTCATGGATCCCGCGAAGAGCAAGTTCCTCAAACCCGTTCCCGATGCAGAGGATGTGAAGGTGGATCCCAAGGCGGAACCAGCGCCTGAGGTGTTGCCGACCGAACGTACCAATGCAGTGGTGTTCCGCGAGAACGGATACAACACGCTGTACGACAAACAGCTACGGATCTCGCAGCAAGGTGAGTTCTCCAACGGCCGCCTTTGGGACGGCACGCGCTACACGTACGACGCCAACGGCATGCTCAAGCGCAAGCAGGTCTATAAAGGCGGGCGGTATGCTGGCGATGCGGTGCTCACCGATGACGACCTGAAGTAGGCCATCGGCCCCCGCTTCCTTTCATAGCACGATCCTACCTTCGCCCGGCCGCGTTCGTCGCATCGCGAGCGAAGGAGAACCATGTCCGAGACGAAGAAAGGTCCACTGTTCCTCACGAACACGTTGACGCGCAAGAAGGAGGAGTTCGTTCCGCTGAACCCTCCGTTCGTTGGGTTGTACGTATGTGGACCAACGGTTTACAGCGATGTGCACTTGGGCAATGTGCGCAGCTTCACCACATTCGATGTGTTGTACCGGTGGCTCATGCACCTGGGCTACAAGGTGCGCTACGTGCGCAACATCACCGATGTGGGCCACTTGGTGGACGATGTCGATGCCGGTGAGGACAAGATCGCCAAGCGCGCGCGGTTGGAGCAGTTGGAACCGATGGAGATCGTGCAGAAGTACACCAATAGCTTCCATGATGTCATGCGGCTCTTCAATCTGAAGAACCCGAGCATCGAACCAACAGCCACCGCGCACCTTATCGAACAGATCGGCATGGTGGACCGCATAGTGAAGAACGGCTACGCTTACGAGGCCAACGGCAGCGTGTATTTCGATGTGCCCAAGTACGCGGCGAAGTTCGCCTACGGTGAACTGAGCGGAAGGAAGATAGATGAGCTGATGACCAACACGCGCGACACCGAAGGCATGGAGGAAAAGCGTAGTCCATTGGATTTCGCCATTTGGAAGAAGGCCGATGCGCATCACTTGATGAAGTGGCCGAGCCCCTGGGGCGAAGGCTTCCCCGGCTGGCACCTGGAGTGCAGCGTGATGAGCACCAAGTACCTCGGCCAGACCTTCGACATACATGGCGGCGGCATGGACCTGAAGTTCCCGCACCACGAGTGCGAGATCGCGCAAAGTGTTGCCGCAGATGGCAAGGCCCCCGTGCGCTACTGGATGCACGGCAACATGCTCACGGTGGACGGCCGCAAGATGGCCAAGAGCGAAGGCAATGGGTTCACCCCGGAAGAGTTGATCACCGGCGACCATAAGTTGTTGGAGCGCGGCTATGCGCCCATGACCGTCCGCTTCTTCATGCTGCAGTGCCACTACGCCAGTACCCTCGACTTCAGCAACGCAGCGATGCAAGCAGCTGATAAGGGTTTGGAACGCATGATGAAGGCGGTCGATCTACTGCCCAAGCTGAAGCCGGGAACGGAAGACCAAGCGGACATCGTGGCGCTGGAGCGACGTTGCTACGTTGCTATGAACGACGACATGAACACGCCGGTGATGATCGCCGAGCTGTTCGAAGGCGTGCGCATCATCAACAGCGTGAACGATGGAAAGTTGGCGCTCACCGCCGGTAGTATTGCGAGGCTACAGGCACTCTATGACTCGATGCTCTTCGATGTGCTCGGCATTCGTCGCGAGGTAGCCACTGCTTCTGCTGTTGGTGATACCACCATGGACGGCCTCGTACAGGAGTTCATTCGCATGCGCGCTGACGCCAAAGCCCGAAAGGATTTCGTAGCCAGCGACGCGATTCGGGACAAGCTGATCGCATTGGGTATCACGCTCAAGGACGGCAAAGAAGGAACCACATGGGAACGCCCGTGAGGAGATCGAGGAGCAGGAGCATTGGCAGGTGGCAATTGCTCCTGCCCCTGCTCTTTTTCTCGCTCCAAGGCTGTGCGCCGGAAGGAGGAACCGCCGACGGCGAGGTTGAACCACAACCCGCCCTTCCAGCTCTACCACCTTCACCAGCATTCAATGCCGATAGCGCGTATGCCTTTGTGCAAGATCAAGTGGACTTCGGCCCTCGTGTGCCTGGTACCGCCCAGCACATAGCCTGCGCTGACTGGATGGTGGCCGAGCTGAGGAGCTACGGAGCAACTGTTATCGAGCAGACGGGCACGGTAACGGCCTTCAATGGCAAGCGTCTTCCACTGCGCAACATCATCGCACGATGGAAGCCCGAAGGGACCGATCGCGTGTTGTTGCTGGCGCATTACGATACGCGCCCCTTCGCCGATCACGACACTGAGCGTAGGAACGAACCGATCCTCGGTGCCAATGATGGCGGTAGTGGTGTGGGTATTCTGCTGGAGATAGCGCGCCATCTCGCATCCAAACAGCACGGCCCCGGCGTGGACATGCTCTTCACCGATGTGGAGGACTACGGGCAGCCTAGTGGTGCCATGAGCGGCGGTGACAACTCCGTTGACACCTGGGCATTGGGCTCGCAATACTTCAGTCGCAACCCCATTACACCCGGCTACACGGCGCGCTATGGGATCCTGCTGGACATGTGCGGCGCACGCGATGCGGTGTTCCTGCGCGAATCGTTCAGCATGCGCTACGCACCGGAGATCGTGGCCCGCGTATGGAAGAACGCTGCTGTGCTTGGCCATGGCGCGCGCTTCAAACAAGAGACCAAGTTCTTCGTGGGTACCGATGACCACATCGCCATC
>JBKJPT010000263.1:0-17275 GCA_046595075.1 Flavobacteriales bacterium
TGCCGCGCTGCGCCCGCATGGTGTGCTGGCCGTGTGGTCCACCGATCCCGATGCGCCCTTCACCAAACGGTTGGAGATGGCGGGCTTTCGGGTGGATGAACAGAAGGTGTTCGCGCATCGTGACAAGGGTACCAAGCATCACCTGTGGTTCGCGGTGCGACCCTAGTGCTTGAACCGTACGAACAGTCTCCCGAAGTTGTCGCTGTCCTTGTCGATGCGGTGGTACATCTTCTTGATGTGTGGCTGCTGAAGGAAACGGATCACTTTCTTCTTCAATTGCCCGCTGCCTTTGCCCGGAATGATCTCCACCATGGGGATGCGCTTTTCCACCGCTTCTTCCAGGATATCGTTCAGTGCCCGGTCGATGTCACGGCCCTTGTTGAAGATCTCGTGGAGATCGAGCTTGAGTTTGGACATCCTGATCCGTGACTTAGCGCTTCGCCGTCCCTGCCTTGAACTTCGCTATGGCGTTCCGTGTGAACTCGGACAATACCAAGCGCCCACTGATCTTGGCGCGTTCGATCAACAGGCCGTCCCAATCCTCGGTTCCTTTCCACATCACGCGTTTGATGTCGGCCATGGCTTCCGGACCGTAGCTCGTCAACTCCTTCGCGTGCGCGTTGATCCGCTCATCGAGCGCATCGATCGTATCGAACACTTCCGCGTACACACCATGCTGCTCGCACCAGGCTGCACTGCGGCGAGTAGCGGGCGTGGCGCTCAACAGACCGAAGTGACCCGTGCCCACTTTACGTTCCACAGCAGGACCCACAACGAAGGGGCCAATACCGACGGCTAGTTCGCTGAGCCGGGCACTTGCACCGGAGTGTGCGTACGCGATGTCCACGGCGCATGCGAGGCCCACACCACCGCCCACGCAATGGCTGTGGATGCGGCCGAGCACGAATACCGGCACCGTGCGTATGGCATTGATCACCTGCGCAAAGCCGCTGAAGAAGGACAGGCCTTGCTCGGCATTCTCGATCGCAATGAGCTCATCGAAACTGGCGCCAGCACAGAACGCTTTGTCGCCATTGCTCCGTAGGATGATCACGCGCGTTGCCGGATCCATTCCAGCGGTGCTGATCGCATCGGCCATACCGCGCAGGATGTGCCCCGGAAGACTATTGCTCTTGGGGTGATGGAATGTGACCGTGGCGATACCGCCTTCGGTCGTGGAGTTGACGTAGCCGTCGCTCATGATGCGCTGGATAGGGCGGTGAAGATCGGCGCTATAGGCTCAACAGATCCTTGAACCGTGCAGCCTGTCTACGGCTCACTTCCACGGTCTCGGGTTCGCCGCTCTTCTCCGTGTGCTTCAGCTTCACCATGAGGCCTCCGCTGAACCAGGGTTCGATCTTGTCCACCCAACGCAGGTTGATGATGTGCTTGCGGTTGGCCCGGAAGTAGACCAGTGGATCCAGTTTCTCTTCGAGCTTGTTCAGCGAGCGCAGCACCAGAGGCTTCTGATCGCCGAAGCGGACGCGCACGTAGTTGCCTTCGCTCTCGAAGTAGCGTACGTCCTTCAGGGTAACGAACCAGCATTTCTCCCCGTCCTTCAGGAAGATCTGATCGGTCTCGTAGAGGATCTCCCGCTGAGGTGCACCGGCTTCGCTCACACGTGGCAGCTTGTTGATGGCTGCTTCCAACCGTTGGGGATCGATCGGCTTCAGCACATAGTCCAGCGCGTTCACGCGGAAGGCGTCGAGCGCGTGCTCGTCGTACGCCGTTACGAAGATCACGAGCGGTGCGTGGTCCAACGATCCGAGCAGTTCGAAACCCGTGCGTCCCGGCATGTTGATGTCCAGGAAGAGCAGGTCGGGTTTCTTTTCCGCGATGAGCGCCTCGGCTTCATCGGCGTTGGCGGCTTCACCCACCACCTCAATATTTTCGTGCTTCGCCAGCAGGGTGGAGAGTTCTTTGCGCGCAAGCCGTTCGTCGTCGATGATCAGTGCTTTCATGGTTCTTCTTGTTGGGGTCGATCACGATCGGCACGTACGTTCTGGCGCCGAAGATGATCGGTCAGTTGATCGATGGGCCGATCTTGTTCGGCCCTTTTCATGGGTATCTCCACTTCGGTTACCACCATGCCGTCGCGGTTCTCGATGTGGATGCGCGCTTGACCGCCGTAGATCATGTCCAGCCGCTTGCGTGTGTTGCGCAGTCCGATGCCCGTGCCGTTGATGGTGCCCGGCTGGTAATGCCCACTGTTGCTCACGCTCAGCACCATGTTGTCCAGCCCGCGGTGAACGCTGATCCGCAGGTCGCCGCCCTGCGGCAGTTTCGCGACACCATGCCGCACCGCGTTCTCCACCAGCGTTTGCAGGAGCATGGGTGGCACAAGTTCGCGTTCGGTGCCTTCTTCCAGTGCGAACTGCACGCGCAAGCGCTCCTCGAAGCGGATCGCTTCCAATGCGAGGTAGGCCTTCACGATATCGATCTCTTCGCCCAGGGGTACCGTGCGGCGTTTCACCGTGGCCATGGCGTTCCGCAGTATGGCGCTCAGTTGCGTGATGGAGCGCTTGGCCTGCTCTGGATCCTCATCAACCAAAGCGCGTATGCTGTTGAGGGCGTTGAACATGAAGTGCGGGTTCAATTGTGCACGCAGCGTGTTCAACTGGTTCTCGCGATTAGCGGTCTCGAGCCGCAGGTTCCGGATCTCGTCGCGCCGGTGACGGATGAAGTAGATGTAAGCGAAGTAGACGAAGCTCCAGATGGAAAGAAGGAGCGTCCAGTTGATGATGCGACCGAAGTGATCGAGCGAGGTCCAATAGGTGTATGGATCCAGAGGTCGCACGATGGCGGTGTGAACGATGGTTTCGGCGCAGAAGGCGGCGAGGCCCAGGAGCAATGCAGCCAGGATGAGCCGGGGAAGCGTGAAGCCGATGGATTTCTCCAACCACTTGTTGCGAATGATGATGCCGCGCATGGCGTGGCTCACTGCAATACCTATGAAGTACTGTCCGAGTGCCACATCGAAGCGGCCCGTGGTCCCTTTCTCCAAGTAGCTGAGAAAACTGAAGACCGAGAGATACAGCGCCCAACCCGCGAGTTGCGTGGCCCAGTACACCAGCCGCGTAGGCACCCTGTATCTGGTCTGGCGTGACATGTTCGGTGTGATCGGCGCAAGTTACCGGCCGCGTGCGCGCAGCTGTGGGCGATCACACGAGCGGCCTGGTCGTGCCTTCAAGCGGGGACCGGCGGAATACCTTGGGCGCCCCGGTGAACTACCTCGGTCATCTCTTCCTCAGTGGCCACGATCCGCTCACGATCGTCGGCAATTTCATGGCCGATGAGGTCAAGGGCCGCGATTTCTCGCGATTCCCTGAAGGTGTGCAGAATGGTGTACGACTCCACCGCGCCATTGACAGCTTCGCTGATGAGCATTCAGCATTAAGAACGGGGCGCGCGCGGGTGCGTACGCATGCAGGCCGCTATGCCGGTGTGGTGATGGACCTCTTCAATGATCACCTGCTCGCATCGCAGTGGGATCGCTGGCATGCCGAGCCGTTGGCCGATTTCGCGCAGCGTATGTACGCCTTGCTCACCGCACATGAGGAGATGATGCCACAAGGGATCCGCTACATGTTCGGCTATATGAAGGATCGGGACTGGCTCACCAGCTACGCTACGCTCGAAGGCATCGGCCGTTCCTTGCACGGCCTGTCCATGCGCGTGCCCAAGGGGTCGGTGATGTCCGGTGCAGAGGTCGTACTGGCCGAACACATCGACGAGTACCGTAGTGAATTCGACATCTTCTTGCCTGAGATCATCGTACACACGCAGCAGTACCGATGAGTTTCCGCAAGAAGTTGATCCCCGCTGTGGTGATCGTGGTCGCAGCGATCACGTTGGGAGTGGTCCTGCGCTTGACCGTTGTCTACGATGGCCCGGAATGGCATCCTTGGGACGGTGCGACGATCACGCGAGACCTCGATGCGATCAAGGACGACACCTTGCGGGTGCTCGTGCTGCGTGATCCGCTGATCTGGGAGGAAAGACCGCGCGCCACCACAGGCTTGGAGTATGAACTTCTGCAGCGTTTCGCGCGCAAGGCGAAGTTGAAGCTCAAGGTGATCCCCTACGATGATCCGGACAGTTTGCTCACGGCACTTTGGAACGGCACCGGTGACGTCGGTGCTTTGCAGGCCGTGGCACATGACGAATGGCGGGGCCATTTCGCCACGAGCGAGCCCTACACGACCGTGTTGCCCGTGCTAGCGCGCCAACGTCCGGGATCGGACGAGGAGGAATTACCAACGATCGACACCGTGCGGCTGGCCAAAGGATCGCCCTTCGCACAGCAATCGCATCACTTCCACAAGGTCTATGCTGATCAGTTCGTGGCGCACGAAGTCACCGAGGACGAATTGCTCGTGCGTGTGGTTCTCGGTACGGCCCAAGCTGCGATCGTTTCTGATCTGCGCGCAGGCCACGAGGCACGGGACTTCCCGGTGCTTGAGTTCAGCGATCCTATCGGCCCTGCCGTTGAGTTGCGTTTCGCCATGCGTGCGTCCTCGCCCAAGTTGCTCGCGGCATTGAACGCGCGCTTGCTCGACAAGGCCGAAGTGGAGGCGCGACGATCCATCATTCGGGCATACGTGGATGACATTCCGCCAGCGGGCCACCTGCGCTCGTTGCGCGCCACGGGCATGGGGGGTGATAGTGTTTCCCCGTTCGATGACGAGTTCCGCAAGCATGCTGCGGTTACCGGTTGGGATTGGCAGTTGCTGGCCGCTATGGCCTGGAAGGAAACGCGCTTCGACAGCACGGTAACGAGCCACCAAGGCGCCATGGGGATCATGCAGTTCATGCCCACCACCGCTGCGGGCATGGGCCTCGATTCCGCCAGCCACATGGGGGATCATATCAATGCAGCGGGGCGCTACCTGCGGCGGTTGGATACGATCTGGTTGCGCGCGGTGCCCGACAAGCAGCAACGCTTGCGCTTCGTGCTTGCCAGTTACAATTCAGGGCCGGGACACATCATTGATGCACAACGCCTCGCCGATCAGCTCGGGCTCGATCCATCGAAGTGGGAGAACAACGTGGAGCGCGCCGTGCTGTTGCTGGCCAAACCGCAGTATTTCCAACGAGCTGAACTGAAGAACGGCTACTGCAAGGGCAGCCAGGTCTTCCACTATGTGCGTGGTGTGCTCACCGTGTACAGGCAATTGAAGGCGAGGGAGCGTTGATCCGGTGGCCCTTCGGCTTGGCAAGACCGGTCCCATCTTCGGCAGAGCCATTCGGACCGGCCGCCTACCTTGCACGCACAAACCCCTCGCATGCATCGTTTCTCCGCTTCCGCACTCCTGCTAATCGGCACACTTCCGCTCTTCGCGCAGCAACAAGGGTTGCCGCATACGCTAGCGCCACACGAGGTCCCCCTCATCCGCGACTACCGGGAAAGTCGCGCCGGTGCGGGCCGGGGCATCGAGACGCCGCCGACGTTCACACCGCGCACGATGGCGGAGTGGGAGGAAGTGCAGACGCTGGTGATCACCTGGACCACCTACCCGAGCATCCTGAAACAGATCGTGCTCGCAGCGGTGGATGAGTGCGAAGTGCTGATCGTGACCGACGACGAGGCCGGGGTGACCACGTACTTGCAGAACACCGCCAACGGAGGTGCGCTCACGGACTTCAGCAACGTCACTTTCCTTAACGCCGGGTACAACAGCGTGTGGACGCGTGACTTCGGCCCGGAGTGCATCTATCAGAACGAAGTGGATTCCGTCTTCCTCCTCGATTGGATCTACAACCGCCCGCGCCCGCTGGACGATGCCATGAGCGATCCCATCGGCGATGCGAAGGGCATTGCGGTTTACAGCACCACGCAAGCACCGTACGACCTGGTGCACACCGGCGGCAATTTCATGGCAGATGGTTTCGGTACGGCCTTTAGCAGTGAACTGGTGCTGGACGAGAACGGTCCTAACGGTCAGTACAACCAAACGGTGAAATCGCAAGCGCAGGTGGAGGCCCTCATGGAGCAATGGATGGGGATCACCCAGGGCCGCTATGTGCTCATGAACACGTTGCCCTACGATGGTATCCACCACATCGACATGCACATGAAGCTGCTCGATGAGGAAACCCTGCTGATCGGGGAGTTCCCCACGGGCGTAAGCGATGGCCCGCAATTGGAATTGAACCTCCAGGCGATCCTGGCCAACTACAATTCTGTCTTCGGCACACCTTTTCGCATCGTCCGCATTCCAATGCCGAGCAGTACCGGTGGAAACTGGCCCGGCCCAGGTGGCGCCAGCTATCGCACCTATGCCAACAACATTTTCGTGAACAAGACGGTGATCGTGCCCACCTACCGTGAGCAGTACGACACCACCGGCCTACGCATTCTGCGCGAGTCGCTACCGGGCTATCGCATCGTGCCGATCGATTGCGACAACACCAACGCCAACATCATCAGCGCGAGTGGTGCGATCCACTGCATCACCAAGGCGATCGGTGTGAACAACCCGCTGCTGATCCGCCACCAGCGGTTGACAGACACCTACGAAACGGTGATCCCCTACAACGTGGATGCGTACATCCGTCACAAAACGGGCATCGCTTCTGCGGAAGTGTTTTGGACGCTCGATACACTTGCTGGTTTCAGTAGCGTGCCCATGACACCAGGTGCGGGAAATAACTGGAGCGCTGGCATACCGGCGCAGGCCGTGGGCAGCACGGTGTACTACTATATCCACGCAACAGCCAACAGCGGCAAGCAGCAAGTGCGTCCGATCGTGGCCCCGGATGGTTGGTGGAAGTTCCGCGTGCTGGACATCAACGCCAGTGTGAACGAGGCAGCCAACGGCCCGGTGATCGCCGAGGTTTTCCCCAATCCGACCAGCAGCATCCTGATGATCACTGTGGGTGACACGGGCAATGATCGCGTACGCATCACCTTGCGCGATGCGCTCGGCCGCGAAGTGTTGCGCATCCAGGACAGCCCCATGCACCAGGACCAACGCGCATTCGCAGACCTGAGCTACCTCGCCGAGGGTGCCTATGTGCTAATAGTGGAAAGCGCGAAGGGCAGGAGCACATTGAAGGTGGTGAAGAACTGATTACCGCAATATCCTTGAAGAAGCCCGGTCCAACACCGGGCTTCTTCTTTTGAACTGCGTTCGACGCGAAGGCTACCTTTCGTCAGCATTGTCCACACGCATCAATACATGCCCACATGATCCGCACATTACACCTTGTCCTCTTCTGCT
Organism: Flavobacteriales bacterium; assembly: GCA_046595075.1. Lineage (GTDB taxonomy): Bacteria > Bacteroidota > Bacteroidia > Flavobacteriales_F > PHOS-HE28 > PHOS-HE28. The sequence continues at coordinate 7,224 of JBKJPT010000263.1, forward strand.
TCGCGATGATCTCCCTCATCGCCCAGCAGATGGTCTTCGCCAGTTCCGGTCCGTTCACTGTTCCTGCAGGTGTTACCAGCATCACGTGTGAGTTGGTTGGTGCCGGTGGCAACGGTGCAGGTAATGGTGGCGGCGGCGGTGGCGGCGGTGGATATGCACGCGGCACGTTCAATGTGACAGCTGGTGCGACGTATTCCATCATTGTTGGTGCTGGCGGTAGCGAGTTGGCCACCATCGTTGGTGGCCTGGGCATACTTGCCGGTGCTGGCGAGAACGCTGTTACGATCCCCAATCCGAACATCGGCGGTGGCGGTGCTGGTGGAGCTGGAATGGGAGGTCAGGTGGCGCGCGTGGGCGGTGCAGGTGGTGGTGGTTACTGGACCTACTTCGGTGGCGGCGGCGGTGGCGCGGCCGGCCCGAACGCGAACGGAACGGTGGGCGGCAGCACGATCGCTTACAACGGCACCAATTGCCTCACTCCAGGTGGTGCAGCTGGCACTGGCGGTGGTGCGCCTGCTGGCAATGGCGGCAAGGGCGCGGGCTTCACGGACAACTCATGCACCGCGGCGGACGCCGCACAAGTGGGAGCCAACTATGGTGGTGGTGGCGGTGGTGGCAATGGCAACAGCTCACCCGCGGCCAATGGTGGTGGTGGCATCTGCATCATCACGTGGAACGGAAGCACGGATATAGCCGCGATCAACCCCGACCCGTTCATGTTGTCCGGTACCACCTTCAGTGATCGCATTCTTCCGCGGAACACCAAAGGCAATGAGCAGTACACCTTGCTCGATGCCATGGGCCGCACGATCTGGAGCGGTGTACACATCGAAGAACAGGATCTCTCGCACTTACGAGCAGGGACCTACGTGTTGCGCGTGCGCGCTGGAGAAGAAGCGTGGACGTTCAGAGTGACAAAAAGCTGAGGGCACACTAGCGCCTGTCCAACTCGTAGATCAACTGCAGGTAGCCGAGCCGCCCAACGAACGGCCCACCGAAGACCATCCGCACGCGGTTGTCCAGTATACGATCCAGCTTGTCGCCACTTTCCACGTCGGCATCGAACAGCGGCAGCAGGCCGAGGAGGTTGCTGGCGCCGAGCTTGATGGTGAGGTGTTGCACCGGGAACTTCACGTTCACTTGGGCGTCCACCATATCGTAGCTCGGGATGGGACCGGTGAACTGTGGTGATCCGGTGAAGGTGTAGCCCTCCACGAACTTCCAGTTGATGCCGTAACCCAAGTTGCGCTTGTCGGTGCCGGGCAATTTGAGGTCGTGCGCGGTGAAGCTGAGGTTGAACTTGTTGAGCGGCGTGTTGAAGGCCGGGATGATGGGGTCATCGGCGCCGCTCACAAGCTGGTTGTAGCTGTAGTTGACGCCGTAGGTGATCCACTTGCGGAAGTAGCTGACACCGATGTTGACGCCCTGTGTGCGCACCTGGCCTGTAGCGTTGGCCGAGAGGCGATAGGCCTGGAGGCCGCCGATCGGGAAGCCATTGGATTGATCGAAACGGCCGGAGAGACCGATGATGTAACCGATGAAATCGGTATACCAGCTGTGGTATGCGCCCATATCGATGTAGATCTTCTCCAAGTGCGTACCGCGATAACCGATCTCGATGGTGCGTACTTGCTCGGGGCGCAGGCGGTCCACATTGAAGTAGTCCAGCTTCGAAAGTCCGCTGAGGAGATTGGAGCCCGGTGTCTGCCGATATGCGTTGAAGCTCTCGACGGTGAAAAGGCTGTCGCGGCCCGCTTCGTATTGTCCGTCGACATTGCCTAGCAGGATCGCGCGACCCACGTTATAGTAGAGGTACTGATCAGCGAGGGTCGGGTTGCGGATCGCACTGCTGAAGCTGAAGCGGAACACGCGGTCTTGTTTCGGGGTCCACACCAACGATGCGGCAGGGGAGAAGAGCGCATTGAAGTTCTGGTTCTTGTCCATGCGCAGCGTTGCGGTGGCCTTCAACTTGTCCTTCATGAACACATCCTCAAGCCCGATGTACATGCCGAACTCATGATTGCGTATTACGACATCTCCTGTATCACGAAAGATGGTGCCCGCGCTGTTGGGTAGGTACTGTCGCGTACTTCCGCCCAAGATCAATTCTCGACGCGGGTGTGAAATGGTCATGGACCGGCCGGTAACGGACCATTGTTTGGTGCTGAGTTTGAAACGGTATTCGCCCATGCCGTGCACCAACCGAGAGCGATCGTAGAAGAGCGACCCGCCGTTGGTAAAGAGCGTGCCGGTGATCTCTTCGAGCTTGTTGTCCGCGCGTGCGGTGCCGATGATGTATGCCGGGTTCAACTCCGCGGTATCGTAGTTGTTGATGGAGTCCGCTACCATTTGGTGGTACTGCGTGTACAGATCCTGGTTATCGGCCACGAACTGTGTGATGTACGCATCGTAATCCGCAGCCGTAATACCCGGGTCCAGCGCAAGTGCCTCACTGGGTGTGAGGTACTCAGGAACGGTCTGGTCCAACAAGCCGGGATTCAGTGCGCTCCCGATCCAACTGTCCCATAGCGTGAAGTAGGCGCTGTTCCAATCCTGCGTATTGCCGCCCGCCTCTTGCAAGCGCACCCCGGTGGTGAAGATGTCGTAGGTATCTCCGGCATCTTCTCCCGTCGTATAACCACGCACGAACCACTTGCCCTCCTGCCGCAGTTCGATCCGTTCCTGGTGGAACTGGATGTTCTTCAAGCGGTAGCGGTTCTCGCCTTGGTACACGGTGCTGCCACGGCTGTAATTGCCGGCCACGATCACCTCTACACTGTCGGTGAGCTTGTAATGAAAGCTCGCGCCTGCCTTCAGGTTGTCGGTGCCATAGTCCACGAGGTCAGCTTCCCTGTAGCCAGGTCGCAGGAAGATCCCCAGGCCGTGGTAGGTCCGCCGATCGCTGATGTCGCGTGAATAGTTATTGTTCAGCGTCACGTTCTCGTCGCCGTAAATGTTCACAGCATCGTAGCGCCCGGGATTGCTCGCAACCGTGGGCGAATTGCTGGTGGGCAATTCGTCCTGCGCGAACCAATCGGTCGCCTTCATCGCGCTCAGGTTCAGCTTGTAGGCGAAGCGCGGTATACTGTCCTTGTCCTTGAATACCTGCGCCCAGCGGATCGCCCCATCGAGCAGATCGCGTTCGCCCACCTTGGCCGTAACGCTTAGGCCGGGGAAGAGCCACGGTGTCTTGGTGGTCATGGAGATCACCCCATTGAAGGCGCCCGGCCCGTAGTATGCCGTGCTCGCCCCGGCCACGATCTCCACCTTCATCACGTCGAGGTCGCTCGCACCCAGGAAATTGCCCAGCGAGAAGTTGAGGCCTGGGCTTTGGTTGTCGACCCCGTCGATCAGTTGCAACGAACGCACGGGGCTGGTGCTGTTGAATCCGCGCGTGTTGATCACCTTGAAGCCCATGCTCGCCGCTGTCATATCAACACCTTTCAGCGTGCCGAGGCTCTCGTAGAAGTCCCCGCTCGGTGCTTCGCGGATCGCGATCACGTCCATGCTCTCCACGGTGAGCGGTGCCTGCTTCTGCTTGTCGCTGATGCGATGGCCCACCACTTCCGCTTCTCCCAACAGCACTTGATCGGTGCCCATCTTGAATTTCAGCTCCTTGTCCGTGCTCGTCACTTCCACCTCTTGCGCAGTGTAGCCGATGAAGGTGATAACCAGTGTATATGGCGGCAGCCTGTCCACCACGATCTCGAAGCGACCATTGATGTCGATTGTGGCCCCGTTCAATGTGCCCTTCAGCAACACGTTGGCGCCGATCAGCGTTTCGCCCGTGCTGCCATCGGTGACCACGCCGCGCAGCTTGTAGGTCTGTGCTGCGGAGGCCACGACCATGCACAAGCAGAAGAAGGTGAGGAGGGCGCGCGTGCGGATCATGCGGTGCGGCTCCAAGATAGGAGCGCGCGGCGTACATGAAAACGTAGGGCGGTCGAAGGCGGTCTATCCTCAGCGCAACAAGGTGATCGACCCCTTGAGGTCGTACGCCTTGCCATCGGCACCTTGCGCCTTCAGCACATAAAAGTAGGTGCCGTCGCTGGCGGGCTCACCGGCGAAGGTGTGTGCATCCCAAGCCTGCTGCGGCCATTGCAGGTGCGCCACTTGTTGTCCCCAGCGGTTCAGGATCACCATGTCCAGCGTGGTGATGTTGAGCGTGGTGGGCAGCAGCACATCGTTGATCCCGTCGTTGTTGGGGCTGAAGACGGTGGGCACGCTCACAGCACTGCTGTCGGTTGTGGCGGTATCGGGGAGCGCGAGGACCGTGACGGTGATCTGCGCGAAGCTCACGCAGCCTTGGTCGGTGAAGGCGAGCACCACCGTGTAACTGCCGGGATCGGCGAACGTGTTCGTGGGTGAAACCGCCGTGCTCGTGTTGTCATCACCGAAGTCCCATTCGCTGAAACCGATGGCCGGTGTGCTGGTGTTGGTGAATACCACCGTGAGCGGTGCCATGCCTGTGGTCACATCCGCAGTGAACGATGCGTTCACCTGGATCACGTCCACCATGATGTTCTCCACATCGGCGCCGCAGGCGTTGGTACCTGTTACGGAATAGAGGCCCGCTGCGCCCACTGTAATGGATGCGCTGGTTTCCTGCGTGCTCCATAAGTAGCTGTCTGCACCGGTGGCTGTCAATGTTACACTATCGCCGGGGCAGATGGTGGTGGGACCATCGGCGATGATGCTCACGTCGGGCGACGAACCTGTTGTGATGTCGATGGTGGCGGTGGCCTGCCCGCAGGCGTTCGTTCCGGTTACGCTGATCGTACCCAACGTCGATACCACGATCGATGGCGTTACCTCCAAGGTGTTCCACAAGTATGTGTCGGCACCAGCGGCGGTGAGCGTTACGCTTTGTCCGGGGCACAATGCCGTGGAGCCACTGGGTGTGATCGTTACCGTGGGGCCGAGGCTCTCGGTGATGTCGATGGTCGCACCTCCCGTTCCGCAGGCGTTGGTGCCCACCACGCTGTATGTGCCGGGCTGTGTCACGGTGATGGAAGCGCTAGTCTCCTGCGTGTTCCATAGGTAGGTGTCGGCGCCGCTGGCGGTGAGGGTTACGCTCTCACCGGCGCAAATGGTGGTTGGACCATCGGGCGTGATGATCACCTCCGGACCGTTCGCAGTGGTAATGTCGATGGTTGCGGTGCCTTGTCCGCATGCGCTGGTGCCAGTGACGCTGTATGTGCCCGGCGTGCTCACGGTGATCGTTGCTTCGGGTTCACTGGTGTTCCACATGTAGTTATCGGCGCCGCTGGCGGTGAGCGTTACGCTCTGTCCTGGACACAATGCGGTGGGTCCGTCGGCGGTGATCAAAACCGTGGGTGCGGTTGCTGCTACGATGGTGATGGTGGTCACCACATCGGGCCCGCAACCGAAGCTGGCGGTGAAGGTGAGCGTGACATCTCCCGTATCACCAGCTCCGGCGAAGTAAGTGGTGCCTATGGAGTTGGGATCGGTGAAGGTGCCCGTGCCACCGCTCCACACACCACTCTGGTAAGGACCCGTGGTGGTGGCCGTGAGCAGCACTTGGCCTGCGCCGTTGCACAACGACCCGTTCAGCACTTGGATCACTGCATCGTTCGGCACAAAGGGCGCTTGGCAACCGAAGTTGACATAGCTCACTTGCGGCGTGCCCGGCCATGTGAACACCGCAGTGGCGCCATCGTTCTCTGCCGTTGCACCGCCATAGGTGCCGTAGATGTTGGTGAGCAGCTCACGGTCGTATGTGGCGGTGTCGCTGCAGTTGGTGGGTAGGTAAATGAGCACCAGTGTGCGCAGGGCACTACCGCCAGAGGGTGAGGGCGAAACGCTAGTGCCGTTGTTGTGGTTGGCGAAGTGCCCGCTGGTGTTGCCCGGTGCCTGAAAGATGATGTGCAGCGTGTCCACCAAATTGGTGAAGGGGTTCGCCGCAGCGCACATGGCCGTGCTGCTTACCATGAGCACACGCGCGCCTGCGGGTATGATCCCCGACGGTGGCTCGATCAAAAAGCCGCAACCCACAATGGTGCTGTTCAATTGCGCGGTGATCCCGGCGGTGGTACCGTCCTGCACCAGACCGTTCCAACTGTTATTGGGCCAATCTGTAGCCAGTTCGCTCAGCGCAATGGGGGTGGGGCCCACGCGGAAGGTCACCATCTCGTTCTGTCCTTCCTGCGCTGCTGGGCAAATGCTCAGGTCTATGCACGCATCAACCAAGATGCGCTCGATCTCCAGGCATTGCGTGGGGATCTGCGCTGCGCCAATGGTCGCAAGCAGAATGGGCGCTAGGGCTACGGCGATGCGCATGTGTTATCCCGCTCTAGCGGGGCGGTCGGGTGGGTCGTCGCGTGCAAAGGTCACCCCCGTTCGGTGTGCCTAACGAGACCTCGGAGGTTGGATGTCAACACCCGCAGCGCGATCGCTGTTCACAACCCGGCGACGGCCGACCCCTACATTCGGTGCAGCTTCCCACCATGCCCGCCCCACGCTCTTCCATAGAGACCTACTTCCAAGGGGAACGCGCCGAAACCATCGCCGTCCTCGTTTTCGCCCTCGTCCTGCTGGTTACGGCGCTGCTCCTGTGGACCACTCGAGATGCCTTTGCCCGGCCGTTGGCCATTGTGCTGCTCATGAACGTTGGGGTGGCATGCTCCGTCACCATTCCACTGCTGTTGCGCGATGGACCGCACAAGACCGCATTGTTGGGGGCGAGATCCGCGCGGAGACATACCTGAACAACTCAAGCTTTCAACATCATGAACAATAGCCCCGACACCTCCTCCGCCAAGCAACCCCGCAGCTTCGGCAGCACCGCGCGGCGCTTCCTGTTCCGCGCGGTATTCATCGTCATAGGCATCTTCTTCCTGTGGATCCTGTTCGTGTACAACGCCGATTACAGCGAAGGCACCCGCGCGGGCATGGTGATCAAGCTCAGCAAGCGCGGCGTGGTCTTCAAGACCTGGGAGGGCCAGTTGAACCTGCAGACCTTCGGTGCCGTGACCGCGAACGGCAACGCGCTCAACGAGGTCTTCAACTTCAGCGTGGAAAATGGCAACGACACGCTGTACCGACAGTTGGAAGAAGCCTCGCTGAGCGGCGAACGGGTGAGCCTGCATTACGTGGAACGCTATGCGCGCCTGCCGTGGCTCGGCGAATCCACCTATTTCATCACCTCGATGGAACGCAGCGGAAAACCAACGATCCCGCAACAGCAGCCAACCGACCATTGATCGCAATGACGGACCGTAGATCCTTCATACAACAAAGCGCTGCGTTGCTCGGTAGCCTTGCCCTGCACACCAACCTCAAAGGCGCCTTCCCGGAAATGCACCAAGCGCTGCCACCCTTCACCGGAGCGCCGGGCGATCACGACGGCGAAGGCACGTTCTGGCACCATGTGCGTGCGGCCTACGCGTGCAGCCCCACGCTCATCAACCTCAACAACGGCGGTGTAAGCCCCGCACCCCGCGCGGCCATGGAAGCGCTGGACCATTACAACCGCATGTGCAACGAAGCGCCCAGCTACTACATGTGGCGCATTCTGGACCAGGACCGCGAGCCGCTGCGCATGAATCTGGCCGCACTGGCCGGTGTGCCGCATGATGAGCTCGCCATTTGCCGCAACGCCACCGAGGCGCTGAACACGATCATCTTCGGGCTGCCGCTGAAGAGCGGGGATGAAGTAGTGGTGAGCACCTACGACTACCCCAACATGTACAACGCGTGGCGGCAGCGTGCCCTGCGCGATGGGGTGAAGCTGGTGTACGCCGACCCGCAATTGCCTTCGGAAGATGAAGCGGCCATGGTGGAAGCCTTCACCAGCACGTTCACCGCGAAGACCAAGCTCGTACACATCACGCACATCGTGAACTGGAACGGACAGATCCTGCCCGTGCGGAAGATCGCCGACGCCGCACACGCCCAAGGGATCGAAGTGCTGGTGGATGCCGCGCACTCCTTCGCGCTGCTGGACTACAAGATCCCGGATCTCGGTTGCGACTACTGGGGCACCAGCTTGCACAAGTTCTTGTGCGCGCCCTTCGGCAACGGGCTCATGTGGGTGAAGAGGGAGAAGATCCCTCAGATCTGGCCACTGCTCAGCAACGACAAACCGCAGGGCGATGACATCCGCAAATTCGAAACGCTGGGCACGCGCAGCTTCCCGGTGGAAATGGCCACGGGCTATTCGCTGGACCTGCACAACATGATCGGCAGCGCGCGCAAGCAGGAGCGCATACATTATTTGAAGAACTACTGGATGGACCGCGTGAAGGATGTCCCCGGCATCTATTTCAAGACATCCATGGATCCGCGTTACGGTTGCGCCATCGGCGTCTTCGGTAAGGAAGGGATGAAGGCCACGGCGATCAGCGAACAACTCTTCGCGAAGTGGAAGATCCACACCGTGGCCATTGAACGCGAAGCCAAGCCCGGCATCGAAGCGCCCTTCAACCACGTACGCGTAACGCCCAATGTGTACACCACCACGCAGGAACTGGATCGGTTGGTGGAGGCGATCAGGGCGCTCTGAGATCTCACCTGAGAACTTACCTTGGTGGCCAGGGTACGCCATGGTGAACCAGCATAGATCTACTACTTACCGCATGGTCCCAAAGGGGGGCGAGCCTTCGGAGGTTTTCGGGGCGGGGTGGCGATGGGCAGAGGCCCAGCGATCGTCCGAGACCTACGTGGAGGTCTTCACACCTGTATGATCGAACAAGCATCGCGCCTCCGCATGGTTCTCCAATACCGCAACATCGCAAACACACTTCACATGCAACGTTCCTGTATCCTTCTTGCCCTCGTCCTTTCGGGTCTCACCACCGCGCGCGCCCAAACCTTCGAGAAGTCCATTCAAGGCACGAACGCGCAGTTCGGCACCGCCATCCAAAGCACTTCCGATGGCGGCTTCATCCTCGCGGGCTACACCATGGCCTTCGGCATTGGCGCAGGCACCAGCAACAACGTGTACCTGGTGCGCACTGACGCCAGCGGCGACACCCTGTGGACAAGGACTTATGGCGGTGCGGGTGAAGATCAAGGCTTCGCGGTACAACAGACCAGCGATGATGGGTTCCTTGTTGCTGGTACCACCAACAGTTTCGGCAGCGCTGGAAAAGAGGTGTACCTCATCCGCGCGGATATCAACGGTGACCTGCTTTGGTCCAGGACCTACGGTGGCCCCGGCGAAGAGATCGGTTACGACCTGGCCATCACACCCGACGGCGGTGCGATCATTGTCGGCGCATCGGGTTCGTCCGGCGGGGCGGGCGGCGGAACGAACTGCTATGTGATCCGCACGGACGCAGTGGGCGATACGCTGTGGACCCGGACGATCCATTCCGTCTCGGACAACTACGCGCTCTCGGTTAACGAAGTGCCCGGTGGGGATCACATCATCGCAGGCGTTGGTGCGGTGGGTGGTTGGCAGATGGAGTTGTACCGGATCGACGACAACGGAGAGATGGTGTGGAACAGGGCGATTACCACGGGCTATGCCAGCGGCCACTCGGCGATCGCCACCACCGACGGAGGCTTCATGGCCTGCGGCATTCTTGGCAACGCTGCCTGCCTAGTGAAAATGGACGCGGACGGCGACACGCTTTGGAGCAAGACCTATCACGGTGTCAACCTCGACTACGGCTACTGCGTTCGCCAGACAGCCGATGGTGGCTATGTGTTTTCCGGCGAGGCCTTTTCCAAGACCTGGTTGGTGCGCACCAATGACCAAGGTGACACGCTCTGGCAGCACACGTATTCCAGTGGCAATGCCGAAATGAACGAGGTCGTACTCACGGACGACGGTGGCTTCGCTGTCTGCGCGAACCGCTTCGGTGGGCCGGGTAGCGGCGGCTATGCCATGCAATTGTTGCGCACAGACGGCACTGGCTACATCCCGTGCAACATGGAGTCCCCTGTTGTAACGGTGGAAAGCGCTTCGCCGGCGGTGAGCAGTCCCACTCTCACCATTTCATCGTACGGCGAGGTGGATACTCCGCCGACACTTGTGAACTCCGGCGCCCTCATCGTTACGCCGTGCAGCACCGTTGGTATCGAAG
>JBKJPT010000056.1:0-5762 GCA_046595075.1 Flavobacteriales bacterium
CCACCCCAACCCCTCGACCGGCACCTTCTCCATCCCTGAACAACGTATAGCAGGCCGCTGGTCGCTCGTGGATGTGAGCGGACGGCTTCGGTCGGAAGGTGACGTGGCGCCGGGCGCATACTTGATCGAGGTTGATGTGCCTTCGGGATCCTATGTCCTGCGGATCACGAGCACCGATGGCAGCATCACTTCCGCACGAGTGACCATACTTCGCCCTTGAGGTCGCTGCGGTCCATAGCGCCGGCGAGCGTCGTGGTACTGTTCGGACACCTGCTCTTCTTGGCCTTGCTGGTGCTTTCGTTGCAGCACTGGCAGTTGCGCACCATCCATGTGGACACCGCGTGCCAGGTTTTCAAATGGATCAACAATGAAGGCTTGCAAGTGGAGGCTCACCGCTACTCAGCCATCTTTCCGCAATTGCTGGTGAAGCTTTTCGCTTCGATGGGTGCCTCGCTGCAAATGCTGCTCATGGTGGCATCGGTCGCGCACGTTCTTGTTCCATGGGTCATCTTCACGATGATCGCGCATTTCATGAGTCGTCCGTGGCACGCAGCGGGCCTGGCGTTGGCCGCCGTGTTATGCACGCGCCTCACTTTCTATGGTATCGTGCTGGAAGTGAACTACCTGCTCTGTTATCCGTTCCTGCTGGCCGCCGCATTGGATGCGGTAGGAGAACGCCGCAGGGGTGTTGTTCTCGCATGGGCGGCGCTGGCACTGGTGCTGCTCGTGCATCCACTGGGAGCGCCCGTGGCGTTGTTCGTCATCCTGTTGTACCTGATCGGTGGCGGGGATGGGAAGCAAGGCCTAATGTTGGGCGCAGTGGCCGTGTGCTGGCCTATGGTCGCTCGGTGGCTCTTGCCGCCAACTGGGTATGAGCAAGGATTATACGATGGTGTTTTATCCGGCTGGGCTTCTCTCTCGCGAGGCAGGCAGCAACCGGCAATGGACTTCTTCTTTGGACACACATGGGGTTACACCACGCACTACCTGATGTGGTGGCTGCTGTTCACTGGTTTGATCGCTCTGCTGGTCCGGCGCAAGGCCCTGAGGGCACTTCTCGTAGTGGTCAGCGGGATGGTCGGCTTCTTCTTTGTTACCGTGCTCACGTACCATCACGGCGAAACCGCCATAATGATGGAGAAGAACTTTCTTCCGTTGGCAGTGCTGGTGGCGTTGCCGATGTTGTTGGAAGTTGCACGGATGCGCTTGCGCGGGCAATGGGCGGCCTTCGGGATCTTTGCCATTGTGCTTTTCGTGCAGTTCCGCGGCATCTCCTTCGCGTCGCGACCCACCAGTGATCGCAGTGTATTGTTGCAAGAACTCGTTGACAGTGCGCGAGCCTCGGGCCCTGGCGTCGTGCTTGTCGATCCAGCGCAGTTGGACGCCAGCGGCCTGCACGTTCATTGGGCGCTGGAATATGAGACGGTGCTGCTCAGCAGTATCAATGCACCAGAGGCCTGTGTGGTCGTTCGGGCAATGGACGGCCCGCGTTTCCTGAACCATCAACTTGATGTAGGTGAACTGGATCCGCGTTGGTTCAAGCCTGCGCACGGTCCGGATCATTTACTTTATACGCACTAGTAGTTTCGAAGCATGGACAACACGGTCCTCGACATCACCCTGTACATCCACGCCCCGGCCGGTTTCCTCGCGTTGGTGATCGCGCCGCTGGCCATGGTGGCTCGCAAGGGTGGCGATTGGCACAGGCGTTGGGGCAAGGTCTTCTTCTGCTCCATGGCGGTTGTGGCGCTTACGGCGATCGTTATGGGTGTGCTCCGGCCCAATTGGTTGCTGGCCATGGTTGCGATGTTCAGTTTCCAGTTGGTGGCATCGGGTTATCGTGCGCTGTATTTGAAGAAATTGCACGAGGGCCAACGACCAGCCACCATGGACAAGGCGATCATGGGTGCGGGCATTCTGGTGAACGGCGGTCTCTTCATGTGGGGCCTCATCCATGTTTTCCTCGGGCAGGTTAAGAGTGGTCCCATCATCTTCTTGGTATTCGGCGCGGTCGGTCTCGCCTTTGTCTGGCGGGACTATCAGCGTTTTTACAAGACCAGCCACGACAAGCGCGAGTGGCTCTATGCGCACATGAGCGGCTTCCTCGGCGGCTACATCGCCACGGTCTCCGCCTTCAGTGCGGTGAACTTGGAAATGATCAAGCCCATGTGGCTGCAATGGCTTTGGCCCACGGTGATCGGGGCGCCATTGATCACCCTGTGGGTGAACTACTACAGGAAGAAGTTCACCGGTGGCCGTCGCTCACGCGATCTGTTCGACATTCGCATAGGCCGTACGCGCAACGGCGCGCGGCGCAAGGGGGCATGAGCGCTGCAAGCAACGCACGCCGCACCGTGCTGGTGTTGTACACCGAACTGGCGCCATATGTCCTCGCCTGCCTCAACGCCTTCGTGGAGGAACATGCGGTGGATATCCACCTCGTCAGGTGGGCGCTGAACAAGGAAGCGCCATTCCATCTGGAGTTCGATCCGCGCATCACTGTGTATGAGCGGAACGCATTGAACGATGACCAGCTTCTGGTCCTCGCGCAGCGCATTTCACCCCGCATGGTCATTGCCAGCGGCTGGGTGGACAAGGGTTATTTAAAGGTGTGCCGCGCGCTGCGGAAGCGAGGTGCGACCACGGTGATGAGCTTCGATACCGCTTGGCGTGGCGATGCGAAGCAGTGGGCCAACATGCTGCTCGCACCCGCATGGTTGCCGCGCACCTATTCTCATGCTTGGGTAACCGGTGAAGCGCAGGCCAACTACGCCCATCGCCTTGGCTTCGGTGCTGATCGTGTTCGCACGGGCTTCTATTCCGCAGATACATCCGTGTTCCTGCCGCTAGGTGACCGGCTGTTGACCGAGCGCACGAACGCATGGCCGCACCGTTTCCTCTGTGTGGCGCGGTACATCCCCACCAAAGGTCATCAACTGCTCTGCGATGCGTTCGCCGAACTGTGCGACCGGAACGAAGCCGGAGATTGGGGACTCTGGTACACGGGCATCGGCGAATTGCAAGATCAGGTGATGAACTCACCTTCCGGCAGGCATCCGCGCATCAAGCACCTTGGTTTCAAGCAAGCGACGGAGATGGAGGATATCGTGCAGCAATGCGGCGTGTTCGTGTTGCCGAGCACGTACGAACCCTGGGGTGTGGTGGTGCACGAGCATGCATGCGCGGGTCTTCCACTGCTGTTGAGTTCTGCGGTGGGCGCTGCTGAACGCTTCCTAGTGGAAGGAGAGAACGGTCACCGCTTCATCACTGGCGACAAGAGCGTGCTCCAGACCATGCTGCGGATGTTCGTACTGAACAGCGATGCCGAACTGCGCGCCATGGGTCTACGCAGCGCGCAACTCGGGCGGGCGTGGAGCCCGAAGGATTGGGCGCGCACCGCTTTCGAACTCATGAACACCACGGTGCCATGAGCAAGCCGCAGGTTCTCGCCTTCATCGATTGGTACAAGCCGTTCTACAAAGCGGGTGGTCCGGTGCGCAGCATGGTGAACCTCGTAGACCACATCGGTGATCGCGTGGACTTCCACATCGTGGCAGGTGATCGCGATTACATGGCGCGCAGTTCACCAAATGATCTAAAGCAGGATGAGTGGTCTACGCTTCCGACCGGAGAACGCGTTTGGTATGCATCGCCGCAACAGCGCACGCTGAAGCAGTGGAAGCAATTGCTGCGCGAACGTGCGTGGGATGTGGTTTACATCAACGGGCTCTACTCCAAGTGGAGCACCATTGCGCCCTTGTGGATCCTTCGCGGCACCAAGCAACGCCGCATCGTGGCGGTGCGTGGCATGCTCGCGCGCGGGCCCATGAAGCAATCACCAGCCAAGAAGCGCGCCTTTCTGCTCTTCATCAAGACAGTCGGTTGTTTCAAAGGCGTGGAGTTCCAGGCGACCAATGCAGAAGAGGTGGAGGACATCCGCCGTTGGATAGGCCGCGATGTGAAGATCCATCTCGTGCCCAACCTCGGCCGCAAGGTGGAGGTGAGCGCACCTGCACCGATCCAAAAGAATGCCGGCAAATTGCGGCTGGTGAGCGTCGGCCGCATCGCTCCTGAAAAGAACACGCTCTTTGCCATTGAACGCTTGCGCGATGTGCAAGGCGAAGTACGATTCGACCTGTATGGCACCGTGTACGATCAGGCGTATTGGAAGCGCTGCCAGGAAGCCGTTGCCAAGTTGCCAGCGAACATTATCGTGGAATGGCATGGCCACATCGAGCAGGACCGCGTGGCGGCGGTGCTGGCCGAAGCGCACGCGCTCTACATGCCCAGCGTGGGCGAGAACTTCGGGCACACCATGCTCGAAGCCTTGATGGTCGGAAGGCCGTTGCTGATCAGTGATCGCACGCCTTGGAAGGAACTTGAAGCGAAACAAGCAGGGTGGGATATTCCCTTGGAGGAGCCCGAGCGGTTCAACGCGACCATCGAGGCGCTCCTGTCCATGGATCAGCTAGGCTTCGATCGGCTTGCTAACGGCGCGTCCCAATTGTCCGAGCGATATTTGAGCGATCCAGCCAACGTGGAACGCAGCTATCTCCTGTTCAACCAATGAGCGCGCGCGGCACCGTCGACCTCAGCCGCTTCGACAACTCGAAGACCTTCGACCCCGGTGCGGGGTTCGTCAAACGCACCTTGTGGTATTTCACCAACGCGGTTTTCTTCCTCAATCCGTGTTTTCCGTTCCGTTCGCCGAAACCCGCATTGTTGCGGCTCTTCGGTGCGCGTGTGGGCAAAGGCGTGGTGATCCACCCGGGCGTCAACATCAAGTTCCCGTGGAAGCTGCGCATCGGCGATCACAGTTGGATCGGCCAGCGCGTATGGCTGGATAACCTGGATACGCTCACCATCGGAAGCAACGTGGTCATCAGCCAAGGCGCTATGATCATCCAAGGCAGCCACGACTACAAGAAGGTGGACTACCCCACATACAGCAAACCGGTGGTGTTGGAAGACGGTAGCTGGGTGGGGGCAGGGGCGATCGTTACGCTCGGGGTAACAATGAAGAGCCACAGCGTGCTTGCGGTAGGAAGTGTTGCAACGAAGGACTTGGAGCCTTACACGATCTACCAAGGCAATCCTGCAGTGGCGTTGCGTGAGCGTGCGATCGAATGAAGGTCACGCTGATCACCGTCTGCCGCAACGTGGCTCCTGTGATCTCGGAGACGCTCGATAGCATCCTGGCCCAGACCCATCCCGATATCGAGCTTATCGTGATCGACGGTGCGAGCACCGATGGCACCATCGAGATCCTCGATCGCTATCGCCCCAAGCTCGGCGCCTTGGTGAGCGAACCCGACAAGGGCATCTACGACGCGATGAACAAAGGCCTTCGCCTCGCCGCTGGCGATGTGATCGGCTTCGTGAACGCCGGTGATCTGCTCATGACGCCCACCGTGATCGCCGATGTGGTCTCCGCTTTCCAGCGCGCGCACGTCGATGCGGTCTATGGCGACATCATTATGGTGGATGAACACGATATCCACAAAGTGCATCGCACGTGGTTGAGCGGCACATACCACCGGGAGAACTTCCGCAAGGGCTGGATGCCACCACACGTGGGCACTTTCATCAAGAAGAACGTCTATGATCGGCTCGGCTACTTCAACACCGACTTGCGCATCGCTGCGGACTATGAGATCCTCCTGCGCTTCATGTACAAGCATATGATCAAAACGTTGCACGTCCGTGAGGTATTCGTGCGCTTCCGGCTCGGTGGTATGAGCAACGGCAACGTGCGGCGGATC
>JBKJPT010000142.1:0-19616 GCA_046595075.1 Flavobacteriales bacterium
GACAGCAGCTACTGGATCGGGCCGAACATCACCAGCCAGAACGCCAACTGCAACCAAGCGTGCGTAACACCTCCAGGGCCGGGGAACTACAATTACGTTTATCACGTCACCGACAATTTCGGTTGCACGTACGACACGACGCTCACGGTGACGATAACCGCTGCGGCGCAGGTGACCGCAGGCCCTGATGCGAGCACGTGCAGCACGCCGGTGCAGTTGAACGCGAGCGTTCAGAGCGGCGGCTTCCCGACCAATTGCAACTATGTACTCACGCTCTATGATGATTTCGGTGACGGTTGGACCGGACTCTTTGGGGTTGGCTCCAACGGATCGTACGTGACGATCACGGTGAACGGTGTTCCAACGCAATGGACACTTCCTGGAGGATCACAGGGCAACGTCAACATACCCGTCACAAGCGGCTCCACCATTTCCTTGAGCTACAACCAGGGATCCATCTACAACGACGAGCAATCCTTCACGCTCTTCAATAGCACAGGAGGCGTGGTGTATACTTCTCCGTTGGATCCGAACCAGGGTCTTGCATGGAACGGTGTGGCCACCTGCCCGGGCGGCGCATTCGTTTACAGTTGGTCGCCCGCTACCGGGTTGAACAACCCGAACATTCCCAACCCGATCGCCACGGTGGCTGGCACCACGCAATACTGTGTCACTGTCTATCAGGTGGGCCACCCCTCGTGCACGAGTACCGATTGCATGACGATCACCGTGGACCAAACGGTGAGCGCTGGCACCAACGCGAACGTGGCGCTGTGCAGCAACAGTGCAGCGATAAACCTCTTCTCGCAGCTGGGTGGCACGCCAACGGCAGGCGGCACATGGACCGACCCCGGTGGTGGTGCACATTCGAACACATTCGGACCCGGAGTGGATCCGCCAGGCATATACACCTACACGGTAGGTGGTGCTGGTGCTTGTGGGACACCGGTGAGCAGCACCGTGAACGTGACGGTGTACCCACTGCCGAACGCCGGTATCAGCAGCAGCTTGGCCGCATGCAGTACCGATGCCGCGCAAGCACTGTTCCCCTTGCTCGGTGGCGGCGCACAGGCCGGCGGCAACTGGGGTGGTCCTTCCGCCGTTGCCGGTGGCATGTTCAACCCCGCGACGATGAACGCAGGCGTATACACTTACACCGTCACCGGCACTGCGCCTTGTCCCAATACAAGTGCAACGGTGACCATCTCCATCAGCACCCCACCCGACGCCGGCACAGATGGCACCACCACCTTATGTGCTTCGAACCCTGCCGTCTCCCTGCAAACATTGTTGGGTGGTGTACCTGACGGCGGCGGATCATGGTCCGGGCCCGGTGGTGGCGCTGCATCTGGCGGATTCGATCCGGCCGTGGATGTTCCCGGTGTGTATACCTACACGGTACCTGGCACACCGCCTTGTGCTGCTGATGCGGCAACGGTGACCATTGCGGTGAACACGCCACCGGACCCAGGGACGAACGGCGCGGTTACACTTTGTTCCACTGATGCGGCCGTGTCCTTGTCCGCGCAGCTGGGTGGAGCACCGCAAGCTGGTGGCGCTTGGAGCGGTCCTTCGCCTATTGTTGGAGGAATGATCAACCCCGCGACAATGAGCGCGGGTGTGTACACCTACACTGTTACTGGTACTGCCCCGTGTCTTCCTCTTAGCGCCACTGTCACCGTCACTATTGATCAAATGCCCGATGCAGGCATCGACGGCGGCTTGACACTTTGCTCTTCGAGCCCGGCCACGCAACTCAGCATCGGCCTCAATGGCACCCCTGACCTTGGAGGTACGTGGACGTCACCAAGCGGTGGCGCAACGAACGGAACGTTTACGCCTGGCGTCAGCGTTGTAGGCACATACACGTACACCGTTAGCGGATCAGCTCCATGTCCTGCGGTCTCGGCAACGGTGGATGTGAACGTCGTAACCAACCCCGACGCTGGCACACCAGGTAATGCAACCCTATGCGCTACGGATGCGGCGATCCTGCTCTTCAGCGAACTCAGTGGAACTCCGGACCTCGGCGGCACATGGAGCGGCCCCAGTGCGGTCGTTGGCGGACAATACGATCCGGCCACGATGAACCCCGGCGTGTACACCTACACGATCACCGTTCCTCTGCCATGCGTGAACGCGAGCAGCGCAGTAACGATCACCGAAGTCGCCCCGCCGAACGCGGGCATCGATGGTGCGATCACCCTTTGCATCAGCAGTCCGAGCACATCCATGTTCGCCGCCCTGACTGGTGGTGCGCAAGCAGGCGGCGCGTGGAGCGGGCCAAGCCCTGTTGTTGGTGGAATGTTCGATCCCGCAACGATGACCGCAGGTGTGTACACGTACATGCTGAACGGAACCACGCCTTGCCCGAACGACGATGCGACAGTAACAGTGACGGTTGTCGCTGCGCCCGATGCTGGCACACCGGGCAACGCCACGCTCTGCACAATTGATGGAGCCATCGATCTCTTCAGCGAACTAGGGGGAACTCCTGACCTCGGCGGTACATGGAGCGGCCCTAGCGCGGTGGTTGGCGGACAATACGATCCGGCCACAATGAACCCCGGCGTGTACACCTACACGATCGTGGTACCGCCTCCTTGTGTGAATGCGAGCAGCACGGTGACGATCATCGAAGTCCTTCCGCCGACCGCAGGAACCGACGGTCCGATGACACTTTGCATCAGCAGTCCGAGTACATCCATGTTCGCCGCGCTCGGCGGTGGTGCGCAAGCAGGCGGAAACTGGAGCGGTCCTTCGCCAGTTGCCGGTGGAATGTTCAACCCCGCAACGATGAGCGCAGGCGTGTACACCTACACGCTGAACGGAACAACGCCTTGTCCGAACGACGACGCGACAGTGACAGTGACGGTAGTAAGTGCCCCTGATCCCGGAACGGACGGCTCCATCACCTTGTGTTACAGCGATGCCGGCATCGGCCTCTTCGCGCAGCTAGGCGGATCACCGGACGCGGGTGGCACGTGGAGCGGACCGAGCGCGGTGATCGGTGACGCCTTCGATCCCGCAACGATGAGCGCGGGTGTATACACCTACATGATCAACGTACCACCGCCGTGCGCCAGTGTAAGCAGCAGTGTGACCGTGAACGTGGTTCAACCACCGGATGCGGGTCTTGATGGCGCGCTCACCCTCTGTATCACCAGTCCTCCCGCTGCGTTGTTCGCAGCCTTGGGCGGGGTACCCGCTGTGGGTGGAATTTGGAGCGGACCATCACCTGTTGTAGGTGGTTTGTTCAACCCCGCAACGATGAGTGCTGGCGTTTACACCTACACGGTCAGCGGAACTGCACCTTGTCCGAACGATGCTTCCACGGCTACGGTCACCGCAGTGACCGAACCCGATTCCGGTGGCCCGGGCTTCCTCATGATCTGCGCGAGCGATGCACCTGCGGACCTATTCAGCAGCTTGGAAGGATCGCCGGACCAAGGCGGTGGTTGGAACACGCCCGGTGGCCTGACCTTCAACGGCCAGTTCGATCCAGCAACGATGCCGTCCGGCGTGTACACATACACCATCGCGGTACCTGCACCATGCAGCAGCGTAAGCAGCTCGGTCACGGTGGATGTGATCACGCCGCCCAACGCGGGCCTCGATGGTGCGATCACACTTTGCTTCAGCAATACGCCTGTAACGCTCTTCAATTCACTTGGTGGATCGCCAGCATCGGGGGGCGCATGGACCAGCAGTGGCGGTGCGCCCTTCAATGGAACATTCGATCCTGCGATCGACTTCGCCGGCATGTTCAATTATACCGTTAGCGGAACAGCTCCCTGCCCGGCCGATGTAGCGAGCGTAACGGTTGCCGTTACTCAACTGCCCAACCCCGGGACGGGTGATGTCCTCAACCTGTGCATCGCGGGTACTGAAGTGGACCTCTTCCCTGTATTAGGTGGCGCGGATCCCGGCGGATCCTGGAGCGGACCATCGGGTGCCACCTCGAACATCTTCACACCCGGAACCAGCGCCGCAGGTGACTACACCTACACTGTGAACGGTGTGGCGCCGTGTCCTTCTGGATCAGCCGTTGTTACGGTGAACGTGCTCTCCAACGCCGATGCAGGTAACGATGGCGCGGCCACGCTCTGTGGAAATGATGCAGCGTTCGACCTATTCGCTGCGTTGCAGGGCACGCCGGATGCAGGTGGCTCCTGGTTCGGACCGAACGGCGCAGCGGTGAATGACAGCTTCGATCCTTCGGCACAACCAGCGGGCACCTACACCTACATTCTGTACGTGCCAGCACCGTGCGTGAACGACACGGCACAGGTGGAGATGAGCATCGTGGCCACGGTGAACGCAGGGATCGACGGCGCCGCCACGCTTTGCTCCAATGATGCACCCATCACACTGCTGAACATCTTGACGGGATCGCCCGATACCGGTGGCGCGTGGAACGGACCCGACGGCGTGAACGAGGGCATCTTCGACCCAGCAACGGATACGCCCGGTGGCTACGTGTACACGGTGATCGCCACTGTACCCTGCCCGAACCAGACCGCCACGGTGACCACGACCGTAAACCCGCTCCCCGATGCGGGCACCAACGGCTCCATCACACTATGCCCGGAAGCTGCGCCGATCGCGCTCTTCAGTCTGTTGGGGGGTACGCCTATGAGCGGTGGCACATGGACAGGTCCCGGTGGTGTTGCGAGCAATGGCACCTTCGATCCAGCCATCAGCCCGCAAGGCGTATACACTTACACGGTCTTCGGTATTGTGCCATGCCCCAACGCCATCGCCAGTTCCACGGCAACGGTCTTCCTCATTGCACCACCTAACGCCGGACCCGATGCCGTCAGTTGCACATTGGAGTTCACGTTGACCGCCACGGGCAACTGGGCCAGCGGAAGCTGGAGCGCGCCTGCGGGTATCACCTTCAGCGATCCCACCTCGCCCACGAACACCATAACAGCCAGCGCGGGTGGTGCCTACACCTTTACATGGATCGTGGCATCGAACGATGGGTGCATCACACAGGATGAAGTGACCATCACCTTCACCGATGACATCCTGCCTGTGGTGGGCGCCACCGATGCGATCTGCAACGGCGTGTGCAACGGTTCTGCAACGGTGAACGCCACTGGCGGTAACACGATCGATGGCGTGTACAGCTATCAGTGGTCCAACGGGATCGCTGGTAACGCGCCAAGCGCTGCGGGCATTTGCGCGGGTGACTACAGCGTAACGGTCCTGGACATGAACAATTGCAACGCCATGGTGCCCTTCACCATCGGCGAACCGGACGCGCTGGTGATCGACGCCGTTGTGGCTACCGATGAGACCTGCCCCGGCACCTGCGATGGCACGATCGTGGTCAACGATCCCGAAGGCGCACAATACAGCCTGAACGGCGCTGGCTTCACCAGCAGCGCATCATTCACCGGCCTCTGCCCCGGCGACTTCATCATCGTTATGCAGGACGCGAACGGTTGCACAGCGAGCGGTGCGGCAGTGATCGGCACACCGGCACCCGTTGTGGCGGGCTTCACCTACTTACCGGAAACACTATTGGTGAACAACCCACTGGCCCAGTTCACCAACACCAGTTCGCCCAATGCGAGCAACTTCAGCTGGGACTTCGGCGGGCTGGGATCCAGCACTGCGGAGAACCCCGCGTTCACGTTCCCCGGAGGCCTTGGTGATACCTATATGATCTGCCTCACCGTTACGGACAACAACGGCTGCCCCGATGAGTACTGCGCACCGGTGGAAGTGTTCGATGTCCTGCTCATATGGGTTCCGAACACCGTCACACCAAACGACGACGATGAGAACGACGGCTTCTGCCCCATCTTCAATCTGCCCTGGGCAGTGGAGAACTACGATTTCAAGATCTTCAACCGCTGGGGCGAACTCATCCACCAGAGCAATGTGGTCCACGCCGAATGGGATGGATTGTACCGCAGCGAGGTAGTGAAGGAGGATGTGTATGTGTGGAAGATGAAGTGCCGCGACAAGCTGACGCACGAAGTGATCGAGCGTATCGGGCATGTGACGGTGCTGAAGTAGGTTCGGGGCGTTTTTGATCATTCCGCACCCGTGTTCGCTGGCCCGCGTTTCCTCCTCATGGCACTCTGCGCCCTTCCGTTCGCTCCGTTGCGCGCTCAGGAGCGCGAACGTGTGCATTGGCTGTTGGGCACCGAGGTCATCCAGGATCTCATGCTGAACCTGAACGCGCGCGCGTACCACGTGAGCGGGCGCTTCGCATGGGGTGCACACGGCGGCTTTCGCCCAAGCCTATCGCGCAGCGGCGAGGTGAAGCCCGGCACGCGCTTCGGTGGCGATTACGAGGAACTCCACTGGCGCAACTGGTTGCTAAAAGCCTACACGATCGGGCCGTGCATCCGGTTGTATTCCAAGAGCGGCGGGGGCAGCTATATGGAACTCGATGGATTCTACCGCCACTGGAGGTTCGATCGCAAGCAAGTGCGCTACAACAACGCCGAGGACATCTCCTTCGATGGCCTGCGAAGTGAACGGACCGATGTGCTCGCTGTGCGGCTTCTCTGGGGCGGCTCCTCCGAACCGAAGTTCAAGGGCAACGCAAGATCCGCCATGGTCATTGAGGGCTTCGGCGGTGTGGGCTACCGCTGGAAGACCCTGCGCGCGGTGATGCATTCCGGCACTTATGCCGGCAACCCCGCTTACGAACTTGCCGTGAACGACGAGACATCTACCCCGACGATCCATTTCGGCGTTCGCATTTGCCGTGTGTTCCGGTCCGCCAAACCAGCTGAATAAGCTGTATCCATAAGTGCGCTACTAGGATATCACGATCTGTGACATCCTTTGGAACACACGAAAGCCCCGCCCTTCGACTTCGCTCAGGGTGCGGGGCTTTCGCTTTGTTCGGGATCGTGGATCAAACGTCCAGCTTGGCGTAGATCGCGTTCTTTTCGATGAACTCGCGGCGCGGTGGTACTTCATCGCCCATGAGCATACTGAAGACACGGTCGGCCTCGGCGCCGTTCTCGATGGTGATCTGGCGCAATGTGCGGCGCGTAGGATCCATGGTGGTCTCCCACAATTGCTCGGCGTTCATTTCGCCAAGACCCTTGTAGCGCTGTACGCCCACGTTCACCTCCTTATTGCCCTTGCGCATGAAGTCGATCACGGCATCGCGTTCAGCCTCGGTCCAGCAGTACACCTGCTCCTTACCCTTCTTCACCATGTACAATGGCGGTGTGGCGATGTAGAGGTAACCGTGCTCGATCAACGCCTGCATGTGGCGGAAGAAGAAGGTCATGATCAGCGTTTGGATGTGGCTACCGTCCACGTCGGCATCGCACATGATCACCACCTTGTGGTAGCGCAACTTGGCCATGTTGAGCGCCTTGCTATCCTCTTCGGTGCCGATGCTCACCCCAAGCGCAGTGTAGATGTTCCGGATCTCCTCGTTGTCCAGGATCTTGTGCTGCATGGCCTTCTCCACGTTCAGGATCTTACCGCGCAGCGGCAGGATCGCTTGGAACTCGCGGTTGCGGCCCTGCTTGGCAGTACCACCAGCGCTGTCTCCTTCCACCAGGAAGAGCTCGCTTTGGCTGGCGTCCTTGCTCTGGCAATCGGCCAGTTTGCCGGGTAGCCCACCACCGGTAAAGGCGCCTTTGCGCTGCACCAGTTCGCGCGCCTTACGCGCCGCATGGCGGGCGGTAGCGGCAAGGATCACCTTCTCCACGATCTGCTTGGCGTCGCGCGGGTGCTCCTCGAGGTAGTTATCGAGCATCTCGCTCACGGCCATGTTCACGGCACCGGCCACCTCGCTGTTGCCCAGCTTGGTCTTGGTCTGTCCTTCGAACTGCGGCTCCTGCACCTTCACGCTGATCACCGCCGTGAGGCCCTCACGGAAATCATCGCCACTGATCTCGAACTTCAGGTTCTTGGTTGCGCCACTGTTGTCGGCATACTTCTTAAGCGTGCGTGTAAGGCCACTGCGAAAACCGGCCAGGTGCGTGCCGCCCTCGTGGGTGTTGATGTTGTTGACGTAGGAGTGCAGGTTCTCGTTGAACGAGTCGTTATACACCATCGCGATCTCCACAGGAATGCCCTGCTTCTCGCCTTCCATGTAGATCGTGTCCTCGATCAGGCTCTGGCGATTGCCATCCAGGAACTGCACGAACTCGACCAGTCCCCTTTCGCTGAAGTACACATCGTTAACGAAGCTGCCATCGTCGTTGGTGCGGCGCTCATCGGTGAGGGTGAGGCGGATGCCCTTGTTGAGGAAGGACAATTCGCGCAACCGTGCCGCGAGGGTGTCATAGTTGAACTCGCTCACTTGGAAGATCGTCGCATCCGGGTGGAAGGTGACGATGGTGCCCCGCGTATCCGTGGTGCCCACTTCCTTCACCGCGTACTTCGGCTTGCCTTCGCTGTACTCCTGCTGGTACACCTTGCCATCGCGGTGTACTTCAGCAAGGAGCATGTCGCTGAGCGCGTTCACGCAGCTCACGCCCACGCCGTGCAGACCGCCGGAGACCTTGTAGCTGTCCTTATCGAACTTGCCACCGGCGTGCAGCACGGTCATGACCACTTCCAACGCACTGCGGCCCTCTTTGGCGTGCATATCCACCGGTATACCACGGCCGTTGTCCTTCACCCGGACGCTATTGTCCGGTAGGATGTGCACGTTGATCGTATCGCAATGCCCCGCCAGCGCTTCGTCGATACTGTTGTCCACCACTTCGTACACGAGGTGGTGCAGCCCCTTAACGCCGATGTCCCCGATGTACATCGCTGGGCGCTTTCGCACCGCCTCCAAGCCCTCCAATACTTGAATACTGTCGGCCGAGTAAGCCGCCGCCGCCTTCTTCTTCGTTTCGCTCATTTCCAGTGTGGTCTCGGACATGGTTCCTAGGTTCGAAATGCCCCATTTTTCGAGGCCCCCAAATGTACCTTCCAGCACCCCGCCGGTCAGTTGATTTTCCCAACACGGACGGGGGCCTTGTTGATAATTAACGCTTGCACAGAAGGACCTTCTAACAGGGTGCCGTAGGACGTTGCTCCAAGCCCATGCGCCGCTGCTTCCGTTAACGCCAGAACGCGACTAGAACGCGTAGGTCGCCCCACCCATGAACAGCCCGCGCTGCACCGGATATTTGTACCAGCGCTCGTACTTGCTCGCGCTCATGTTGCTCATATCTACGAAGAGGCTGAGACGCTTGGTGTAGCGGTACTCCACGCCGAGATAGAGGTCCATGAAGCCGTCCAGGTTGTGTTGGCTGACAGTGGTAATGTTGGACGAATTCTCGTCCGTTCCGTAGCGCAGTCCTTTGCGTGGTCCCATGAAGAGCACTTCGGTGCGGAGGATGAGCTTCTGTCGCAGATCATACGTGGCGCCCAAGGCCAGCTTGTATGGCGGTAGGTTCCACGGCTCGTCCTGCACGCGCAGCTCGTAGGTGTACACGTCAACGCGACCGTTGAGGCGCAGGGAACCGGGCAGGCTATAGGTGAGTTCGCCACTTAAGTCGAGGATGTCCACGCGGTCATAGATCACGGCCATCTGATCGCCGTACGGCGTGTTGGATGTATTGACATAGAGCGGCATATCCTTCAAGCGGCTTTTGCTCACCCGGAGGTCGAAGCCTACATTGTTGCTGAAGCTGCCGCGCATACCGCCATAGATGTCGTAGAGCTTGCTGGTGTTGGCCAGCACAGGCGCACCGTTGAGCCAAGGGTTCTCGCGCGTAAGGCTGCGGAAGCTGTTCCGCAGGCGGGCACCGTCCACACCGGCGTACGGCACCAGGATGTTGCCGAAGAGGCTGTAGTGCATATACGCCTGCGGGAAGAAGTGGAAGGATGTTTCGCCCTGTGAGTCGAGATACATGCCCACCCCTACTTTGATGAGGTACTGATCGTCCTGCAAGCTCACATGCGGCATCAGGCCGATGAGGGTTCCGTTCTGGCGGAAGTCGCCGAGGTCGCCACCGAGCTTGCCGCGGTAAGCGTTGTTGTCGATGAGCAAGGTGCCCCCATAGATCTCTCGACCGTCCCGCATCCCCAGGTCGGCCTGCACGCGCATGTTGGTCTCGCGGCTTTCGCTCAGGTTGCTGTAGCTGTGTACTTCGATCCCCACGTCGTGCGCGATCCAAGTGCTGTCGGCGTAAAGGCTGCGGATGCGGCCCTTGAAACCGATGTCGTTGTAGAACTGCATCAGTGCATCATCAGGTGGTGCTATTGCATTGTCGATGATGTCGTCGATGCTGTCGTTGCTGGCATAGCCGTAGTAGCTCACTCGACGACGGTCATAGATGAGGCCACCGCCCACCTCGTGGTTCTGGAGGAAGTGCTTGTAGTGCGCGTCAATACTATTGAAGCTGTAGGTGCTCGGTCCAACGTCATCCAGTCCGCCATTGCTGCTGAGGTGCTTCACGTGTATGCCGTAGCCGTTCTCGCGTGAGCGCGTCTGATCGAAGTAGAGTTCGCCCAGCGGTGTGGTGTAGAGACCGAAGCCCGCTTTCACGTAACCTTTGTACAAGCGCTGTTGCGCCGCTTCAACTTTCAACTTGGCGGCTTCGATGCTGTCCACTCTCACCGGGATCTCTGCTTTGGCAGGGAGCAGATCATAGCGCATCGGCGTTTCAGTAAGAATGGTATCGATGGGCTGTGGCCGCAGATCGATCTTCTCTGCATTGAGCAAGGTGGGGTTGTAATCACCGGTTATGGTGTACTGCCCTTGCGATGTGCCGGGTTGCGCGACCGAAGTTGCTGGGCCGCACAGTACCGCGAGCAAAAGGACAATGTGTATGGCGATGGTCTTCTTCATGGTCTATCGTCCGTTGCTGCCATCGGGCATGGGTATCGTCAGCTCTTCTTCGGGTGATGGCGCTGTGCGTTCCTCGCGGTTCTCACCAGCGAGGATCTCGTTCAGGCGCTCCTGTGCCTGGGCCACCAGATCGGGTTCTCTACAGTGATCGATCACGCTTTGCAAGGTGGCCTTCGCTTGGAAGCGGTTGTCCATCTGCACGTACACATCAGCGAGCAGGATGAAGGCGCGGGCCTTCCAGTGATCATATGAGGGATACTTTTTGGCCAGATCAAGGATCTCCGTCTCGGCCTTGCGGTATTGCGCTTGCAAGTGGCGGACGTAAGCCATGTGGTATTTCGCTTCGGCACCCAAGGCATTTGTGCTCGCAGCGCTCACTGCCTTGAACTTGGTGTACGCGCCTTCGAGATCATCTTTAGCTAAAAGTGCCTTCGCCAAGATCATACCTGCTTCTGACTTCATGTCCGCTGTGGCATCGGCGTTGGCCGCCACCTTTCCTGCGGCTGATGCAGCTTCCTCCGTGCGGGCCAGTTCGCTCAAGCAACGCATCTGTCCCACTTGTGCAGCTAGCGTGTTGCCTGGAAAAGTGGCCAGCGGTTCCAAGCGCACGAAATAGTCCAGCGCTCCCTCCCACCGCTTGTCGCGAAAGAGGATGTCGCTGGCACCGAAGAGCGCGCTCTCCATGAACTGTGTTCCGTTCAGGCCCACCACTTCTTCCAGATCAGGCAACGCGAGTTCGTAGGCGCCTTGCTTGTACAAGCAATCGCCTCGGTAGAAATGTGCATTGAGCGCGTAGGCACCCGTGGGATACTTGTTCAAGTAATCGCCGAAGGCTCCGATAGCCTGGGGGCACTTCTCATCGAAGTAGAGCATCTCCGCACTGCGGTAGTAGGTACTATCCAGGCCGAGCGTGGAGGGGTCCACGAAACTGAGCGAGCGCACATAGGTGTCGTACTCCGCCACGCGACCCTGCGCCACGTAGATGCTCTCCAACCCCGAGAGCGCATCGCGTGATCCATCCACCGTGGGGTACCTGTCCACGATGGCCTTGAACTGTGCGATCGCCTCTTCGGTGTGCCCTTGGCGTTTGTGGATGAGCGCGATCTGCAACATGGAAGGTTGCACCAGCGGGCTCGTTGCATGCTGCGCCACCACTTGGGTGTAGTACTTCATCGCCTCGGCATCGTTCTCCTGTAGGATGTACGCTTCGCCCAATTGATAACGTGCATCGGCGGCATAGCGCGAGTTGGGCGTTTGATCCAGCAAGCCCTTGAGCGTGGTGATCTTGCCATTGTTGTTGTTGAGCAAGCCTTGGCAAACGCCTTTCTGGTATTGTGCGTAATCGCGATCGGGCGATCCTGTGCGCATGGCGTCATCGTACCACTTCACGGCCTGCGTGTGATCCTTCGTTACGAAGTAGCAATCACCGGCGCGCAACATGGCATCGGCACGCTGGCGCGCTTCGCCCTGCTTGCCACCCACGTACCTGCGGAATGCCACCGCCGCTTCATCGTACTGTTTCAACTTGTAGAAGGCGTAGCCCATTCCATAGCCCGCCTGCTCATACAGGTCGGTGGAATACGCACCGGGCGAATTGCGCAGATCGTCATACTTGCGCAGGGCCGCCGCGAGATCGCCCTTGCCATAATAGCTCTCGGCCATCCAGAAATGGGCGCGGGCATTCACACTTTGGTTGGCAGGGTACTTCAACGCCCGTTCGAAGAACAGCGCGGCATCGGCATACTTGCGGCCCTCGTACAACTCCACTCCGCGGTCGTAGGCCAGCTTCTGGTACGCTTCCTTCAAACGGATGTCCTTGTTCTGGATCTCGTCCAACGAAGCCAGCGCGTCCTCGTAGTTCTTCGTCTTCAAGTACACGTTCAGCAGGAACTCGTACGCCTCATCGCGACGCGGCGTGTTGGGATAGGTGCGCAGGTAGTTGCGCAACGCGGTGATCGCTTCGTTGTAGGGATCGAAGCTCAGTTCGTACGCGAGCTTGGCGTACTGGAAGAGGGCGTCCTCCATCACCTTGGGATCCTTGCCGATCTCGTAAGCGCGTTTGAAGGCGTTGCGCGCGTAGTTCTTCTCGTTCAGCCGTAGGTAGCAATCGGCCATGTGGTACACCGCCAGTTGCGCAATGCTGTCCTCACCATTGGCCACCATGTTGAACTGTTGCAGGGCCTTTTGGCAATCGCCGGTGCGGTAGTAGGTGTAGCCCAGGATGTAGCGATCGCTGCGATCCACACCGGTGCGCTGCACGCTCTTCTCCAAGTAGGGCAATGCTTCAGCGTAATTGCCCGTGCGGAAGTTGGCTTCGCCAGCAAGGCGATTGATCTCGTTCGCGTGCTTGGTGCCTGCGGGATCGTCGAGCAAGGGTTTCACGTACGCGTTCAGCTCATCGTACTTGCCTTGGAGGAAGAGCAGCTCGGCGATGTAGGCGGGCACCACCTTCTTGAAGTTCTCATCGCTCTCCAGCTTGCGGAACCCGGTGAGCGCGGTCTCGTGGTTACCCTTCTCGTACTGGATGTGCGAGGCGTAGTAGAGCGATGGCGCACCGTACAACCCTTCGGTGGCGGTGACTTGTGCGAATTCACCCAGCGCCTTCTCCTTGTCGCCCTCTTGGAAGTAGGCGTAGCCCCGCTTGAAGCGGTACTCCTCGGTCTCATCCACGGATAGTGCAAGCCGGTCTACCTGGTTGCTCCAATCGATGGCGTCCTTCCATTTCTTCTGCGCGAACATGTGGCGGAAGAGTTCAAAGCGGATGGCGGGCACATGGAGATCTTCCGGGTGTTCGTCCATGAAGGTGAGCAGACGATAGCCCGCATCATCGTTGAAGAGGCGCACGGCACACAGCGCGCTGTAGAACTCGGCCTCCACGCGGGTGCCGCTGTGGCGATCGGCAATGCGCTCGATCACGCCTTGGAACTCGCGCTGCGCAGCACCGTATTTCGCCTTGCTGAAGAGGTCTTGGGCATTGGCCAGATCAGCATTGGGGTGATCGTAGTGCGCGGGTCGCTGGGCGAGCACGGGCAGCGCGAGCAGCAGGGAGATGGCCACCATTGCGCGGCGCATCCTCGGGTACAACAGGTGCTTCATCAAGCGATCAAAGTTCTTTGGGTGCTGGGCGGGGTCGGT
The DNA here is from genome assembly GCA_046595075.1 of Flavobacteriales bacterium. Classification (GTDB taxonomy): domain Bacteria; phylum Bacteroidota; class Bacteroidia; order Flavobacteriales_F; family PHOS-HE28; genus PHOS-HE28. The sequence continues at coordinate 13,919 of JBKJPT010000142.1, forward strand.
GAGCGCGGGTGCTACTTATCCACGCGGTCGTGTCGGCAAATGCAGGGCCAACGGATCGCGATGGGCATCCACTCATCAACGAGGGTTCGTGCACATGAATTGCCACCTTTGGCCACGATGAGCGACGCCCCGATCATACAGCTGAGCAACGCGCGGATCTTCCAACGCGAGAACCTCGTGCTCAACAACGTGGACTTCACGGTGTATACCGGCGAGTTCCTCTACCTCATCGGCCGTACCGGCAGTGGTAAGAGCAGCTTGATGCGCACGCTATACGGCGACATCCCGCTAACCGAGGGCGAAGGCTTCTGCTGCGGGTTCGACCTGCGCAAGCTCAAGCGCGCCGAGGTGCCCTACCTACGGCGCAAGATCGGGATCGTGTTCCAAGACTTCCAGCTACTGCCCGATCGCACGGTGAACCAGAACTTGCTCTTTGTGCTGAAGGCCACCGGTTGGACCGACAGCAAGAAGATCGATCAGCGGATACAGGAGGTGCTGGAGAAAGTGGGACTCGCGAACAAAGGGTACAAGATGCCTCATGAACTGAGCGGTGGCGAGCAACAGCGCGTGAGCATTGCGCGCGCTATGCTGAACGATCCTGAATTGATCCTCGCTGACGAGCCCACGGGCAACCTGGATCCCGAGACCACCGAGGAGATCCTGGACCTGCTCTTCGCCATTTCGCAGACCGGCCGCAGCGTGATCATGGCCACGCACGACTACACGCACATGAAGAAGCTGAACACGCGCGTGGTGCGGTGCGAGGAAGGGAAGTTGCTGGAGCTCAGTGCGGCCGGAGCGGCACTCTGAGAGCCGGCTATCCGAGCATTTTTACGATCCGCTCCGCGTTGCGCCGGTTGCTGAATCGCTCTTCCAGGATCCGCGCACGATCTTCCAAGGCTTGGCCGTTCGCTGGTTTGCCCATGCAGGCCAGAATGCTCGCGCGCATGGCCTCCACCTCATCGTGGACATGGCAGAGTTCCGCTAGTCCGGTGCCTTCCACCATGGGTGTGTTGCACACCACATGGCGACCGGTGAACAGGCAGAGCAACAACTTCAACTTGATCCCAGTAGCTTGGAAAGTGGGCAACACGTTCACTTGCGCAGTGCGCACGAGCCGATGGATCTCCGCAGTATCAACGTCTTCCCGCAGTTCTACGTTCGATGCATTCGCGATGGCGCGCTTGAGCTCCTTGGTGGCATCACTACCCGCGATCAGCAGCTTCACGGGTAGGTCCTTGAACACATTGCGTACCAGATGAAGAGCGGCTTGTTCGTTCTCGGCCACGCCCAGTGCACCATGATAGAAGGCGAAGTCGCCCAAGCCGTCGGGCACTTCCACCTTGCTGCACGCATGGAACGCAGGTATGTGCGTAACGCGTTGGAAGTGCGCACCGAAGTACGTGGCGTCCTTGGGCGAAATGGCAAGCACCTGATCCGCTTCGGCCAGCACCGGTTGGAAGCGTTGCAGCTTGTGCGCCTCGTTGATGAAGTAGGTGCGACGGAAGGTGCTCGAAGCGGCCTTCGCCAGCGCGGCGTAGTAATCGTGCTCCACGTTGTGCGCGCGCACCAAACGCCTACGGCCCTGCAAACGTGGATCACCAAGGTGATAGCAGCAATGCAGTCCCTCGAAGAGGATCGGATGATCATCCGCGAGCAACCGGTCCATGAGCGCATCGCTGCGGCGACTCACCACCACATAAGGCAGCGCGTTCAGCAACTGGTGCTTGCCCGTGCGACGCGGATAGTAGTTCACCGATGCACACAAGGCATCGAGTTCCTTCGACTTCGGGCGTCCGTAATGGAAACAATGCAAATGCACTTTCACTCCCAGCTCGGCGAGCGCCTTCACCTTGTAGTACACATCGATCACCCCACCATAGCTCGGGGGCGCGGGTACATCGAAACTGACGATATGCAGGTGATGCTCAGCCAACGTGTTGCAGAACGGCCTTCAGCGCTTCTTTCTCGCGCCCGCCATCCAATTGGTCGGCCGCAATAATAGCGTTCTGCCTGAGCACATCACACCGCACCACATCGGACATGAGCGCACGCACTTCGGCGGCGATCAACGCTGGATCGGCTTGCGCCACTACGATACCGGCCTCATATTGCCGCACAATGCCCGCGACCTCGGGCAGGTCGGTGACCAACGCGGGAATGTGCGCGTGGAAGTAATCGAAGAGCTTGTTGGGCAGGCTGTAGCGGTAGTTGAGGTTGGTGTCCTTGTCCAGCGAAAGGCCGAGGTCGGCATTGCGCGTGTACTGCATCATGCGCTCGTAGGGCATACGCGGTAGCAGACGCACACGATCGCGCAGGTCATTTTCACTCACCAAGCGTTCCAACACGGGCCACGCATCTCCGCCACCCACCAACAGAAGCAGCGCACGGGGTAATTCCTTCATCGCCAACACCGCCTCCTCCGCGCCGCGCTGCACGTTGATCCCACTGCCTTGCATGATCAAGATGAAGCGGTCCATCGGCAGCTCCAGATCCTTGCGTGATGGCACTGGACCCAGCACGCGGTGCATGGGGATGTTGCGCACCACGGCGATCTTGTTCCCGTAGCGCACTTTGTACTCGCGCGCAATGCTATCGTTCACGGTGATCACCGTCCTCAACTTCGGGAAGATCCATCGCTCGATCGCCAACCACACCTTGCGCGCGAAGCGGCCTTGCAGTTCCGGCACCTCGGTGAAGAACTCGTGGCTGTCGTACACCAAGTTCCTTCCGCGCAAGCGGGCAACGAGGTAACTGGCCAGCAGCGTATCCAGGTCGTTCGCCACGAACAGTTCCGCACGCCGGAACAGCAGATAGAAGAAGAGCCGCAGGTTGTACTCGGCATAGAAGCCCGCTCCCTTGCGGAAGAGAAGCCGCATGCGCTTGGTAGCATATGGCCGTTGAACGGGCTGGCTCCCAGGCAACACGCGACCGACCAACACGACCTCGTAGCCCAACTCGCGCAGCACGGTACACGTGCGGTGTACACGATTGTCGGTGCTGAGGTCGTTGGTGACGCAGACGATGGCGCGGGGCATGCTTGGTCGCCGAAGTTCGCGGGATGGCGAACGAAGGTGGCGGGCAAAGGAACGGCCCGGAGCCTTGCTCCGGGCCGGTTCGCCATCCTGGACATACGCAGGTGTGCAACCATTGCCACCCCTAACGAAAACCACCGCAGCAGTCTCCCGCTTCGGGGGCCGTGCGGCACAAAGACGCTCTGGACTTAGACCTCTGCAGGGTGTCCGACGATCGCCACCCCGGGACGCCGGGGGGTGTTTTGCTTGGGGGGGACAAAAGGCTTCCACAATTGGTCGCACGATCCTGTTCACCCGGGACTCGATCAGATGGGACCATGAACGGTAAACTTGCCCCGGCATGATCATCCAACGCAACGCCTCTCTCACCGCCTACAACACCTTCGGCATTGCTGCCACGGCGGCGATGCTCGCGCGTTTCGGCAGTGCGCACGGTCTGCGGCAATTGCTGGGTGCGCCGGAGCTCGCGGACCTGCCGCGCCTGGTGTTGGGCGGTGGCAGCAATTTGCTCTTCACGCGCGACTACCCCGGCGTGGTGCTGCTGAACGAGATACCCGGAATGGACGTGGTGTACACCGACGACGATCACGTTCGGCTGAAGGCTGGCGCCGGTGTGCTGTGGCACGATCTGGTGCTGCACGCCGTGGCGAACGGATGGGGCGGCATCGAGAACCTCTCACTGATCCCCGGCAAGGTGGGTGCTGCGCCCATGCAGAACATCGGCGCCTATGGTGTGGAGATCAAGGACGTGTTCCATTCGCTCGAGGCGATGCGGATCAGCGATGGGGAGGTGATCACCTTCGATCGCGCAGCGTGCGCGTTCGGCTACCGCGAGAGCTACTTCAAACGCGAGGGCAAGGACCACTTCGTCATCCTCAATGTCACCTTTCAACTGACGAAGAAGGAGCATGTGTTGAACACGAGCTACGGCAACATCGCCGATGAGCTGAAGCGCATGGGTGTTGCACAACCCACGATCACCGACGTGAGCAACGCGGTGATCGACATACGCCGCAGCAAATTGCCCGACCCGGCCGTGCTTGGCAATGCAGGCAGTTTCTTCAAGAACCCGGTGGTGCCGAAGGAACTGGCAGCGAAGATCCACGCAGCGCACCCCGAAGCAGTGGCCTACCCGGCAGGCGCCGATCACATGAAGCTGGCTGCGGGCTGGCTGATCGAAAAGGCCGGTTGGAAGGGCCATCGCGATGGTGCCTGTGGCGTACACGAGAAGCAAGCGCTCGTGCTGGTGAACTACGGCGGCGCCACGGGGGCGCAACTCTTCGACCTGAGCGAACGTGTGCTGCGCAGCGTGGAGGAGAAGTTCGGTGTGCTGTTGGAGCGCGAGGTGAACATGATCTGAGGCACCTTCGCTGTATGCGCGCCCGGGCGGTCTTCATTCTACTTCTTGCGATCGTGGCGTGCACGGCTTCGCGCCGAACGCTGAAACCCGTCACTACACCCTTGGCATTGGATATACCAGCGTGGGCCTGGGCCGACACTTCGTTGCACGCCAACATCCCGTACGACAACCCGCTCACGGTGCAGGGCGTGGCTCTCGGTCGCGCGCTCTTTTATGAGCAGGCGCTCAGCGGCAATGGCTCTATGGCTTGCTCATCCTGCCATGCACAGGCTTTCGCGTTCAGCGATCCGCAGGCGCGATCACGCGGCATGTCCGGTGCCATTGGCTTGCGCAACGCACCGGCGGTGCAGAATCTCGCGTGGGACCATTTCTTCTTCTGGGATGCGCGCGCCCTGAGCGTGGAACTACAAGCCTTCGAGCCGGTGCGCGGACACACCGAAATGAACAGCTCATGGATGGAAGCGTGCGAAAAGCTGCGCACCATGCCGCGCTATCCACCACTGTTCACCGCCGCCTTTGGCGATGCGCGCATCGACAGCATGCGCATCGCCTTCGCACTTGCACAGTTCGAACGCACATTGATCTCAATGAACTCGAAGTACGATGATGTGGTGTACAACAAGAAGACCGTGTTCACTCCAACGGAACAACGCGGCCGCGATCTCTTCTTCGCACGCGCACATTGCGTGGACTGTCATCAGCCTCCGCTGTTCAACGGTCACGATGTGGTGAACATCGGATTGGATAGTGTGCCGATCGATCCCGGCCTGGGTGGACGCACGCATTTGCCGTGGCACATGGGCCGCTTCAAAACGCCTTCGCTGCGCAATTGCGAAGTGACGGCACCCTACATGCACGACGGCCGCTTCGCCACCTTGGAGCAAGTGGTGGATTTCTACGCCGATGATGTGCATACTTCCGCAGTGACATTGGATCCGCACATGCAACCCTGGGTAAGGGGCGAAGTGAGGCTGAGCAAGCAGGATCGCACGGACCTGGTGGCCTTTCTGCGCACCCTCACCGATACGCTCTTCCTTGGAGATCCACGCTTCGCCGCGCCGGGTCCATGACGGTTACGAGCCGCGTACTTTGGCGCTCCCGTAGGATCCGCACCTCATGCAACGCTCGCCAAAGGCCCTCATATTGTTCGCGCTCATCAGCACGGGCTTGCTCTCTTGTCGGAAGGATCCCGCGATGGAAGATGCCACCGGTTCCACAGGGCCTACTCCGCTTCAACTGAACATTCCGGACTGGGCGCTGGCGCAGATCCATCCGCTCAACATCCCGGTGGACAATCCTACGA
>JBKJPT010000229.1:0-6546 GCA_046595075.1 Flavobacteriales bacterium
GGTGACCGCCGCACGGGCACCGATCGCAGCGGCCAACAGCCCGATGCCCAGCGCAACGCAGGCGCATCCGCTTCGGACGATCCCAGCATGCGCGATGACATGAGCGCCGATGCAGCCGAAGATGACGAGCGTCCCGTGGCCGGCAACGAAAACGACCGTAGCAATAAGAGCGGCAACAACAGTGGCAATACCAAGCACTGAACAAACCCCAACGACCATGGCAACTCAAAAACAAGCAAGCACCGGTTTGCAGAAACTGCTGGAAGATCAGCTGGCCGACGTGTACTACGCCGAGAAGCAGATCCTGAAGGCCCTACCCAAAATGGCGAAGGCCGCTAACAACGACGAGCTGCGCGAAGCCTTCAACGGGCATCTGCAGGAGACCCAAGGTCAGATCGAACGCCTCGAACAGGTCTTCGAAGCACTGGACTTGCCAGCGAAAGGCAAAAAGTGCCCGGCCATGGACGGCATACTTGAAGAAGGCATGGAGATCATGGACGAGTTCGCCGATGATGCCGCGTTGGACGCCGGCCTGGTGGATGCCGCACAGAAGGTGGAACACTACGAGATCGCCACATACGGTGCACTGGTAGCATGGGCGGATCAGCTTGGTCATGAGGATGTGGCAAACTTGCTGCGCGAAACCTTGGAAGAAGAGAAGGGCGCCGACGAGAAGCTCACGGAGATCGCTGAGTCCGTGGTGAACATTGAAGCCGAAGCAGACGAAGAGGACGAAGAAGGCGAAATGGTGGAAGCCGAAGAAAGCAACGGCCGTTCGTTGAAAGCTTCAAAGTCGAAAGCCAAGCCAAAGGGCGCGGTGAAAGCCTCCTCCAACGGAAGCGCGAAACGGACCGCATCGAACAAGCGCTGACCAGCGCGCGATGCACAACGAACGCCCCGCCCGTAAGCGGGGCGTTCGTGTGTTCGATCCGCACAATCGATCGGGCGGCGTTCGATCACGATCACCAGATCCATTACGCGCGGTCCTTGCATGGAACAGACCCACCCAAAACGAACAACGGGCCACTTGCGCAGCCCGTTGCTCCATAGGAGACTTTCACCAAGAAAGAACCTCCGTGCGTTCGATCAATGCCCGTCGTGATCGGAATCCATGTCCGTGCCATGGTCGATCTTCTCCGCCTGGCGATCGAACCAATTGCCCGTGCTGTCGGCCACGTTCCGCGTCTCGGCCTTCACGCGCTGCCAATCGCTGCTTGTGCTACCGTCCACGGTGACCAAGGAACGGTCGATGCGTGCGATGTTGTACTTCAGCTCGGTGATGTGCGCTGCACATTCAGCCCGCTTTTCGGTGTCCTTGATCCCATCGGCGAGGCGCTTCTCCTCGCGGGTCAACCGATCCTCCAACTTCTCGCGGAGATCGGCGAGTTCCTTACGTGCCTCCTGGCGTTCGTTCATCCACTCCTTGGCACCGTCGCTATCGGCGACCTCTTCCCTGTTCTCGTTCATCTGATCGGTGACCTTGTCGGTCTCAGTACCAGGATCGCGGCCACAGGCAGCGAGCATAAACAGTGCGGTGGTCATTAAAATGGTCTGCGGAATTCTCATGGGAATTGGTTTTGGGTTCTCGTATAGGAACCAATGCACGGGCCGGAACGCTTTCAGTTAATGTTAGGCCATCCAGTGTGGAGATCGTTACCCGATCCGCGACCAAGCTCACAATACCTGTGGAACTTCTTCCACGGTAGGTTGCTGGATCCTATTGCTCGCGACGGTAGGCTTGGCTTTGTCCGGAGCTGAGGATCGCATGCTGCCACGCTCCTTCCTTGGAAAGGTCGCTTACCGAACGGCTACGAGAAGGACGGCACACCGCTGGAACACACGGTACTGCTCCCTATCCCATCACACCTATTGCCCATGCCGAAGAAAGCCGCCGGTATCATCCTGTACCGTTTCGAAAGCGGTGTATTGCAGGTACTGTTGGGCCACATGGGTGGTCCGCGCCATGCCGACAAGCACGCCGGATCTTGGAGCGTTCCCAAAGGAGAATTGGAAAAGGGCGAAGATGCGCGCGAAGCCGCAATGCGCGAGTTCGAGGAGGAGGTCGGTTTTCGCCCTACGGGCGATCTGTTGGAGCTGACCAAGGTGACGCAGACGCGCAGCGGTAAGTGTGTATTCGCGTGGGCGGTGGAAGGCGCCTTCGACCCCATCGCATTGCACAGCAACAACTTCAGCCTGGAGTGGCCAGTGGGTTCAGGGAAGTTCGAATCCCATCCAGAGATCGACAAAGCCGCATGGCTCACCATACCTGAGGCGATGGCACTTGCCATTCCCGGCCAAGCGCCTTTGTTCCAAGAGTTGGAGCAGTTGCTTGCTGCCGATGCGGAGCAAGTGCAAGAGAACAAGAAGTGAAGTCAAATGCGATCAGGCCACACGCTTGGTGTTGATCGCACGCAACCAAACCGTATGACCACAATGCCGACAGGCCCCTGGCGCGATGCCGTGCAGGACGGTGAAGCCACAATGGCTACAACTAACGGGAGCATCGGGAACCCGTTGTGCGTGTGATGCCGCCTCTAGTTCTGCAGGCGCGATGGGAAGACCGTATAGCACATCGTCATCGGGGAGGAAGAACACGCTCAGCTCGCCGTCCACTTCCATGTGCGCGGCTTTCACTTGCCCCAAATGCTCCACGTGCTTGGTGCGCAGGTCCCCGACCAATTCGAGAAAGGACAACCCTTCACGCTTCAGGGCCTCATGGTGCGCGCGGCCCTCGCTGAACAAGGTGGCCACCTCCCCTTCCAGGAAGGCACCGACGCGCTTCGACCGGTTCGTAAGTGTGTTGGTGAGGCGGTACAACAGCAGCACAGCGGTGATCGCCACTATGGCCGGCAGCAGCGGTGCGTCATCATGCAGCATGGGGTCGCCCACCGCACTACCCAACCCGATGATCACGATCAGCTCCAAGGTGCTGAACTGGCGCACCTCCTTCTTACCAGTGAATGCGAAGAGCAGCAGTACCGCAACGAACATGGCAACCGAGCGCAGGAAGCATTCCAATAGGAATGTCCAGGTATTGTCCTCGCCGAGGAGGATGTGCATTAGGTCGTTCATGAGCGTTCAGATGGCCGTGATGGAACACCATAAGCGTACCATCATGCGATGTCGCTCAGCGCAAGTGAACGCTCAACGATCCCCCGCGGCGTGCTTTCTGTAAGCCGCTACCTACACAACTTCCACCATGTCCTTGTTCACGTTCACGAAAGAGAAGACCAATGGGTCATTGGAGGCGGAGGATCGCATGGACCTTCATTCCGGAGTGCCCTACTGGCTCGTGCGCAACGGACTGCATGCCGCGTACCCTCAGTTAAGTACCGACCTGCGCACCGATGTGGTGATCGTGGGCGGCGGCATCACAGGGGCGTTGTGCGCTCACGCTTTCACCAAGTCTGGCCTATCGGCCGTTGTGGTGGACGGGCGGTCCATTGGAGCGGGTAGCACATGCGCGAGCACGTCACTGTTGCAGTATGAGATCGACACCCCGCTCCACGACCTGGTGGAACTCGTGGGCGAAAAGAACGCGGTGCGGAGCTACAAGCTTTGCGCGCACGCTGTGGAACGGCTGGAAGTGATCGCCAACGAACTGGGCATGGATCCCTTCCAACGGCGGCCCAGCGTGCAATATGCCAGCGAGCGGCGGCATGTGAAGGACCTGGCGAAAGAGCATGCGATCCGCAAAGCGAACGGCTTCGATGTGGACCTTTTGCAGAGTGAAGAAGAAGTGCGCACTGCGCTACCTTTTGCTGCACCGGCTGCACTGCGCAGCACCCTAGCCGCTGAGACCGATGCCTACGCGCTCACCCACGCGCTGCACGCCGCGAACCACGCGCTGGGGGCGCAGGTGTTCGAGCGAACGCAGGTGGTGGAAATCCGCGATAGTGCCAACGGTATCGACCTACGGACGCATAAAGGGCATACTGTGAAGGCGAAGTTCTTGGTGCATGCCAGTGGCTATGAGACCAAACACCATTTGCCCAAGGATGTGATCAAGCTGCACAGCACCTACGCGCTGATCAGTGAGGCCGGCACTGCCGAGACACCTTGGACCGACAACGCATTGATCTGGGAAACCGCGCGGCCATACTTGTACATGCGCACAGCGGATGCTGGGCGCATCATCATCGGCGGGCACGATGAGCCCTTCCGGAACCCGGCTATGCGCGATGCTTTGCAGGGGCCCAAGACCAAGGCGTTGGAGAAGGACTTCCGCACCCTGCTTCCCAATATCCCGTTCCGCCGCGAGTTCGCATGGTGCGGCACCTTCGGGGAGACGAAGGACGGGCTGCCCTACATCGATCGCCACCCGCACGACGGCAATACCTTCTTCGCGCTAGGCATGGGCGGCAACGGCATCACCTTCAGTGTGATCGCTGCGGAGATCATTCGCGACCGCATTCTGGGGAGACCGAACACGGACAGCGACATCTTCAAGTTCGACCGGTAATGCGTGCGGAGCGATCGACTTCGGTGCGCTGATCCGCTTTGGATGACTTCGGCGCTTCCGTGGAAGTCCACGCCTCTGCGTCCCCGCTGTCGTTGGGTCTGCGTTCATCGCCATTGCATGGATCCGCGGCGCTCCTGTGATGTCACAGTTCGGGAACCCCGCAAGCGTTGGAATTTGATCGAGGTGTGCGTTACCCGCCCTGTGGAGGTTCGTTCCTACACGGATCAACCAGGATCCTCCTATTGCGCTTGTTCAGCGATCGGCCCACAATTGGTCGCAGCATGGAAAACAACCTGAACCATGGACCACAAGAACGACATCACTGAGTTGCACAACATCCACGATCTACTGGTGGACAGCCGCAAGGGTTATACGGAAGCCAGCGAACGCGCGGAAGACCCACGCACCAAGTTGCTCCTCGCCTCCTTCAGCAGCGAACGCGCGCCGTTGGAAGCGGAAGTGGACGCCCTTTTGGCCAAACAAGAACCCGGCGAGGAACACCGCGATGGGGGCACGATCAAAGGTGATCTGCACCGCACGTGGATGGACCTGCGCGATTCGCTCACCACGAGCGATAACGCCAACGTGCTCAGCGAGTGCGAGCGTGGCGAAGAGTACCTGATCGGGCGCTATGACGACGTGCTGAAGCAGGACGACCTGGGTGCGGAAACACGCACACTGGCGACCAGCCAACGCGCCAAAGTGCAAATGAACCTGCACCGCATCAAAGAACTGCGCAAGCAATTCGATGCGGTCGAGAAGTGATCATGCGGACAACTACCCGGTGACCTGGCGGCAAATTCGTAGTACGATCGACTGCTGCTGGGCACCGTGCAGGTTGTGATCCCCCATTCTCCAACTTGATGCACCCTTTGAACCATGAGCGAAACCCAACAACTATCAGGCGCGGAAGCCATACGCCAGTTCAAGGAGGTGGTGGGCCACGATCCCATGTGCATGTTCCTAACCCGCTTGGACAAGCGGCCCATACCCAGCCGCCCGATGGCCACGCAGAAGGTGTGCGACCAAGGGAACTTCTGGTTCCTTAGTTCGCGCAGCAGTATGAAGGACCATGACGTGGCCGCCGACCCGATGGTGCAACTGCTCTTCGCCAATATGGGTCGCTCCGAGTTCATGTCGGTGTACGGCACGGCAACGGTAGTGGAGGATATGGCGAAGAAGAAGGAACTGTGGAGCCCCATGGCGACCGCTTGGTTTCCCCAAGGCGTTGACGATCCCGACCTAACCGTATTGAAGGTGGTGCCGATGGAAGGGTACTATTGGGATACGAAGGATGGCCGGATGATCTCGCTGCTGAAGATCATGGTGGCCTCGTTCACTGGAAACTTGGCGGATGGCGGTGTGCAAGGCAAACTCACGGTGTAGATGGTTGCCAATGCGAAAACCTGCGATACCACGTTGGCCGTGGTCGTTCAGGTACGACCTGATCTGCTGGAAGTACGGTTCAAGGAGGGCATCAAGATGGATCTTGCAGGGATCGAAGAGATCAGCGCAGCGCGCCAGAGCTTGTTCTCCGGCTCTGGACGGTACGGTTGCATCAGCCTGATTCCGGAGGACGCGGATTTCGAATTGTCCGCATCGCGAGTGGACCACTTCGCGCACACACAAGATGGCCTTATGGCCTTGGCCGTTGTGGCACGGGGCGCCATGCTTGAGATGATGACCAAGTTGTACTTCTCCTACTTCCCGCAACGCTTCCGGCTGTTTGCCACCAGTGATGAGGGCGAGGCCCGCCAGTGGATGGACGGACAACTGACAGGGGTCCCCGCGATGAACGTGTGATCAAGGGTTCGTGGGTCATCTCGCGCATCTCCTTCGCATGCACGGTATGGGGCCAGTTGACCAACGAGGCTCGCCGCGTGAGCGAGCCGATCGAAGTGACCGAAGCTTGAATGAAGATAATGCTGACAGTGCTCAAGACGGCTCCGCAATCGCTTGCAGCTTGTCGAAGCATTCACTCCATCCTTTGGTGCACTTAGCCACCATTTCGGGCGGAAATCCTTCGTGGGTCGGATCCATTTCCGTGGCACCGTTCTTTTCGGTGAACGTTACCGTCACCTCCA
>JBKJPT010000184.1:0-3852 GCA_046595075.1 Flavobacteriales bacterium
CCGCCACTGGTGGTGCTGTTGTGCGCAGCGATCCAACTGAAGTAGTAGTACTGGACGGACTCTCGTTCGCTGAAGTACGTGGGTGCTGTTTCCCAAGCGATGACCTTCTTCCCGTCGGTACACCGGGTCAGAAGCGCAGTGGTGGCATGCTCGGGGTAAACACTGAAGTAGGAGAGGACCTCGCCTTCGACATCCCTCGCATAGCCGTTGATCACCTGCTGTTTGCCGAAGATGGGCAGATCTACCTGTGCGCTAGCTAGGACAGGGAGCACGAGCAATGCCGCGGAGATAAATCGCATAGGTCGTCGGTTCGAGGGATCGGAAAGGTAGGTCCGCACCTGTTCTTGCACAGCCAGCCATGCGCACACTGCTGGTTGCCTTCACTGCGGGCAATTACAGGATGGAATACGCAGGCCCTTGTTCGGTCCCACCATCCTGCTACATTGGTTGTCGGATACCACGATCGGTCGTGGCCCCGCCCTGTGCTGTTCCCGTTGCCACCAAACCGGTCCCACATGATCGAACGACTACGCCGGCTCACCGTTCTCCTGTTCCTCGCTGGAAATATCCCTTATGGATCCACGAGCGCCGTCCAAGCTCAATCGATCGCAAGGCAATGGAACGAGCAACTGCTTGCGGCCATTCGCACGGATCGCGCGCGTCCACCGGTGCACGCACGAAATCTCTTCCACGTTTCCGCGGCGATGTACGATGCCTGGTCGGCATATGTCCCGAACGATGAACCCTACTTGCTGGGTAGGACCAGGGGTACTTACACGTGCGCGTACGATGGTGTTCCGCCGACACTGGAAGTATCCAATGCGCAGGAAGAGGCCATGAGTTTCGCGGCGTACCGGCTGATCGTCCACCGCTACTTAGCCTCGCCCGGGTACTTGCTCACACTACAGAACCTGGATGCGCTCATGGATGAATTGGGGTATGATCGGTCCAACATATCGACGGATTACGTCCAGGGTGGGGCGGCAGAATTGGGTAATTATATCGCCGAACAATACATCGCCTACGGATACACCGATGGCTCGAACGAGGCTGGCAACTATGCGCATTTGTACTACACACCGGTGAACCCGCCGATCCAAGTCGAATCGCCCGGCAACCCTACCATCATCGATCCAAACCATTGGCAGCAGATCACGGTCACCAATGCAGTGGATCAGAACGGCAACCCAGTGCAAGGAACCCCTGCGCCCGTGGGGCATGAGTGGGGGAATGTGGAGCCCTTCGCCATGGATCCCGCGTTGGCTACCGAACATGTCAGGGACGGCAACACGTACACTGTCTATCACGACCCCGGTCCGCCCGCGCTTCTGGACACGAACGTGGCCAGCGAACTGGACTCTTACTACAAGTGGAACTTCTGCATGGTCCCCATTTGGCAGTCGCATCTGGACCCGGATGACGGCGTGATGGTGGACATCTCCCCGGCATCCAATGGTGGCTTACAGAGCTACCCCAATACCGAGGCGGAGTACCGCGCTTTCTATGATTATTACGGTGGTGGCGCCCCCGGTCCGGGTCATGCGCAGAATCCGGTGACCGGTTTACCATACACGCCGCAGATCGTGAAGCGCGGTGATTTCACGCGCATCCTTGCTGAGTTCTGGGCGGATGGCCCCAACTCCGAGACACCGCCGGGCCACTGGTTCTCGATCCTGCACAGTGTGATGGACCACCCGCTGTTCGAACGGCGATGGATGGGCACTGGTCCCGTGTTGGATGAAATGGAATACGATGTGAAGGTCCACCTCGCATTGGGCGGCGCTATGCACGATGCCGCTATTTCGGCATGGGGCATCAAGGGCTGGTATGACTACGTGCGTCCTGTTTCGGCGATCCGCTACATGGGCGACCGCGGGCAATCCAGCGATCCCATGCAACCACACTTCCACCCTGCGGGGCTGCCGCTCATCCCCGGCTATATCGAACTGGTGCAAGCAGGTGACCCACTCCAGGGGCCTATGGGTCAGAACATCGACAAACTGAAATTGTACACTTGGCGGGGGCCGGAATACATTGACAGTTCAGCTACCGACTACGCGGGTGTGGGCTGGATACTTGCTGAGAACTGGTGGCCTTACCAACGCCCCAACTTCGTCACGCCGCCTTTCTCCGCATACATATCGGGCCACTCCACGTTCTCGCGCTCTGCAGCCGAGGTGCTCACGATGGTTACCGGCACGCCATATTTCCCCGGTGGCATGAGCAACTTCCTTGCAACCATGAACGGGTTCCTCGAATTCGAGGACGGGCCATCGGAAGATCTGTATTTGCAGTGGGCCACGTACCGTGATGCTTCAGACCAGTGCAGCCTATCGCGCATCTGGGGGGGGATCCACGTGCCGGTGGATGATATCCCCGGCAGGCTCATCGGACAGGTCGTGGGACCAGATGCGGTGGATGCAGCGAACGCATTGTTCGCTTCCGAGAAACCACAGGTCATTGCGGTCGCCGCATCCGACTCCATGATCAGTATTGCCGACATTGGTTCAACCATTTCGGTCGACATCGACTTCGACCGCCCCATGGACACGGACGTTGACCCCGCGATCAATTACCTCGTTGAGGACCCGACCAGCGTTGCACTCACGCTGCAACAAGCGCAATGGACGGACGACCAGCACTATTCGATCACGTATCTGGTCGCACCGACCTCGGTCCACCTGAACGACATCTTCTTGCGCATTACAGGTGCCGCTTCAGCCGATGGAAATATCCAGGATGTGCACATGGCCGCAAGACCCTTTATGGTCGATACGGAACGGCCGCAGGTGTTGGCGGCAGAAGTGAGTACACCCATGATCAACGATGCGATCGCGATCTCAGGGTCGTTCTCGATCATGGTGGAACTCTCCGAACCATGTGACGTGGGCAGCATACCGACGATCGCTTTTCAGGGCGGCGACCTTAGCGCCGCATTGTCGGTCGATCCGCAGAACAGCATGTGGTTGAGCTCGACCCAATACATCGCCGCTTTCACCGTCACCGATAGCAACGAGGAGATCGGTGGTCTGGGCATTTTGCTGGATGGGATCATGGATGAGGTCGGCAACGGTCAGGACCCTTTCGTCCAGTATGCACAGTTCGACGTGGACACCCGCAACCCGGTGCTTGCCTCCTCTACGGTCACACCAACAACACTCGGCCTGTTGGAGGTGGGTTCAGCTGCATTGTTGATCACCTTCGAATTCGATGAGATACTGAACACATCGTTGACACCGGACCTGCTCTTCTTGGATGATGATCCGCTGATCGCATCACTCACACCGAATATCTCGAACAGCCTTTGGTTGAACGACAGCGCCTACCGGAAGGCTTACAACCTGTTGAATGCAGATGAGGAATTGTTCAATATCAATGCTTCGCTAACGGGTTTCTCCGATCTCGCTGGGAACCCACCAGCGCAAGCGGAATTCCCCGGTTTGTTCATCATTGACACTCACCGGGCAACTGTGCAGTCGGCGACCCCCTCGGCAGTGGTGGTCATTGATGATCACATCGGTACGGGGGGCTTTCATATCGACATCGCATTCCCGGAGCCCATGGATGTCGCCTATGCTCCCTTCGTCCAGTTGACCGGCGATGCGGGGTCGGGCTTGCAATACGCGCCATCACAAAGCAGTTGGACGGATGCGTTAACGTTCTCTGCGACCTTCAACGTGACGGACCTCGGCGTGGAGATCCCTGCGATCGGTCTCAACGTGGATTTTGCGCGTGATCCTGCGGGCAACACACAGACCCCGTTCACCATGCCCGACCTCTTTGCGGTGGACACGCGTAACCCGGAAGTATTCCTCATCACATCGAATACCTATGTGGTCACCAATGCGGATG
>JBKJPT010000211.1:0-7118 GCA_046595075.1 Flavobacteriales bacterium
GTCACTGGCACATCATCACCAGGATTGGTGAGGCAAACGGGAGCCGAGGTGGTGGGAGTGGCGTTCGGGTCGAAACCAACGTACTGGCCGTTGATACCCATGATCGGCACCTCCACGGTATAGGTGGAGTTGTTGTTGCACTCCAGTTGAACGTCGCCCAATTGGAGATTGCAGAGGAAGACATCCGCGTCACCGCAACCGAACCTCGCCTTGAAATTGCTCACGTTGAGGTTGCCGTCCGCGTCCTGGTCCCAAATGGCCAGGTAGTAGTTCGTCGGTTGATTGAACACGGGAACCGGTATCGTGTTCCACGTGCTGGCGCTTTCCACGCCGCACCCCGAGAAACCCAGCGACGCACAATTGCCGCTGAGTGAGTCGGTGGTCAGGTTGTTCCCGCCAAGGGCAACACCGGCCGTGGGGTTGTTGGAGTGATAGAGGGCCCAACCGATCTCGTCGCCACTGTTGTCGTTGATCTGGATCTGGAACGTACCCGCATTGGGGCGGATATCGAAGTTCAGCCAGATGATGGGTTGGCCCGGGGTCGGGTTGATGACCGAGACCACGTTGCCGCTGCTCGGCTCCACGCAACCACCGCCGCCTACATCGATCGTGAACAGCGCCGGGTTATAGACGCACGTCCCCGGAACGACCTGGCTTTGTGTCTCCGCCGAACTACCGCATCGGATGATCCCGTTTGCCTCTGGCGAGTTCGGGGTATCATCCACGGTGTGGTCGAGGTTCCAATGGCCACCGCCTTCCCAGCGTTGCGCGCATTCGCACGGACTATCGCTCTGGGCTTGCGCCGGAGAGCTCAAGAGGATCGATAGGAATAGCAATGCAAGCCAGCCGTATCGGCTGGGCAAGGATCTGTACGGTTGGAAGCGCATGGGTGTGTTGTTTGGGTCAATGTTTTCGTTCATGGGGTTCGGGGATTCGGGCCCGAAAGAGGGTTCGCAGTCATGGACAGGCTGCACGCCAGGCGAAGGCTGATCAGCAGCAGCTAAGGGTGCTTTGTCGAATCGCAACATCTTGTTCAGTTAGCTGAACAAGTGGTCCAAAGGCAGAGGTCTGAAGAGCGATCCGTACCGAAAAAGAGTGGCGCAAACGTATCAGGGTCGGTGGGGGCTTGTCAAGTGTTCGTCGGAAGAATATCTTGTTTGGTCGGATATTTTATACACTTCGTCTGCTTTCTCGGTGGCCGTTCCAGGCGGATAAGACCAACTCCTGTTCAAAACTTCTTGCCAGGAAATTTGGCGATCCCGATCAGCATGGCTTAATTGTGCGTCACAAGTTCGCCGAGAAATCCGTCAAGAGCCTTATCGCACGCCCTCGGCCCCAACCAATCAACCAAACACCACAGGTCATGTCGAACGAGATCAACAAGGAAAAGCTGAAGGCCCTGCAACTCACCATGGACAAGATGGAAAAGACCTTCGGGAAGGGAGCCGTCATGCGCATGGGCGACGATGCCGTGGAGCAGATGGAGGTGATCCCGTCGGGCTCCATCGGGCTGGACCTAGCACTTGGTGTGGGCGGTTACCCAAAGGGACGTGTGATAGAGATCTACGGACCCGAAAGCAGCGGTAAGACCACCTTGGCCATACACGCCATTGCCGAGTGTCAGAAGCGCGGTGGCATTGCAGCCATCATCGATGCGGAACATGCGTTCGATCGTTTCTATGCCGAAGCCTTGGGTGTGGACACCGAGAACTTGTTGATCAGTCAGCCCGACAATGGCGAACAAGCCTTGGAGATCGCGGACAACCTGATCCGTTCCGGCGCCATCGACATCATTGTGATCGATAGCGTAGCCGCGCTCACCCCACGTGCCGAGATCGAAGGCGAGATGGGCGACAGTTCCATGGGGCTGCAAGCACGCCTGATGAGCAAAGCGCTGCGCAAGCTCACCGGCACCATCAGCAAGACCGGTTGCTGCTGCATCTTCATCAACCAGCTACGCGAGAAGATCGGTGTCATGTTCGGCAACCCCGAGACCACCACGGGCGGCAACGCGCTGAAGTTCTACGCGACCATCCGGTTGGATATACGCCGCATGACCCAGCTGAAGGAAGGGGAGAACGTGATCGGCAACCGCACCAAGGTGAAAGTGGTGAAGAACAAGGTGGCGCCGCCCTTCCGCAAGACCGAGTTCGACATCATGTTCGGCAAAGGCATAAGCAAGGCCGGTGAGATCATAGACATGGCCGTGGAGATGAACATCATCAAGAAGAGCGGAAGCTGGTTCAGCTATGGCGACAATAAGCTCGGCCAGGGTCGTGATATGGTGAAGCAGTTGCTGGAGGACAACGTGGAGTTGTGCGATGAATTGGAACAGAAGATCAAGGAAGCGGTGGTCAAGGCCGAACAACCGGTCGTGGCTTGATGGGTTTGTGCCGCTACTTTTGAAGGCCCCGGAAATTCCGGGGCCTTCGCTTTATGCCCCAAGCCCTCTACGTTCTGTTCGCGGCTTCGTTGCTCGCCTCCGTCGCGTGCAGCAACCCTAGCGACCCGGTCATTACCAAAGAAGCAAAGCCCACGGGCACATTGGCCGAAGTGGAGGCGCGCATACTTGCCGATCCAGCGAACCCAGTGCATTTCGCGGACCGCGCCATGCTCTTTGAGCGCATGGACAGTGTGGTGCGTGCCGAGAACGACTGGAAGCGGGCGATCGCGCTGGACAGCACCAACGCAAAGTGGCGTATCACCTTGGGGGATCTTTACTTCCGTAAGATCAAACTACCCGAAGCCGAGCAGCGCTTCCAGGAAGCCATAAGACTGGCGCCGGACAGTACCGAAGGCCGATCAAAACTGGGCGAGGTGTATTTGATGCAGTTGCGGTTCAAAGAGGCCATGGTCATGGCCAACGAAGCCTTGCGCATGGATCCGCTGGATGCACGCTTGTACAACCTCAAAGGCTGGATCCATCGTAAAGCGGGTGATACTGCGTTGGCGATCAGCAGCTACCAAACGGCCATTGAGCGCGACCCTGCGTTCTACGATGCGTACATCTCGTTGGGCGTCATTCATGCTGCCAAGGACGAACCCATCGCGCTGCAGTATTACAACTCGGCATTGGAGATCCGCCCAACGAGCGTGGAGGCACTCTACAACAAGGCCATCTTCGCTCAGGAACACGGCAATGACAGTACGGCCCTGGCATGCTATGCGGCCATTAAATCGATCGAACCGAATTATCCGGTGGCCTATTATAACACGGGCTTCATTTTGCTCGAGCATCGGAAGCGGGTGAAACAGGCCCGTGTCGAATTCGACAGAGCGATCGAACTACTGCCGGACTACACCCAAGCCTACTACAATCGCGGGGTAACCTATGAGCTGGAAGGTATGCTGGACAGTGCGCGTTGGGACTACAGCATCGCGCTTAAACTGGACCCCGGGTTCACCGATGCCGCGCTGGGCATGAGCCGCTTACAGGAGAAAGGGGTGAACGTAGGAACGCGCTAGCGCATCCTGCGCTGATCGACCCACATGGTGCCGCCACGGCCGAGAACCACGAAACGACGCACGCGTATCCCGCTAGGACAATGTGCACGCACGGTCCAGGTCCCGGGCCTCAAGTTCCGTAAGTCAAAGGTTGGTTCCTGGGCCATCTCGCGTACCACATTGCCTTGCGCGTTCAGAAGGTCTACTTGGAAAGTGCCCGGTGGTAGCACCAATTCGACCAGACCCGGTTCGGCCAGGTCGCGAAATGAGATGCGGACGTCATCAGCGGTCCGCTCGAGTGCAGCCTTTGGAACGTAGGCGATGTCGTCCACTTGAGCGTGAAGTGGAATACAGGGTGCGAAAAGGAGAACAAGAACGAGGTGTGATGTTCGAAAGGGTGCCATGGGCCCCTTCTACGGTCATTGCGCGATCCGGTTCCGGTTACTGCGACATTGGGTAAGGCCAGAGCGAACGCACCAGTTTCGTTGAGTATCTCCCAAACGCCGTCCGCCATGCTTCCGCTAGCTCAGTTCCCTTTTGCCCTTGATCCGGGTCCGGATGAAGCCCTTTTGCGCTGCTTCTTCAATTGCAATCTGTGCCGCCCAATGAACACCGCTGGCGCGGGTTCCGCTTTCTGGTAAAAGGGGTCAAGGAGCGCCATGCGATCCAGTGCTCTTAATACGCGCACAAAACTCAACAGTGTGGCACCGCGACCGGCTTCCAAATTCATCAAGGTGCCGCGGACCACGCCCGATCGCGCGGCCACCTCTGCCTGGCTCAGGTTGCTTTCCAGGCGTATTCGGCGTAGCTCCAAGCCCAGTTGTTCCACGGTTTTGGAATCCTTCATGTCCTTGCTATCCGTCTTGGGTTTGCGCCTCATGAAAGTGGTTTTGGGATGAATGAACCTGGCATTGGCAGCACAAGTGTGCGTTTTTCCTTTGAGATCACCCACACCTGTGTTCGGCGATGAATTCCCCATCCTATCCTTCTTCAAGAAGCCACGAAGAACCTACACGTTGCCTTGTACGCATGGACGCTTGTTATTGCGTCACGGAATACCCCAACGCAACTGACACGGCATTCGCGACTGATACTAACTAGGTAAAACGTGCTGAAGTGGCGAAGCGGGAAACACTACCCAGGTGGAAGGCCTGCGAGCGTTACGCTTGGTACACGCGTTGAAGCCGCTCATCAAGAGCGCAGAGGGCTGGTGCGCGCATTCGCTCAAAATCTCGCCGATGGACGCCTACCGCAGAGCGTAACTAATGGGCTTCGATGGAGTCCGGTGAGATCGAGGACTATGTGGTGAATTCCCAAGCTTCGAGCCGGGCGAGATCAAGAAGAGACTCGGCTTCTGCTCGTGGTTAGAGCGCGAACAAGTACAAACCAGCCGTGGTTAGCAGAAAGTAGGGGATAAGCGCCGCAGCTCCTGCGTAATCCTTCGCCACGCGCTGGCCGAAGAACAACATGACGACGGCCGCACTGCCCAAGCACATTCCAACGAGTCCCAATAGCTGTCCTTTTAGAACAAGTACTTGCACGAAGCCAGAAGCACAACACAGCCCGGCCAGCAACTCCACCATGGTGATCAATGGCAACATGATCGGTACCGAGTTCCTCAGGATCGACTTCGCGAAATGGCCGGTGAGGAATTCCTTCTCGCTCTTCCAGTTGAACAGCTTGTCAAGGCTGGATTGCAGAAAGAGGATCGCCACCACGGCCGCGAATGCCGAACGCAGGATATCGAAACCGGTGTATCCCATCAGGGAGGTCTGATCCATCGGTGTGAAGATGCGTGTTCTTCCGCTTTCGCCGCACGTTGTTCCTTTGTGATGACAGTGCCAACTGAACCGCACACCTGAACATCAGCAGATCGAATGAACCTTTTCCGCAACTTCAAGTCCGTTACCAAGACCTGCTACGGCCGTGGCAGCTTCGGCAAGCTCGATGAGATCCTCGCTGCAAATCGGGGGGAGAATGATGGCTTCATGGTCTTCGTGGTGGACGACTACTTCGAGGACAAACCTGACTTCGTTGATCGCATTCCCGAGTTGGAAGGGGATGAGGTCCACTTCATCAGTGTGCTGAAGGAGCCGACGACCGAACTCATCGACAAGCTGCGCGATGATATCCTGAAGCGTCGAGGCCTGCCTGCGGGCATTGTCGGCATTGGCGGTGGTAGTGTGATGGACATCGCCAAGGCTACCGCGCTCATGTTCACCAACGAGGGCAGCAGCGTGCAGTACCAAGGGCTGAACCTGCTCAAGACGCCGGGCATATACCACTGCGGCGTACCTACGATCAGCGGCACCGGCGCGGAAGTGAGCATGACCGCCGTGCTTACCGGCCCCGTGAAGAAGCTCGGCTTGAAGTGCGATTGGACGGTCTTCGATCAGATCGTGCTGGATCCGGATCTCATTGCCTCAGTACCACGCGACCAGTGGTTCTACACCGGCATGGACACTTACATCCATAGCGTGGAGGCGATCACCGGTACCAAGAAGAACACCTTCGCCGAAGCCTACAGCGAGAAGAGCTTGGAGATGTGCCGCGAGGTCTTCCTGCGCATGGACCGCAGCAATGTGAAGAGCGACGAGTTCCTGATGGTGGCCAGTTACATGGGCGGTCTGAGCCTCACGTACAGCGAAGTGGGAGTGTGCCACGCGCTCAGCTATGGCCTGGGTAAGGTGCTGGAGATCCATCACTGCATCGCCAACTGCATCGCCTTCGACAAGCTCGAGGACGTCTATGGCGACTACGTCCAGGAATTCAAGGGCATGGTGAAGCACAACAAGGTGCATGTGCCGCAAGGCCTCGCGAAGGATTGGAGCGAAGAGACCATCAGTGCTATGGCCGAAGTGGCTTACAACCTGCCGCACATGTGGGACCACGCCTTCGGACCCAACTGGCAGGAGGTGCTGGACCGCGAGCGGATCAAGGGTTGGTACAGGAGGATGTGATGTCTATGAAGGTCTTTGCACTATCAGACTTTACGATCGGACGCTTGGCAATAGCCACTCGTCCGAGGGGCGGTGATTGGCTCGAAACGGATCTTCTGAATTTGAAGCGTTCCGGTTGGGATGTTCTGGTCTCAGCTCTTGAACGTGATGAAGAACAAGCACTCGAGTTGTCCCACGAAGCACCTACCGCTGGATCTCTTGGGCTGAAATTCATTGGGTTCCCGATCCCTGACCGAAGTATCCCTGAAATGGAAAGGACCATTCGATTGATCATTGCATTGCAGACCTCGCTGGAGTCTGGTGATAGTGTGGCAATACATTGTCGAATGGGTATCGGGCGATCGAGCATGCTCTGTGGTGCCCTGTTGGTGGCATGCGGGGCATCACCGGAGGCTGCTTGGTCCCAGCTTACATCCGCCAGGCAACTTGCGGTGCCGGATACTGATGAGCAAAGGCAATGGCTGAAGGCCTTTCAACTGACTTGGGGCAGTCGAAGTTGAATTGTAGGTCACTTCAAAAAGCCCCCATCCACCACCAGCATCTTCACCGGGCCAACTGTTCGTGATCGGTGCGAACTCAGCCCATCGGACACCGCGTAGGATGAACCGGCCTTCATCAACGTCGTCGCACCGTCCTTAAGCTCGTTGATCAGCTCTCCTTCGAGCACGAAGACCAGGTGTCCGAGTTCGCACCAGTGATCGGCGAGGTAGTCCG
>JBKJPT010000247.1:0-9262 GCA_046595075.1 Flavobacteriales bacterium
GCATCACCAGCGTATCCCCTTCGAAGCCCATGCCGCCGCCGTCCTGCGATCCCCCGGCATCGCGCCCATTGGCGATGGTGAGCTCGTTGATCCACGTGCTGCCTCCAGTGGCCACCAGCGGAACCAGCACGCCGCCGCCATCGATCACCAGCAGATCGCGGCCCGGTCCATCGATCACCAGCTCCTTGTTGTAGGTCACCGTTCCGGAAGTCAGGAAGATGGTGCCCGTGACCTGGAAGCGCACGGTATCGAACGGAAAGGCGACCGCCACCGCGTTGCGGAACGAGCCCGCACCGGCATCGAGCAGGTTGGTGACGTTGACTACGGATTGCGAACGGCCCGATTGGCTCGCGATAAGGAAGGCGGAGAGGATCAGGTAACGCTTCATGGAACAGAGCAGGGGGAATGTGGTAGTTGATGCAGTAGCACAATTCTAGTGATCTTCGACCAACGCAGGAACGTTGTCATGGTTCTGCGGGGATGCTTGGTTCGTCCGTTCGGCAACTTGCTGTGCAACTGCTGCCTATACCCATGCTAACACGGATGTAAATGCCAGCTGGTTGGGTGAAGCCCAACACTCGGCCGCCCGCATGCCGCTTTTGACCCTTCGAGGGTGACCGGCACGAACCTTTCCATCAAGTGCGTGTACCGCTCATCTGTACGCTCACAGATACTTTCGCACACGCACAACCAAGTCCATGATGCTCCGATCCATTCCCGTCGCGCTCCTCTTCCTCTCCACATCGCTCTTCGCCGCCGAGGGTGAAAAGCCCATTACCAGCAAGATCAGCGAAGCCAAGGTCTTCCTCAGCGGCGCACAGGTGTCGCGCACTGCCAATGCCACGGTGTCCGTGGGCACCAGCGTACTGGTGTTCACCGGCCTAGCCGAAGGCGTGGATCCGCAAAGCATACAGGTCACGGGCAAGGGCGGATACAGCATTCTCAGCGTCAACCACCGGATCAACTACCTCACCGAGAGCCCGAAGAAGAAGGATATCGACGAGTTGCAGACGCGGATCAAGAAATTGGAACATGACTGGAACATCGAGAACGGTGTGCAGCAAGTGTGGTTGAACGAAGAACAACTACTGTTGAAGAACAGCAGCGTGGGTGGCCAGCAGAACGGCCTGACCGCCGCACAATTACAAGCGGTGAACGACTATGTGCGTGAACGCATGAGAGCGATGAAGGTGGGTTGGCTCGTACAGCAGGAAAAGCTCACCGCCATTGGAGATGAGGCCAACAAGCTGCGGCAGCAGCTGGCCACCTTGCAGGCACAGGCGCCGCGCCCAACCAGTGAAGTGGTGGTGGAGATCAGCAGCGAAGTGGAGGTGAGCGCAAGCTTCACCATCACCTACTTCGTGGGCAATGCGGGTTGGGTGCCCGCATATGACATACGCGCCAGGAGCGTGGGCCAGCCGATAGAACTGTTGATGAAAGCGCAGGTGACCAACAACACCGGTGAAGATTGGAACAAGGTGGACCTGAGCCTCAGCAGCGGCAACCCAACGCTCGGCGGCATTATGCCCATCATGAACCCGTGGACGCTTTACGTGGTGCAGCAATACCAGTTGGAATCCATCTCCACGCGCGGATCGAGATCGCGCCGATACGACGACATGCCGCAGTCACCGCCGCCCAGCGCAGCCGATGGCGCAGCTTATAAGTACGAGGAGCGTGATGCCCAGACCACCGTAGCCAATACCGTTGCGTATCGCACCACAACTGTGGAGTTCGTGATCGAAACACCATTTAACGTACCCAGTGATGGCGTGCCGCATATGGTGGGTGTGAAGACGCACAGCATCGATGCCACCTACAAGCACTTTGCAACTCCGAAGCTTGACCGCGATGCCTTCCTCTATGCGCGCACCACCGGTTGGGAGGACCTGAACCTGCTGCCCGGCGTGGCGAACGTGTTCTTCGAGGGCACCTTCGTAGGCGAGAGCTACTTGCAGTTGGACCTGCCGAAGGACACGCTGGACATATCCCTTGGTCGCGACAAGGGCGTAGTGGTTGAACGCGTGAAGCGCAAGACCACCAATGAGAAGGCGGTGGTCGGTGGCAAACGCTCGGTGAGCATCGGTTGGGACATCACCATCCGCAACACCAAGAGCACAGCGATCGATCTGGAAGTGCGCGATCAGTACCCGCTGAGCCCGCAGAGCGAGATCGAAGTGAAGCTGGAGGAGAGCGGTGGTGCTGTTGTCGATGATCAGAAGGGATCGCTCACGTGGAACTTCCGCTTGGATCCAAAGGCCACCAAGAAGCTCGGCTTCGCGTACACGGTGAAGCACCCGAAGGATCTACCGGTGGTGATCGAATGATCAAACCCCGATCAACGAGAAAGGCCGGAGTGATCCTCCGGCCTTTCTCGCTCCGATGCTTGCAGGATCAGGCCATGCCAACCTGGCGTAGATGCATCAGGTGGCTCCACAGCGCGCTGCGCAACGTGGGGAACTCGCGGTATTCGATGTTGAACTCCGCGCACACTTCGCGCAGGCGCTTGCTCAGGGCAGGATAATGTACGTGGCTGATGCGCGGGAAGAGGTGGTGTTCGATCTGGAAGTTGAGCCCACCGAAGAGCCAGTTCCACACCCGGTTGTGCGTGGCGAAGTTCACCGTGGTCTCCACTTGGTGCACGGCCCACTCCGCTTCCACCTGTTGGCCGTCCGTTGGGGGGTGAACGAAGCCTGCGTCCTCCACCACGTGAGCCAATTGGAAAACAACGGCGATCACAAGACCGGTAACGAACACCATGGCGCCATACCCCACCAAGGTAGGTACCACACCCGCGAAGAACATGGGCAGCACGATGAAGAGCGCGATGTAGAACACCTTCGATGCCCAGAAGATGAAGTGCTCCTTGATGCTCATCGGTTTCATCGCGGTGTTCTCGGCGATCTTCCCTGTGAAGTACTTCTTGATGTCGTTCACAAAGATCCAGAACAGGTACGTAGTGCCGTAGAGCAAAAGGCCGTAGATGTGCTGGAAGCGATGGAACCAGTAGCGCTTCTGCCCTTCATGCACCCGCACGAACGGCTTGATGTCGATATCGTCGTCCATCCCTTCGATGTTGGTGAAGGTGTGGTGGTTCTCGTTGTGCTTAAGCTTCCACAGATAAACGCTGCCACCGAGGAAGTTGAGGCTGTGCCCCATCACTTCGTTCACCCACTTGCGTTGACTGTAACTGCCGTGTGCTCCATCGTGCATCACGTTGAAACCGATGCTGGCAACTACAACGCCCATGATGGCGCACAAGCCGAGCGAGATCAAGATCGATGCGGGTGTGAAGAAAACGAGCACGACGTACAGCGCGACGAGGGAAGCAACTAGAACGCCGGTCTTGAGGTAGAGCCGCATATCACCTGTCTTGCGCAGGTTGTTCTCCTTGAAATAGGCCTCGGTGACCTCGCGCAGGCGCTGGAAGAAGACCGGGGCGGTCTTGGCGAAGGTGGCTTGTGTCATTCTTGGTTGAGCTGATCGGCCCCGAGTGGAGCATTTGGCTGAACGGGGGCGAAGGTAACCCGAGGCTCCCCCCTGGCATGGGGTCGATCACACAGCTTGGCAACGGCAGGGTGTTGATCGATGCGTGATCGACCAATTTTCCACATTTACGTTCATTCACATATTCGGCACCGGACCAGATACGTAGCCACACCTTGTCGCATTCACGGTTGGGGTCCACCATCACGCCACCCAGGTCCTCTTCGCGCAAACAGCTGTACATCCTCGTGCCATCTTGTTGGTTGGCGTGCTCGTCCTCAAGTTGTGGTACCGCACGGCTACGGCGGCGATGACGGCATATCCATCGCTTGCTGTTCCCAACAGCCTGTCCACCGACAGCCGTGAACAACAAAGGCCCCGATCGGGGCCTTTGCGGCGGTAGCAGTGAGAACGTTCAGTCCTTCTTCTCCTCCTCCCTCTTATCGGTACCGATCAGTTCACTGGTGCCCTTGTGGCGCTTCTTCTCCCACATGGCGTACTGGTCGTCGTTCAACACTTTCCGCATGGAGGCATCACGCTCGTCCATGAGGGCGCTCACCTTGGTTGACATCTCCGCATCGGTGGGCTTGGGTACCAGGGCCTCCATGGCATCGTGGCGCTTCACGAAGTGCTCATTTATCTCCTTCACTTTCACTTGCTGCTCATCGTTGAGGCTCAACTCCACGTTCAGCGTTGCCGTGTTGATAGCCACCCATGCCTGATCGCTGGGATGGATCTCCTTCTCTTGGGCTTGCGCGCCGGTGGTAGCCACCAGCAGGGCGCAGATCATCAGGGTCTTTTTCATGTTCTCATGTATTTGTTGGCTTTGCTGTAGCGAGAACCGGTCCGCATACCATGCCGCTAACAAACCAACTGTTACCAAGGACCGAAAGGCCCGCGATCAATGGCTATCCGGATCCGCCCTCACGATCTGCACAGGGGCGGGGCTCAACTGCTGAATTGCGTTCATGTGCGACGGCACGCCTCGATCCGTGGAACTTGTGTGGAAGCACTGCCGCTAGTCCTTACAGCTGACCAAGAGCTACTTCGCGAGAGCCAAACGCACACCGACAACACCGTACATATAGTTCACCTTGGGATTGGTCTGGAACTCATTGCCTTTGAACACATTGGTCATGGCAGCATTGTAACCAGCTTCCAAGAAGACGAAACTCACAGATACGCCAGCAGCAGCGCCTATGTACCACTGCGTGCCCTTGGTATCGACACGTAACGCATCGTTGTCCAGATCGGCGTTTACACCGATCAATGCCGTGGGGCCGCCCATTACATAGAAGTTCGCTGTGGGAGCATCAGCCGGATCCATCAGGTGCACGCCGAGCATCACCGGAACGCCTATCGAACGACTGGTGTATGTGAAGTCCTGCTCGGCCACATCTGTACCACTGGAATACGAGTAGCGCAGGTTGCGCACGAGGAAATGGATACCGGGCTTCACGAAAATGCGACTGCCCAACAGTGCGTCCACGCCGAACTGGTATCCACCACGGCCCACCCAATGCTCATCGCCCGCCTCACGCACGTTGGATCCGTTGTATCCGCCGGAGAAACGGAATTCCTGCCCGATGGCACTAGTGGCGCATACAAGCAACAAGGAACAGAGAATAGGCGTGCGCATGTTGATCTGGATTTGTCAATCGAAGAACAAGATCCCCGCCATCGACCGAAGTAACCACGCTGGGACAAGAGGCCCTAGAGAATCGTGAAGATCAACTGGTATTCGGGAATGAATGCTTCTCTCCGTCTTGATCACATCGGGTACTTCCTTCCGCAAGGCGTGGTTGCTGCGCCCCATGGATGAGCCATAGTTACGATCACCATTCACCGTCGCGAACCACAGGAATGCGCGGTACACAGTGCAATGCTGTCCTCAACGGCACGGGCGGTCAAGCGCAACGCGATCTGGCCGCATATCTGCCAAAGGGTTCACTAGGGATCACCGTTCAACATGATCGCGCCCGCACGTTCCAAGGTCCAAATGGCAATTCGCCTTTGGGGGCACACGACGGGGGCGTGGTATGCTGTGCGACTGCTCCACACCTTGAGCATGTTCTTCCACACTTCCATATCGCCCGCAGTCCGGGCACATAACATGGCCG
This sequence comes from Flavobacteriales bacterium, assembly GCA_046595075.1. Taxonomy (GTDB): domain Bacteria; phylum Bacteroidota; class Bacteroidia; order Flavobacteriales_F; family PHOS-HE28; genus PHOS-HE28. The sequence goes on from JBKJPT010000247.1 coordinate 5,607, forward strand.
CGATCCGTTCAGCCTACGCTCCCGCCCAACCATCAACGACCAGCGCGCTGCAATTGGTAACGGGCACTTCCTTGGCAGGAATGAAGGGCATGGCCGAGCAGGGGATGCGTGTGCTGTTGGTGGATGATGAACGCGATATATGCCATTTACTGTCGGCAATGCTCGGGCGGGGAGGTATGCAATGCATTAGCGCGCATTCCATTGCCGAAGCTCACCAGCGTCTCACCAAAGAGAGGTTTGCCGTGGTCTTCTTGGACATCTACCTACCCGATGGCCGAGGTTATTCCTTGGCCGATGAGATCCGCCGCTCTGGTGCAAGGGTGATCGCAATGAGTGCTGTGGACCATGAGCGCGAGGAAGCCATTTCACGAGGTGTGGACCTGTTCATCGCCAAGCCCTTTGATCGAAGCACTATCTTCGGTGGGCTGCGCAAACTCGGATTGATCCAGTAACACGAAGCATTCATCCATGAAAAGGCTGCTAGTCATCGACGACGACACCGACATCTGCGCACTGCTTGCGCGGTTGCTGGTCAAGAAAGGATACGAGGTGGAAACGGCAGGTCGCGGTTCCGTGGCGATCGACCTGCTCACCAAACAACGTTTCGATCTGGTCTTGTGCGACCACCGATTGCCAGATACCGACAGCCTTCAGCTACTCGATCGCATCAAGCAGTTCGATCCAGCCCCGGCGGTGATCGTCATTACCGGTTATTCCGACGTGCGCATCGCCGTTGACCTCATCCGTCGCGGAGCCTTCGACTACGTAGTGAAGCCGCTATTCCCCGATGAGATCCTCCAACGGGTTGAAGAAGCCCTTGGAACGAAGACCGGTGTGGCCACACGCGTGATCGCTGCACCCGCATCGGGTAAAAGCAAATATGTGAAGGGCACGGGCGCCCATGCCGAGCTGATCGCCGAGCACATCAACTTGGTGGCGCCCACGGCGATGAGCGTGCTCATCACAGGTGAAACCGGAACCGGCAAGGAGTACGTGGCCAATGAGATCCATTTGGGAAGTACGCGTGCCAGCAAGCCCTTCGTGGCCGTGGATTGCGGCGCATTGCCGAAGGACCTCGCAGGTAGTGAGCTCTTCGGCCACGTGAAGGGTTCCTTCACCGGCAGTATCGCCGACAAGAAGGGCAGTTTTGAACAAGCCCAGGGCGGCACCTTGTTCTTGGACGAGATCGGCAACCTGACCTACGAGAACCAGATCCGACTGCTGCGCGTGCTGCAGGAGCACACCATCAAACGTATCGGCGGCGAAGTGGACATAAAGGTGGATGTACGCATCATAGCGGCCACGCACGAAGACCTGCGCAAGGGTGTTGCCGAAGGACGGTTCCGCGAGGATCTCTTCCACCGCATCAACGAGTTCACCATCGAACTCCTCCCCTTACGCCGACGACCGCATGACATCCCGCTCTTTGCCGAGCACTTTCGCGCACTCGCCGAACAGCAATTGGGCAAACAGGTGAGCAGTTTCGAAGAGCGCGCCATGGAGCGCTTGGTGCGGCACACCTGGCCGGGCAATTTGCGCGAGCTGAACAATGTGGTGAAGCGCGCGGTTCTACTTGCAAAGGGTCCGCGGATCACGTTGGAACACCTGCCGGGCTCCATTGTTAGTGGTAGTGCCGCCCTGGATGACAGCCCGATCGACGGGAACGAAAGCGGCAAGGAAGGTCTGCGTCACGCATCGGACCAAGCTGAGAAGCAGGCGATCCTCGCGGCGCTGGAGCAAACGCGCTTCAACAAATCGAAGGCGGCCGAAGTGCTGAACATCGATCGCAAGACGCTGTACAACAAGTTGAAAATGTTGGGCATCGAACTCTGACGCGCCAGCCCGCAGCAGGTTCTGATCCGGCTTTCTTGGACGCGAACACCGCACCGTGAAACAGAGCATTGAACAAGACCGCGAGCACAACCTTGACAAATGGCTCTTAGCGGGTTCATTGGTGATCTTGGGTGTGCTACTGTTGGCCACCTTGTTCGACCTAGCGGAACCGAGCAGCTCTGCGGATCGCCGGATACCGATCACGTTGATCGTGTACATCGCAGTGGCCGTAGCCGCATCAGCCCTGGGGTTCTGGCGCCTGTTCAGAGCCTTGAAAAGAGCGCGAGAAACCGAACGTAATCCCCACGGCTCAGGAACGCAGTTGGACCCGGAAGTGCCCAAAAGCGAGTTGGCTGCGCGATCGTTGCGCAACGTGCGAGGCAGCGCCCCAAGTGCAATGATGACCTTCGTATCCGTGCGCGATGCCGATGGGGCGATCACCGATTTCGAATACGTCCTGGCCAATGAAGAAGCGGAACGCCTGACCGGGATGGCCCCCGGTGAGCTCATCGGTAAATATTTGCTGAACGTGATGCCCGAAACTGCCGAGGACGGATCGCTTCAAGAATACATCAAAGTGGTGGAGTCCGGAATGTCGTACATGACCGAACGCCGCACGGGGCACAACGGCATGGACCGGTGGTTGAGCACCCATGCAGTTCGCATGCGCGATGGCTTCTCCGTCACCTTCACGGACATCACAGAGCAGTTGCGTGCATGGGAACTCGAACAGGAAACCGCGCGCCTAGCCCTTGCCGACCGCATAGCGCGCACCGTGGCGCATGAGGTGCGCAACCCGCTCACGAACGTGCATCTGGGTCTGGAACAGCTGACGGACGAGTTGGTTGCCGACCGCGACGTGGCCCAACCCTTCCTGGATATCATCAACCGCAACGTCAAGCGCATTGGGCAGTTGGTCACCGAGATGTTGGAATCATCCCGAAGGCCTGAGCTGAACCAAGAGCCGTGCTCGGTGAAGGAGGTGTTGAAGAATGCGATGGCGCGTTTGGCCGATCGGCTCGAGATGCGCGATATGAAAGGCGAGATGGAAGTGGCGGATGGAATGCCAGACGTACTGGTGGATCCCGAACTGCTCAACCTGGCGATAACAAACATCGCAGTGAACGCCTTGGAGGCTATGGAGCCGGGTAAAGGCGTGCTGCACATGGCCGCGCGTTCTGCTGAGGACGGAGTAGTGATCGAATTGCGTGACAATGGCAAGGGGATCCATAAGGAGAACATTCCACGGTTGTTCGAGGCCTTCTACAGTGAGCGAACCGGGGGACTTGGCCTAGGGCTGACCACCGCGCGCAGCATCCTCAACGCGCACGGCATCCTTCTGCAAGTGGATAGCGCGGTCGGGCAAGGCACCACTTTCACGTTGCTCCTCCCTCGCGCGCTCATTGCTGAAGTGGAACACGCGCCCGTGGGTTGAAGCCTCACGTGCGCGGAGACATCCGGTTCTTGGCCGCTTACTGCACATGGCGAACCCCGAGTGCGATCCACGGCCTCCTCGCTCGTGGCATCCATCAAGAGGCTTCAGCGCTGTTTGCTTCATATTAACGTGGTTCGGGTAATATGCGCCCCATAGTGTGCAATGAAATGGGCACTTTCCATTTTTTCGCGGCGCACGTTGCTGGAACTTCTACTTCGTGCTTACTGCCTTGCAGCCACGTAGACGTAGGCGCTGCGCGCGCGAATCCTGCGCTTCAAGTCCGGAAGGATGGATCGGAGCGCTTCTTGTCCGGCAGCCTACAACCAAAAACCCCTACACCATGCTACGATGGGTCGTCGTCTTCATCGTTCTCGCCTTGATCGCCGGT
>JBKJPT010000111.1:0-18032 GCA_046595075.1 Flavobacteriales bacterium
GGTAAGGAGATCCAGGTCTTCGTGGAGCGCATCGATCACCAGATGAAGTTGCTGCGCGAAGTGCCCTTCACCGGGAAATTCGGTGGCGCCACGGGCAACTTCAATGCCCACCATGCGGCCTACCCCGAACTTGATTGGGTGCAGCTCGCAGACCGCTTCCTCGATGAGAAGCTCGGCCTCAAGCGCCAGCAGTTCACCACACAGATCGAGCACTACGACAACCTGGCCGCGCTGTTCGACGGCATGCGGCGCGTGAACACGATCCTCATCGATCTGTGCCGCGATCTGTGGACCTACATCAGCATGGACTACTTCCGCCAGCGGATCAAGCCCGGCGAGATCGGCAGCAGCGCCATGCCGCACAAGGTGAACCCGATCGACTTCGAGAACGCCGAAGGCAACTTGGGCATAGCGAACGCGCTGTTGGTCTTTCTCAGTGAAAAGCTGCCGATCAGTCGGCTGCAACGCGACCTCACGGACAGCACTACCACGCGCAACATTGGCGTGCCCATGGCGCACACCATGCTCGCGCTGGACGCGGTGCGCAAGGGACTCGGAAAGTTGTTGCTCAACGAGGCCTCAATCGCACGCGACCTCGACCAGCAGTGGGCGGTGATCGCCGAAGGGATCCAAACGATCCTTCGCCGCGCCGGTTATCCGCAGCCCTACGAGCGGTTGAAGGAGCTTACGCGCGGCAAAGACCGCATCACCGAACAGGACATGCGCGAGTTCATCGAAGGACTCGATGTAGCTGAGGATGTGAAGGCGCGATTGCGACAGTTGACCCCCCACAACTACACGGGCATCGATCTGCTGTCGCGTGTCATGCCGTGAAGAAGTTCCACTCCTTCATTACTCGGCGCCTGTTCCGTCGGTCCATGAAGATCGCCGTGGTCGTGATCCTGGCCGTGCTCGCTGCGGACGAACATGTTCGGCTCGCAGCCGGACCGTATTGCTACGACGAGATTGAAATGGTTCCCCGCCACCGGGTGGGTCTGGTGCTCGGCACCAAGGCCGGTGGCAATCCGTACTTCACCCATCGCATCGAAGCCGCCGCGTCGCTCTACCGCACGGGTGCGGTAGAGCACTTGATCGTGAGCGGCGATAACGGTCGAGCTTCCTACAACGAACCCATGGACATGCGCACTGCATTGATCGCCGCCGGTGTGGACAGCAGCGACATCACGTTGGATTTCGCGGGCTTTCGCACCATGGATTCCGTGGTGCGTGCGCTGAAGGTGTTCGGCCAGAACGAGTTCATCGTCGTCAGCCAGCGCTTCCACAACGAGCGGGCGGTGTACATCGCGCAAGAGCACTGCATCAAGGCCATCGGTTTCAACGCGGATGATGTGGATGCACGACGCGGCCTCAGAACAATAGTGCGCGAGAAGTTCGCCCGGGCCAAGGTCTTCGTGGACCTGTTCTTTGGCGTGGAGCCGCACTTCCTCGGGGAGCCCGTTGTGCTTGGGGAACAGGTGCTTCCGTAGCGCACATTTCAAATTGTCCCTCCCGATACTGTGCGTTGGAAAACCACGAGGTCGTTTGCTGGTATATCGCCCAGGTCCAGCGAGCGCATCATGGTGATCAGCTGACCGCGGTGCTGGGTGCTGTGGTTGAAGCAGTGCATCAGCATGCGCCACACCTGCGCCTTGAACGGGTCGCCCTTGAGCGTGCGGTATTCCCGCTCGCTGTTCAATGCAGCTTCATCGTAGCTAATGGTGAGATCACGCAACCGCTGGCCCACCCGCAACAGACCTTCGAGGTCCTGGCCTTCGTTGGCAGGCCAAGGAACAGGCTCGCCCTTCAAGCGGTACATCCAGGCGTTTTCGGCATCGCGGATATGCAGAATGGTCTTCCGCAGTGAGGGAAAACTGTTCGGTGTCGGCGCATCCAGCACGGCTTCGGGCTCGTCGCGAAGGCGTTCGACGAAGCGCATGTTCGCCCACAGATCGTAGGCGGCATACTCGTGCAACAGGGCTGCAATGGAGTTCATGGGTGGATAACCTTGTTGAAATCAGACGAAAGGTAGTCCCCGATCGACGGGCACTATGGGCGGAACTTCGCCGGAACTGCCAGCCCATGATCGCGACCCTGTTCGGAAAGAAGAAGATCACAGAAGAAAAGCTGGCGAACGTGTTCGTGAACACGCTACTGGAGATGAGCTCCGACGGCTTTCCGACGATCGTGGCCGAGGTGAACGAAGCTCCTGAGTTCGATCTACCGCCCGGCATGAGCGCCGAGGACGATGAACGCTTTCTGTTGATCGTGCTGGCCGCGAACCTCACCGAGATGCAGCGCGAAATGGAGGCCGGGCTGGACAAGCGCCTCTTCTCGCTCTCCATTTCGAAGTTCGCGCAAGCCTTGGGCCTGGGCTGCACCGAGACCGAGACCAGGGTGAAGGCCCTGCAGTCGCGCATGGAGCGCATGAACCACCCGAGCAAGAACACAGTGCTGGCAATGGGCCGCGCGCTCTTTGCTGAGTACAACCTCTACGCTTTCCAGGACAACTACTTCCGCGAACTGAAGGCCCCGAACCCGATCGTGCTCAAGAGGCTCAACAGCCTCTTCGGGTACTTCCTGTTCAACTGGACGGAGGTGAACGAGCAGTACCGCATTGCCTAAGCGGTTCTCAGTTCGCCTGAAGTCCGAACTCCTTCGTCGCCATTTCAACGATGTGCCCGCCAATGGCCAGCGCCGCCGTGGCCGCAGGTGATGGTGCATTGAGCACGTGAATGTGGTTGCCGCGCCGTTCTATGCGGAAGTCATCGACCATGTTACCATCGGTACCCAGGAGCATGGCCCGCACACCGGCACGGCCGGGTTCGATATCGTCCATGGTGAGCGAGGGGAGCAAACGTCGGAGCGTGTTAAGGAACAGCCGCTTGCTGAAGGCCCGGCGGTACTCATCAATGCCGTAGCTCATGTTCTTGAAGAAGAGCTTCCACGTACCGCCATACAGGAGCGCATCGGTGGTGTCCTTGAGGTCGAAGTCCGTTTTGCCGTAGCCCTCGCGCTTGAAGGTGAACACAGCGTTGGGGCCGCACTCGATGCTGCCATCGGTCATGCGGGTGAAGTGCACGCCCAGAAAAGGAAAACGCGGATCGGGCACGGGATAGATCAGGTGCTTCACCTTGTGCTTGCCCTGCTCCGTCAGTTCATAGTAGTCGCCCCTGAAGCCCACGATCTGCTCCTTCACCACAGCGCCATCGGCACGTGCAAGGCGATCGGCCTGCAAACCGCCACAGAAGATGACATAGCGTGTTCGATATCCGCCCTTGCTGGTACGCACCATGCTACCACTGTCTGCAGAGGCAATGCCCGTGAACGCTTCGCCCAACGCTATTCGACTAGTGGGCTGCATTCCGATGGCGAGCTCGGCCATCTTGTTGGCGGCCCCCACGAAGTCGATGATGCCCGTACAGCCCACGCGCACCCCAGCGATACCCTCGCAGAACGGCTCGATCTCCTTGATCCGCACGGTATCGATCCGCTCCATTCCCTCGATCCCGTTCGCAATACCCGTATTGAAGATCCTCTCCAACCGGGGAAGCTCTTCCTTTGTCGTGGCCACGATGAGCTTGCCGCAGATGTCGTGCTTCACACCGTGCTGCTTCGCGAAGGCGACCAGCTCATGCCGGCCCTCCACGCAGTTCTTCGCCTTGTAGCTGCCGGGCTTGTAGTAGATGCCGCTGTGGATGACGCCGCTGTTGTGGCCGGTCTGGTGACCGGCAAGGGCCTTCTCCTTCTCGAGCAGCAGGATCCGGAACGAGGGAAAGCGCGATTGCAACTTGTACAGGGTGGCGGCACCAACGATACCACCGCCCACGATCACCACATCATAGGACCGTTCGTCGCTCATGGGCCGAAGATCGCCATCAGGCCGAAGCCGCCGTGACCTCTTCCTTGGGAACGCGCAACAACAGCACCAGACCGATCACGAAGAAGCACCCGATGGTGATGATGGTGTTGCGCAGGTCCCCTGTGATCTGGTACACAACTCCGTAAGCCAAGGTTCCGAGCACCGTGCCTAGGTAGTAGCTCACATCGTAAAAGCTGAAGAAGCTGGCCGCATCGCGAGTGGGGGGCAGGAACTTGGCGTATGTGCTGCGGCTCAATGCCTGGCAACCGCCCATGACCAACCCAACACAACTAGCGAGAAGATAGAACTCATTGGTCCAGTGCGTGAAGTAGGCACCAATGCATACCGCTACCCAAACAACCACTCCGATCAGCAACGCCCTCACATTGCCGAAGCGAGCGCTGAGCCGAACGAATAACAGGGCACCCACAGCCGCGACCAGTTGGATCAAGAGGATGCTGATGATCAGGCTTTCCTCCGCGATCTTCACCACGGCCCCAGTTCCGTCCACTTGCTTGATCTCCATTTCCGCGAAGCTCACGGCCAAGTACATCACCGTTTGAATACCCATGTTGTACACGAAGAAGGCGAGCAGGAAGCGCTTCAACCTAACGGTAGCCCGCAGTTGGAGCCAGACCTTCCTTAGTTCCACATAGCCGTTCCAGAACACACCATACTTTCCTTCGGCCGGAGTTGTCCGCTTCGGCAGCCGCCTGAAAGCGATCTGTGCAAAGGCAGCCCACCAAACTGCCACCGTGATGAACGTCGCCCGCGCCGGAACGCTGCCGTACGTGGTACCACCGATCGTGATCTCATCCGGTAGCCCGAACACCTGGGGCATCATCACCATCAGCAGGTTGATGATCAGTAGGATCACGCTACCGATGTAGCCCATGGTGTAGCCGCGAGCACTCACCTTGTCGTGCTGGTCCGGGCCTGCGATATCCACTAGAAAGGCATCATAGAAAACCAGGCTGCCGCTGAACCCGATGCAGGCCATGGCCACCAACGCCAAGCCCCACCAAAGGCCGTCGAAGGTGAAGAACGCGAGCCCGCAACAGGAGATGGCCCCGATATAGCAGAAGGCCTTCAGATAGGCGAGCTTGTTGCCCCTACTGTCCGCGATACCGCTGAGCAGTGGTGCGATCAATGCGATGATGAGGAAGCCGGCGGACAAGGCATAGGAATACACTGACTGTGCTGGGACCCCGTGGTCAGCAAGCACCTTGTCCGCCTTCGTCTCCCTGTCCGTGGTAAGCGCCGCATAGAAGATCGGGAATACCGCGCTTGTTACGGTGAGCGAGTAAACGGAGTTGGCCCAATCGTAGAAGGTCCACGCGCGAATGACCTTGGGATCGCCTTTCACGTTCTCCATTCGAGGACAAGGTAGTGGTGCAAGGAAAAGGCGCCCCCGACATGTCGAGGGCGCCCTTCAACTCGATGCGTTGCTACTTCTTCACCAGCACCTGTACCCTGCGGTTCTTGCTCATGCCCACTTCGGTGCCGCTTTCGTCAGCAGGTTCGCTAGCGTCCTTGGACGATACGGTGATGCGCGCAGTGTCGATGCCGGCCTCCACCAATGCATCACGCACGGCCTCCGCGCGTTCCTTGGCCAGTGGCACTAGATCCGGGCGCACACGCGTACGCTCGTTCTCCGTGGCGTCGAAGTGGCCGATGAGTTCGATGCGGATGTTGGGGTCCTCGGTCATAGCCTCCACGATATCGGTCACCCATGGTTCCATGGAAGGATCCACGAAGCGCTGGAAGCGCTTGAAGTAGATCGTCTGCCTTTCGGCCTTGTCCCCGGGCTTCAGGCCCGGCGGGGTAACGCCTTTCCGGCTGAAGATGTATTCGCTCTCTGCATCCTTCAACTGCTCGCAAGAACACGAGGTGCGGTTCTTCACCTGGTACACTTCCACATTATCGATGTAGTAGTATGCACTGAAGACCTGCGGTCGTGTTTCGCCCTTGGGTCGTTTGGTCTTCTCGTTCAATGTCTTCTCGGTGGCCGCAAAGTTCCCGATGAGCATGAACTCCTCATTGCCCGTGCTCTGATAAGTGCCGCACACTCCAACCCAGCTGAACATATCGCTGTACACCTTGGTGCGCACGGACGGAACGGAGACCTCGTAGGTAAGGCTCATGGGTTCCTCCTTCTCGATCTTCTCCTTGCTGAACCATGCGCCAAGTTCGCCGGTGGCGTACTTGCTCAGGTCGGCGAGGTTGGCATAGAAGCGCACGCAGTAGAGTGAGTCCTTCTTCATCTTGTGTGTCATCTGCGTTTGCAGATAGGTGCGCGGCTCCTTGTTCTGATAGCTCCACCAGCGCACCCCGGCGTAATTGGCGCCGCTCAGCGCGGTTTGTTCACCTGCGAAGTTGCGCGGTGTGCTCACGGTGCTCTCCACGGTGGCGTTCTCACTGAAAAGGTCCGCCTTCTTGCCCGTGGCACTGCTCCAGCCCACGGCATATTGGATCCCACCGGGTCGTTTCAGTTTCTTGCCATCGAGCTGCTCGAAGTCACCGTTGACGATCCACGTACGCAGGGTATCGATCTGTTGGGCCATCCCGGCCATGGGCAGAGCGGCGAGCGCGAAGGCGATGAACGGGTTGCGGTTGATGTTCATTGGGAGTATGGTTGCTATGGCGGCGCGCCAAGGTAAAGAGCGGCCCTGATCGCGCGGTTGACAAGGACCGTGCCTTTGGGCAAACCCTTGGCGCCACAGGGTCTCGTAGAATCTATGTTGGTCGGGTATTTCATAGAATTGCAACCCAAACCAACTCAAATGAAAAATATCATTCTAGGCACTCTGTTGCTCACAAGTATTGGGGCAAGTGCTCAATTCGGCATTGGCGGTCAAGTCAACTGGAGCAAATACGGTGGCGGCGGCCCGAGTTTCATCGGGCTCGGCGTGAACGGTTCGTTCGTGGTTGCTGACGAATACCCCTTACGCCTTTCCATCAACTTCGGCTTTCCCAAAAGCACGTAGGAAACCTCGTCAGCCTATGCATTGAGCAGCGTGACCTCACCACAATCCGTGGCGATCACCTACGAGGAAAAGATCTCGACCTTGAACTTCTGGCTCGATGCGCAGAAATTCTTCGGCGATGGTGATTACGAGGATGGTGGGGTGTACGGTCTTCTTGGGCTGGGCTTTACTTCGGCAAAAGTGAAGTACAGCGTTAGTTCATATGACGCCACTCTTTACGACGGGCCGAATTTTGAGGATTCCAGTGTTGGACAATTGGGGATCCGGGGCGCAGTGGGTTTCGATAAAGGACTGGATTTCGGCAATCTCTTTGCCGAAGCCGGTATCAACCTTAGCGCGAACTCAGCGAACGACCAGGAGATCCAGGTGAACTTGCCCAGTTTCATCTTCGTGAACGTAGGCCTCCGCAAGTGGCTTTGATCGATCTTCTCCTACTACAATGGAAGAAGGCCGGGCGTAATGCCCGGCCTTCTTACTTCGGTATGTACGTCCACCGCAGGGGTGACAAGACCTGACCTTGATCAACAACGCCAGCCCAAACAGAGAGCAGTGTTTCGCCGATGCCCATTCTCGAGAATGCTTCGGGGGTTTTGCGGGAATGTAAACGTGCCTTCCTTGGGGTTCTGGTGGCAGATGACACGCACAGTGCCTGCCCTTCAACGGCCACGAAGAAGGGCGGCCAAAGCCGCCCTTCAACTGGATCATATGCGGGGATTAGTCCTTCACTAAGGCAAAGGTCACCGAGAACTGGATCAGGTTCGTGTTCTGCTTCACTTCAATGCCGGGGAATGGCTCGGTTTCCTCGTTCAACGTGTTGAGCCCACGCCAGTAGCGCAGGTTGAAGCCCAAACCGCTTTCGAGTTGGTAGCCCAGTCCAACTACTGCGGCAATTTCCAGCTTGTTCAGGCCATCGGTCACATCGGATCCGCTGTATTCCTCGTCGAAGGAAGTGGTGCTCGTGGTAGTTGATCCACCGCTCGTGGTGGTGGTGGTGGTCTCGCCACTCGACTTCACCTTACCCCCCATGAGCATGCCAAAACCTGGCCCAACATGAATAGCGAACTTCTCGCTAGGTTGGATCGCAAGCAGGATCGGGATCTCCAAATAGCTGTACGTCGACTTGTTGTCGCTGGTGGTCTCAGTGGTATAGGTGGTCCCAAAAACGTCGTACGAGGTGGTGCTCGACTGGTCCTCTTGGAATCCCCTTGCTGAATAGAGCAATTCCGGTCGGATGCCGAGCATATCCGAGAAATTGTACTGCAAATACCCACCAAGGTGAAAGCCGATGCCGCTGGCGCTCTCAGGAGACTCGTCGGGCTCCGGATCGATCATCGTGTTTACGATGGTGTAATTAAGGCCGGCCTTCGCGCCGATGTTCAACTGGGCCATGGCCGTAAAGCCAAGCACCAATGCGGACAAAGTAATTACGATCTTCTTCATGTGTTTGGTTGGTTTGGGCTTGTTGAGGTGGTGACAAAACTAGGCCGAACGGGATCACTTCCAAATAGGGGCGCAACGCCAGTTCACCTACGAAATACCAAGGGCGCTGCATTCGCAGCGCCCTTGACCGTAGCGTATTGTACCAGCAGAGATCAGAAGCGCCAGCCCAAACGGAGAGCAGCGGTTTCGCCAATGCCCATGGACGAGGACTTCGACTCGGGTGTCTTGGTCACCGAGGAACCGTTGCTGTCAGCGTAACGGGTCTCACCTTCCTTGTAAGTGATGTTGTTCATCGTAAGGCCGAACTCGGCACCTACGAAGAAGTCCTGCGCGAAGTAGAAATCGGTACCGGCCACAAGGCCCACACCGAACTGGCTATAGGGCGCCTCGATGGTTGCGGTGGTACCCGCTGCGTAACCCGTACCATTGAAATTGCTCCATTCCTCGGTGTCCTTACCGCCGCCAATGCCGATGACCAAGCCCACATATGGGGAGAGTTTTTCGGTACCAGGGCAGTGGTACTCGAAACCAGGGCTCACCATCCAACCCGATGATTTCAAGGTCTGAGTACCGGTAGCGCCGGTGCCATCAGGGTTCTCGGTGAAATTGTTCTCATCATTGCTGCTACCGAGATCGAGGCCAAAGCGAAGGGCGATCTTGGGCGAGAGGAAGTAACGATACTTAAGGCCAGGAGCGGTGATCGTGCTCGCGGTACCGGTGAGATTGAGTTGTACTTCCAAGGAGGAGGCGTTGCCCTCCGTGGGTTTTTGCGCCATGGCTGCTACGGAGAGCAGTACGGTACATGCGGTCAACAGATGCTTCTTCATGGATGTGTTTGGTTGGTTTTGCGGGGGCGAACGTAGCACTGGCGCGGTACAACCCCACCTTCCAGTGGGCCTTCGACTGCACATTTAACCACCACCTCTTCGTTCACAACTTCTGTTGCGCCCGAATGATGTTCAGCGCCCCACCCGCCTTGAACCACTCGATCTGTTGGGCGTTGTAGGTGTGATTGCACACGATGGTGTCGCTTCCGCCCGCCTTGTGCTTGAACACCAATGTGAGCGGCTTGCCCGGTGCGAATGCGGTGAGGTCCTCGAAGTCGATGCGGTCGTCCTCCTGGATCATGTCATAGTCGGGCTCGTTGGCGAAAGTGAGGGCGAGCATGCCCTGCTTCTTGAGGTTGGTTTCGTGGATACGGGCGAAGCTCTTCACAAGCACCGCCGCAACACCGAGGTGGCGGGGTTGCATGGCCGCGTGTTCGCGGGATGATCCTTCGCCGTAGTTCTGATCACCCACGATGAGGCTAGGAATACCGGCGGCCTTGTAGGTGCGCTGCGTGGCTGGCACGGCTCCATATTCACCGGTCAATTGGTTCTTCACCTTGTCCGCTTCGCCATTGAATGCGTTGGTGGCACCGATCAGGGTGTTGTTGCTGATGTTGTCCAAGTGGCCGCGGTACCGGAGCCAAGGACCGGCCATGCTGATGTGGTCCGTCGTGCACTTGCCCTTCGCCTTGATCAGCAGCAAAGCATCGCTGATGTTCTTACCGTTCCATGCGGGGAAGGGTGCGAGCAATTGCAGCCGCTCGCTTTCGGGCTTCACCACAACGTTCACGGCGCTGCCGTCCGCAGCAGGTGCTTTGTAACCAGCATCGCCCACGTCGAAGCCGCGCGGCGGAAGCTCGATGCCTTTGGGTTCGTCGAGTTTCACGCTCACACCATCCTCGTTCACCAATGAATCGGTGAGCGGGTTGAAGGTGAGATCACCGGCGATGGCCAGTGCCGTCACGATCTCCGGCGAAGCCACGAAGGCGTGCGTGTTCGCGTTGCCATCGTTGCGCTTCGCGAAGTTGCGGTTGAAGGAAGTAATGATCGAGTTCTTGCGGTTGGGATCATCCGTGTGGCGCGCCCACTGCCCAATGCAAGGGCCGCAGGCATTGGCGAGCACCACGCCGCCCATTGCGTCGAAGGTCTTCAGCAAGCCGTCCCGTTCGGCGGTGAAGCGCACCACTTCGCTACCCGGCGTGATCGTGAACTCGCTCTTGGCCTTCAGGTTCTTGTCGATGGCCTGTTGGGCGAGCGATGCGCTGCGCGTGAGATCCTCGTAGCTGCTGTTGGTGCATGAGCCGATCAAACCCACTTCCAGTTTCGCGGGCCAGCCGTTCTCCCTCACCGCGGCGGCGAACTTGCTGATGGGCCAGGCGAGATCCGGTGTGAACGGACCGTTCACATGTGGCTCCAAGGTGTTCAGGTCGATCTCGATAACTTGGTCGAAATACATGGCCGGAGCGGCATACACCTCGGGATCGCCTTGCAGGTGTTCCCTAATGCCGTCGGCCAATGCAGCCACATCCGCACGACCAGTGCCTTTGAGGTAGCGGCTCATTGAATCGTCGTAAGGAAAGGTGCTCGTGGTCGCACCGATCTCCGCCCCCATGTTCGCGATGGTGCCCTTGCCGGTGCAGCTCATGCTCTCCGCACCCGGACCGAAATACTCGACGATGGCACCGGTACCGCCCTTCACGGTGAGAATGCCGGCCACTTTGAGGATCACATCCTTCGGCGAAGCCCAACCGCTGAGCTTGCCAGTCAACTTCACGCCGATGAGCTTCGGCCATTTCAGCTCCCAAGCGAGACCGCTCATCACATCGCAGGCATCGGCACCGCCCACACCAATGGCGATCATGCCCAGACCACCGGCGTTCACCGTGTGGCTGTCGGTACCGATCATCATTCCACCGGGAAAGGCATACTGTTCAAGCACCACTTGGTGGATGATACCCGCGCCCGGCTTCCAGAAACCGATCCCGTATTTGTTGCTGATGCTCTCCAGGAAGTTGAAGACCTCGTTGCTCTTTAGCAGCGCGTCCTGAAGATCCTGCTTCGCGCCCACACGCGCTTGGATAAGGTGGTCGCAATGCACGGTGCTAGGCACGGCCACTGTCTTGCGTCCCGTGGTGCTGAACTGTAGTAGCGCCATCTGCGCGGTGGCATCCTGCATGGCCACACGGTCCGGAGTGAAATCGACGTAGTCCTTGCCGCGTCCGAAGGGGCTCTTTGCATCGCCGTCCCACAGGTGTGCGTAGAGGATCTTTTCGGTGAGGGAGAGCGGCTTGCCAACGGCTTTGCGCGCAGCGGCAACGCGGGAAGGGTAGCGGCTATAGACCGCTTTGATCATTTCGAGGTCGAAGATCTGGCTCATTCCTAGGGCTGGTGGTATTGGACCGCAAAAGTAACCGGGGCCGTGGAGTGCACCTGTATTGGTTTCCATTGGAAGGGGCGATAACGATGGAGTGGCCATATTTGGAACGCGCACCGCGAACAGATCAACGGATCCGGCTGCTCACATCAACGATGCACGCAGGCCGCCGCTTCACCCTTCGCGAAGTCCTCTGGTGGACCCGCCGCGACATATACTGGTTCCTATTCCTCGCCATAGTTCCAACGGTGCTGTACGAGGTGGTGGGTTGGACGTGGCTCACCATTCCGTGGGTGCCGATCGCGCTCGTGGGCACGGCGGTCGCCTTCGTCACGGGTTTCAAGAACAACGCTTCTTACGATCGCTTATGGGAAGCGCGCCAGATCTACGGGGCCATCGTGAACAGTAGCCGTGCGTGGGGCATCATGGTGGTGGACTTCGTTTCCGCGAAGCATGCGAAAGGTGCGTTCAGCGAAGAGGAATTGAAGAAGGTGCACACGCGGTTGATCCATCGGCACATCGCATGGATGCACGCTCTCCGTTTCCAACTGCGCCAACCCAAGGCATGGGAGCACATGATCAAGGTGTACAACCGCGAATACCGAAAATGGTATTTGGTGGATGAGATGGAGAACAAGGTGGAGGACGTGCTCACTGGCTTGATCACTGCGGAAGAACGAACGAACGTGCTGGGGAAAGCCAACGCCGCTGCGCAGATCATCGCCTTGCAGTCGAAGGACTTGCGCGAATTGCTCGACCAAGGTCTGATCGAGGACTTCCGCCACATGGAACTGGAGAAACTGTTGGTCGACCTCTATGCACAGCAGGGCAAGTGCGAACGTATCAAGAACTTCCCCTACCCGCGGCAGTTCGCCACGCTGAACCTGATGTTCACAAAACTTTTCATCACGCTCGTGCCCTTCGGCATGTTGGGCGAGTTCGCCAAAATGGGCGATGGCTTCATCTGGCTCACCATCCCTTTCAGCGCGCTGGTAGCTTGGGTGTTCAACATGATGGAGAAGATCGGCGAGAGCACGGAGAACCCCTTCGAAGGAGGGGCCAACGATGTGCCCATCACGGCCATCACGCGCTCCATCGAGATCGACCTGCGCGAGATGCTCGGCGAGAAGGCTATTCCGCCTCCGTTGAAGCCTCAGAACCAGATCCTGATGTGAACCGATCAGGTCACCTCGATGCCGCGACCAAGAACGCAGGATCGATCGAGGCGCCGATTCCAATGCCATTAGGCACTGTGATCGTTCCGCCCGCACCGTACGCGATGCCTCCGAGCACCGGATCACTGGTGAACATGAGCGGAGTGTCCATATCGCAGTACTTCACCGCAGGGCTGGTCAGCGCGAGATGTGCAGCAGCCGTCCATGCGAGGCGCGATTCCAGGAAACCACCGATCTGCACCTCCATCCCATCCGCTTCGGCGAGCGCGATGATCTTGCGCGCCTTGAAGAGGCCGCCGCTCTTGCCCAACTTGATGTTGACTCGTTGGCACGCGCCAAGGCCGATCAGTCGTTCCGCGTCGTGATGATCGCAGCAGCTCTCGTCCGCCATGATGGGTATGGACGAAGCATCCTTCACATCCTTCATCTCCATGAACTGCCAGCGCGGGATGGGTTCCTCGCAGTGCTGGATGTTGAAAGATGCGAGCGTGTTCAACACCGTGATCGCTGTTGAAGGATCCCAGCCTTGGTTTGCATCTATCCGCAACGGAATGCTGTTGCCTATCGCATCGCGGATCGCACGGATGCGCGCGATATCCTCATCTGCTCCGCTACCGAGCTTCACCTTGATCACAGTGAAGCCGTTGCGCACGATCTCGATGGCATCGGCTGCCATTTTCTCCGGCGAAGCGACGCTGATCGTGTAGTCCGTTATCAGTGGGCGGTCTTCAGTTCCACCAAGGAACTTGAACAGCGGAAGGCCAGCTTCCTGTGCTACCAGATCATGCAAGGCAATATCGAAAGCGCTCTTGATGCTGCTGTTGCCGAAGATCAGGCGGTCCATCACCCGGTGTGCGCCTTCGATGTCAGCAGCATCATGGCCGATCAGCGCCTTCGCAAGATGCTTGCCCACGGCCACACAGGTCTCCTGCGTTTCGCCATTGATGGACCAGAAGGGGTTGCATTCGCCCCAGCCAATGAGTCCTTCGTTCGTGGTTGCGCGAAGCACCACACCTTCCACGGCATTCAACGCACCCAACGATGTGATGAAAGGCGCCTTCAGTGGAATGCGGAGCGGGAACAGTTCGAATCGGGTGATCTGCATACGTCTTCGTCCCGACATGGGCGGGAGGCACAAAGAAAGAGGGGCCTTGCGGCCCCTCTCCTATTTCATTTCGAGCGAAGGATCACTCCTCCACCACTTCGAACGGGATCGTGCGCACCACATCGCGGTGGAAAGTGACCTCAGCCTCGTACTTGCCGATGCTCTTGATCGCCTCCCCTTTCAGTTTGATGCTCTTGCGGTCCACCTCGAAGCCGATGGCCTTGAGGGCGTCGGCGATCATGATGGTGTTCACGCTACCGAAGATCCGGCCATTCTCGCCCACCTTGGCGCCAATGCGCAAGGTCTTGTCGCCAAGGCCGCCGGCCATCTTCTCGGCCTCGTCCTTGATCTTGGTGAGTTTGTGGGCCCGTTGCTTCAGTGTTTCGGTGAGCTGCTTGCGCGCGCTGTCCGTGGCCAAGGTGGCCAGGCCGCGTGGCAGCAGGAAATTGCGGGCGTAGCCCTCGCGCACCTTCACTACGTCGTCGGCGTAGCCCAAGTGCTCCACGTCTTGTTTCAGGATGACTTCCATGGTCGTTCTGTTGTGGAGGGTTACTTCATCATATCGGCCACATAAGGCATCAGCGCCAGGTGGCGGCAACGCTTCACGGCCTGACCCACCTTCCGCTGGTACTTGAGGCTGGTGCCGGTGAGGCGACGGGGCAGGATCTTGCCCTGTTCGTTCACGAAGCGCAGCAGAAAGTCGGAGTCCTTATAGTCGATGTAAGTGATCCCCATCTTTTTGAAGCGACAGTACTTGTCCTTCTTGGTCTCGATGGCGATCGGCGTGAGATACCTGATCTCGCTGTTGTTCTCTGCGGCCATGGCTTAAGCGTTTGCGGGTTCAGCGTTCTCTTTCTTCGCCTTGTTGCGGCGCCGTTCGGCAAAAGCCGAATGGTGCTTGTCCATTGCCACGGTGAGAAAGCGGATAATGCGTTCATCACGGCGGTATTCGGTCTCGAGCTTGGCAACGAAGGCGGCTTCGCTTTCGAACTCGATCAGGTGGTAGAAGCCCGAGGACTTCTTCTGGATGGGATACGCGAGTTTGCGCATCCCCCAGCTCTCTTCATGGCGGACCTTGCCATTGCCTGCTTTGATCAGGTCTTTGAACTTCTTAACCGTCTCCTTTGTCTGGTCATCGGACAAAACGGGAGTTAGAATGAAGACGGTTTCGTACCGGTTGGTCATTGGACTGTTCGGTTGAATTGGGGGCGCGAAACTAGGGGAAATACCTATACGCGCACTGGCTGAGGGCCTTCGGGCCATAGGGACCTCCAACACATGAGCCCAAGGCCCCTCTCCACAGGTGTTGATATCCCCCAATATTCCGGCCCAGACCCCCTTCTATCTTCGGCCCCTTCATGGAGAATTTCGTCGTTAGCGCCCGCAAGTACCGCCCTGCCACCTTCGATACCGTGGTGGGCCAGGAGGCGGTGACCGAGACGCTCAAGAACGCCATCCGCAGCAAGCACCTCGCCTCGGCTTTCCTGTTCACTGGCCCTAGGGGTGTGGGCAAGACCACCTGCGCCCGGATCCTTGCCCGTACCATCAACTGCGAGAACCTCGGCGAGGATCTGGTGGCTTGCAGCCAATGTGCTCCCTGCAAGACCTTCGAGGAGGGCCATAGCCTGAGCATCTTCGAACTGGATGCCGCCAGCAACAACAGCGTGGACGACATCCGGAACCTGATCCTGCAAGTCTCCATAGCGCCACAGGTGGGCAGCAAGAAGGTGTACATCATAGATGAGGTACACATGCTCAGTCAGGCGGCCTTTAATGCTTTCCTGAAGACGCTGGAAGAACCACCGAGCTACGCGATCTTCATCCTGGCCACCACCGAGAAGCACAAGATCCTGCCCACCATCCTGAGCCGCTGCCAGGTCTTCGACTTCCGCCGGATCCAACTGGTGGACATCACCAAGCACCTGGCCGGCATTGCGAAGAAGGAGGGGATCGAAGCCGAGCCCCGTGCCCTGCATGTGATCGCGCAAAAGGCCGATGGCGGCTTGCGCGATGCACTGAGCATCTTCGATCAGCTCGTGAGCTTCGCGGGCAATAAGCTCACATACCAGGACGTGGTGAAGAACCTGAACGTGCTTGACCATGAGCACTACTTCAGCCTCGCGGACAATATTGTTAAGGGCGATGTGCCCGCCGCATTGGTGGAGTACAACACCATCCTACAGAACGGCTTCGATGGCCATCTCTTCGTCACCGGTTTCGCGCGGCACTTCCGCGATCTACTTGTGAGCCAAGATCCACGTACGCTGTCGTTGCTAGAGGTGAGCGAGGACCTTGTGAAGCGATACGGCGAACAAGCGCAGAACACTTCGCGCGAACTACTCATTCGCGGCCTCGATCGATTGGCGCAATGCGATGCCCAATACAAGCAGAGCAAGGAGCCGCGTCTGTTGGTGGAATTGACGTTGATGCAGCTCTGTCGGCTGAGCGCAACTGCGCCGGAAGTCGCTGCTCCATCGCTGGAAAAAAAAAGTCCTGATCCAGCGGTAGCACCACCAGCGCCCGCACCCAAACCGGCTCCGCCAGCTGTAGAAGCAGTGGTGGCCGAGCCTCCGCCAGCCGAAGGTTATGTGCCCAAGCGTCGGCAACTCGCCGGGCAGGTGAGCATAAAGGCGACTGCTGCTCCTATGCCAAGTCATGCGGAAGTAGCAACGCTCGATACCGATGATGGTCCGGCTCTCGCGAGCGCAAGGAAGGAGGTGAACCCCTCGTTGTTGGCGCGCGTGTGGAGCAACTACGCGTTGGCGAAGAAGCAGGAAGGCAAGAACAGCTTGCACGCGACACTCTCCGCGAAGGAACCGGTGGTGCTTGGCCCTAGTGCGATCAGCTTCGCGATCGTGAACACCGTGCAGGAGAACTACATGCGCGAGGAGAAACCGACCTTGCTCGGTCACCTGCGTCGCGAACTCGGAGACCCAGCCCTGCAACTGGAAGTGATCAAAGAAGAAGCCGTGACCAAACCGCGCTACACCAAGCAGGACCGCTTCAACCTGATGGCCGAGAAGAACCCTGCGCTGTTGAAGTTGCGGGAGGAGTTGGATCTGGACTTGGGGTAAGCCCAATTTCCCACCGCCATGGCGCCAAGAACGCCAAGGTTGCGCCAAGGAGTTCAAGACATCAACTAATGGACGTGGCAGCTCCGAAGGAGCGGGTCCTTGGCGTTCTTGGCGTCTTAGCGGTGAAAGACCCTACGCGTAAAAGTTGGAGGGTACTTTCGCGCCACAACCAACAAGTACACATGTCGAAGATCAAGGTGGCCAACCCTGTAGTGGAGCTCGATGGCGATGAGATGACCCGCATCATCTGGAAGTGGATCAAGGACCAACTCATCCTTCCGTATGTGGATGTGCCCATCGAGTACTACGATCTGGGGATCGAAAGCCGCGACAAGACCGACGACAAGATCACGGTGGAAAGTGCAAAATCGATCCTGAAGCACAGCGTGGGTATCAAGTGCGCGACCATTACACCGGATGAGGACCGCGTGAAGGAGTTCGGATTGAAGCAGATGTGGAAGAGCCCGAATGGGACGATCCGCAACATCCTCAACGGAACCGTGTTCCGCGAACCGATCGTGATCAGCAACATCCCGCGACTTGTGCCCGGTTGGACGCAGCCCATCGTCATCGGTCGTCATGCGTTCGGCGATCAGTACCGCGCCACCGACGCAGTGATCAAAGGCAAGGGCAAGCTCACCATGACCTATACGCCCGATGATGGCAGCACACCGACCAGCTGGGACGTTTACCAGTTCGAAGGCAACGGCGTGGCGATGAGCATGTACAACACCGACGAAAGTATCGAGGGCTTTGCGCATAGCTGCTTCAACCTGGCGTTGGCGAAGAAGTGGCCGCTCTACCTGAGCACCAAGAACACCATCCTGAAGAAATACGATGGTCGCTTCAAGGACATCTTCGAGGAGACCTATCAGAAGCACTTCAAAGCCGCCTTTCAAGAAGCAGGCATCGCGTACGAGCACCGTTTGATCGACGACATGGTGGCCAGCGCCATGAAGTGGAGCGGCGGCTACGTGTGGGCCTGCAAGAACTACGACGGCGATGTGCAGAGCGATACCGTGGCGCAAGGATTCGGCTCGCTCGGACTCATGACCAGCGTGCTCATCACCCCAGATGGAAAGACTATGGAAGCGGAAGCCGCGCACGGCACCGTGACGCGCCATTTCCGTCAGCACGAGCAGGGCAAGCCGACTTCCACCAACCCGATCGCGTCGATCTTCGCCTGGACCC
>JBKJPT010000026.1:0-4323 GCA_046595075.1 Flavobacteriales bacterium
TCGATGTGCCCGTGTACCGTTTCTTGAAGGATGCGCTCACGCGTGCGTACGGCAAGGAGTGGTACGATGAGCTGGAGGTGATCCACACGGAGTGGCTCAAAGAGCCGAAGCGGAAGAGGTAGGGATCTTTAGGCGAAACGGAGGGCGTGAATGATCACGTCGAGTGCCGGAGCGAGATCGATCGAATTCTTTTCGTCGTGCTCTCCGCGACTCTGCGTGCCACCGTATTCGCATTCCTCCCTCTAACCGTGCGATCGTAGGACGCGATCGATCAGAACTTCCCGTCGCGCTTGATCTTCCGCTCTGCGCGCTCCTTCATTCCCCCGCGCACCGCGCGCTTTGCGCGTTGTTAACGGATCGTGAACAGAATTGCCTTGCACATGTCCTCGCGCGATCAACGTGGCGTCAGTGCTGAGGAACTTGGCCGTGTTGAAAACTCCGAACAGAAGGTGACGTTCGTCGCTTGTCGTTACCCGCTCACTGATCCATTTTTGTCATCCGACGACGCCGCTCACCACGCCGCCTGCGGAACCAAGAACAAGCCCGAAAAAGTTCAAAAATGGGGGCCTTCCCCCTCTGGAATAGTCGTCCCCTAAAGATCCACCGAACACGATGAGCAACGAGAAGCAAATGAGCATGGACGACATTCTACCCGCCGATGTCGCTGCCGCCAATGAACCGTTGCTCAAGGAGAACAAGGACCGCTTCGTGATCTTCCCGATCCAGCACCATGACATCTGGCAGTTCTACAAACGCCACGAGGCCAGCTTCTGGACCGCCGAGGAGATCGACCTGCACGCCGACCTTGTGGACTGGGCCGACAAGCTCAACGACGATGAGCGCTACTTCATCAAGCACGTGCTCGCCTTCTTCGCTGCCAGCGATGGCATCGTGAACGAGAACCTCGCGGAGAACTTCCTCCACGAAGTGCAATACCCCGAGGCGCGCTTCTTCTATGGGTTCCAGATCATGATGGAGAACATCCACAGTGAGACCTATAGCCTGCTCATCGACACGCTGATCAAGGATCCGATGGAGAAGGACAAGCTCCTGCACGCCATCGACACCGTTCCCTGCGTGAAGCGCAAAGCGGACTGGGCCATGAAGTGGATCAGCAAGGGCAGCTTCGCCGAACGCCTCATCGCCTTCGCAGCTGTTGAAGGCATCTTCTTCAGCGGCAGCTTCTGTTCCATCTTCTGGCTGAAGAAGCGTGGCCTCATGCCCGGCCTCAGCTTCAGCAATGAACTGATCAGCCGCGACGAGGGCCTGCACTGCGACTTCGCCTGCCTGCTCTATACCAAGCACTTGATGAACAGGCTCTCCAAGAAGACCGTGGAGACGATCATCCGCGATGCGGTGGAGATCGAGAAGGAATTCGTCACCGACGCGTTGCCTGTGAACCTGATCGGCATGAACGCCAAGCTGATGCAGCAGTACATCGAGTTCGTGGCCGACCGCCTCCTGGTGGAACTGGGCAACGATAAGATCTACCACGCCATGAACCCCTTCGACTTCATGGAGATGATCAGCCTGCAAGGCAAGACCAACTTCTTCGAGAAGCGCGTGGGCGAGTACCAGAAGGCCGGGGTACTGAACAAGGACAACGAACAGACCAAGAAATTCACGCTGGACGCGGATTTCTAGCCGCGCACGGGCCAGCACGCGTTAGGGGTTGACGGGTTACGCGTTGCGGGTTGAATACCACTGAGAACGAACACGAAGCCCTTACCCCATCAACCCGTAACGCATTTCGTGGGATCCCACATTGAACAGTTGACGAAGAGAAGAAGGACCACTTCGAGAGCGAGAAGGAGAAACAGAATTTAGAACCGCGAGAAGAGACAAAGCACAACACGCCAACACGTAACCCGTCAACGCGTAACGCATTCCTCTTCTATCGCGAGCAACCAACCAAACCTTCACCCACGGCGGGAGCCAACGGCGAAGGGAAACACCAGAAAAGAAGCATGTATGTAGTAAAGCGCGACGGCCGCCGGGAGGCAGTGAAATTCGACAAGATCACTGCCCGTGTTAAGAAGCTCTGTTATGAACTGGATCCCATGGTGGATGCCACACAGGTCACGCTGAAAGTGATCGACGGCATCTTCGATGGTGTGACCACCACCGAACTCGACAACCTTACTGCGGAAGTTGCTGCCACCATGACGGTGAAGCACCCGGACTATGCGCAGCTCGCCAGCCGCATCGCGGTGAGCAACCTGCACAAGAACACCAAAAAGTCCTTCAGCGAGACCATGAAGGACCTCTACACCTATATGGACCCGAAGACGGGTGCCAAGGCCGCGCTACTGGCCGACGATGTACACGGCATCATTGCGGAGAATGCAGAGGTGCTCGACAGCGCCATCATTTACGACCGCGACTTCAACTACGACTACTTCGGTTTCAAGACGCTGGAGCGCAGCTACCTCTTGCGCCTGCACGGGCAAGTAGTGGAACGTCCGCAGCACATGCTCATGCGTGTGGCCATCGGCATCCACAAGACCGATCTCGATAGTGCCATCCGCACCTACAACGACCTGAGCGAAGGCTGGTACACCCACGCTACGCCCACGCTCTTCAACGCGGGCTCGCCCAAGCCGCAGATGAGCAGCTGCTTCCTTCTGCAGTTGAAGGACGACAGCATCAGCGGCATCTACGATACGCTGAAGCAGTGCGCGCAGATCAGCCAGAGCGCCGGTGGCATTGGCCTGAGCGTACACAACTTGCGCGCGAAGGGCAGCTACATCAAAGGCACCAACGGCACCAGCAACGGCATTGTGCCCATGCTGCGCGTCTTCAACGACACCGCGCGTTATGTGGACCAAGGCGGTGGCAAGCGCAAAGGCAGTTTCGCCATCTACCTGGAGCCCTGGCACGCTGATGTGTTCGACTTCCTGGAACTGAAGAAGAACCACGGCAAGGAAGAAATGCGCGCGCGCGATCTCTTCTTCGCCATGTGGATCCCCGACCTCTTCATGAAGCGCGTGGAGCAGGGTGGCGATTGGACACTGATGTGCCCCAACGAGTGCCCCGGCCTCTGCGACACCTTCGGCGATAAGTTCGAAGCGCTGTACGAGAGCTACGAGCAAGCGGGCAAAGGCCGCAGCACCATCAAGGCGCAGGACCTCTGGTTCAAGATCCTGGAAAGCCAGATCGAGACCGGCACACCTTACATCCTCTTCAAGGACGCCGCCAACAGCAAGAGCAACCAGCAGAACCTCGGGACCATCAAGAGTTCCAACCTCTGCACGGAGATCATCGAGTACACCAGCGCCGATGAAGTGGCCGTGTGCAACCTCGGCTCCATTGCACTGCCCAAGTTCGTGGAGAAGGGCAAGTTCGATCACGACAAGCTCTTCGAAGTGACCTTGCAGTTGACCAAGAACCTCAACCGCGTCATCGACGAGAACTACTACCCGATCCCCGAGGCGCGTCGTAGCAACATGCGTCACCGCCCCATCGGCATCGGCGTGCAAGGCCTTGCGGATGCCTTCATCCTCATGCGCTATCCGTTCGACAGCGTGGAGGCCAAGGTGCTGAACCGCGAGATCTTCGAGACCATCTACTACGCGGCACTCACCGCCAGCAAGGACCTCGCGAAAGAGCACGGCACCTACGAGACCTACGAAGGCAGCCCCGTGAGCAAGGGCATCCTGCAGCCCGACATGTGGAAGGTGAAGCCCAGCGACCGTTGGGAGTGGGACGTGCTGCGCGACGAAGTGAAACAACATGGCGTGCGCAACAGCTTGTTGCTCGCACCCATGCCCACCGCGAGCACCGCACAGATCCTCGGCAACAACGAGTGCTTCGAGCCCTACACCAGCAACCTCTACACGCGCCGTGTACTGAGCGGCGAGTTCATCGTGGTGAACAAGTACCTGCTGCGCGACCTGGTGAAGCTGGGCCTCTGGAGCGAGGAACTGAAGAACAAGATCATCGCCAGCAACGGCAGCGTACAGCACATCCCGGAGATCCCGCAGAACCTGAAAGACCTGTACAAGACCGCGTGGGAGATCAGCCAGAAGGTGATCATCGACATGGCCGCGGACCGTGGCGCCTACATCTGCCAGAGCCAGAGCCTCAACATCTTCATGGAGAACGTGAACTTCGCGAAGCTCACCAGCATGCACTTCTACAGCTGGAAGGCCGGCCTGAAGACGGGCATGTATTACCTGCGCACCAAAGCCGCTACGGACGCCATCAAGTTCACGCTGGACAAGGCGACCATTACGAAAAGCGCCGCGGCGGAAGTCGCGTCGAAAGCCATCCTCAATGGTCACGCGAACGGCGTACCCGTGGGTAGCACAGTGATGTTGGAAC
>JBKJPT010000090.1:0-6544 GCA_046595075.1 Flavobacteriales bacterium
CGCCCTGTGGGGCGTAATCGTATCCCTGCCATCGGATGGTGTGGCGTTTCGGCAGGTCGGTCATAGCACCCCGAATATCGGGATCCGTGCCATGCGCCACCTGAACCCTATCCATCGTGCCGTGTACGGGTTCCGCCATGCGCACCCTCCTCCCCCTCCTCCTACTGTACCTGGCCCTTCCCGCTCGGTCGCAGTGGCATTCCAGCGATCCGGCCCACTTGATCGATCGGTTCCAATTCATTGAGCGCCTCAACCCAGTCGACAGCTCAGACTTCGCCCGATTCGGCGAAGCCATAGCACAGGCCGTTCCGGACAGCGGTCCCGTGCCCGACCCGCACGAATACCGCTTGGTGTGGGCCGTGACCTGCGAAGGGGGCACCTCGCTGGAACGCGGAGCTGGCACCGACCTGAAGGCCTTTCTGAGAGACCCGCCGGAGAAGCGGTTCCAACAGAGGGTCTGCTGCCCACGCTTCTATGGCGGCCGCTACGCCGTGGTACACTGGGAGCCGCCAACGGGACTCGTGCGCTACCGGTACTGGTTCTTCGAGCGGGTGGAAAAATGAACGACCGCGCCGTGACGTTCCGCATACGAACCCTCTTCCTCGCCTTGCTTCTAGCCGGCCTGTTTCCGCTTCTTGCCCCGGCCCAGGATACCCTCTCCACCTTCTTGAACGACCACATGTACTTCGGTCCGGCCAAGTTCGAAAGCGCAAAGAACAGCGCGGACTTCGTTCAATTCCGCAAGGGGCTGGAACCGCTTGGCCTCACCAGGGACAAGGAAACCGTGGACATCAAGTACCGTTTGGTGTGGAGCGAGAACCAACACGGTGGCCGGTGGTTCGTTACCCGTGGTGACGGTCGTGTGAAAAGGACGATAGAGACCGAAGCGTTTCCTCTATCCAATTCACTGCCCCTTGGCTATCGAACCGCGGACGGACGGCGCGTGCTGATCCTGGTGCATGAGGAACCGTGTGGACTGATCTGCCGCAGCGTGTGGTACTACGTGGAGGAATGAGAGGCCCAGGATCTGGCAGGGGCTCCCGTCCTCTAGGGCCCCATGTCTGTCCCGGATCACCTGATGAACCGATCCCCTTTCCAATTGCGGGGATTGTCGCGGATCTACCCCCGCCGCGCTTTCTCGATGGCGGCAATGTCGATCTTCCGCATCTCCATCATGGCCTCGAAGGCCCGCTTGGCGGCGGCGGTGTCGGTATCGGTCACGGCTTCGGTGAGCGCGGTGGGTGTGATCTGCCAGGAGATACCCCACTTGTCCCGGCACCAGCCGCACTGGCTCTCCCCACCGCCGTTGCCCACGATGGCGTTCCAGTAGCGATCGGTCTCGGCCTGGTCCACGGTGGCCACCTGGAAGGAGAAGGCCTCGTTGTGCGTGAAGGTGGGCCCACCGTTGAGCCCCATGCAGGGTATGCCCATCACGGTGAAGTTGATCGTGATCACATCGCCTTGCTTGCCATCGGGGTAGTCGCCCGGCGCGAGGTGTACGGCGTCCACGGTGGAGTCCGGGAATGTGCTGGCATAAAAGCGCGCCGCCTCCTCGGCGTCGCCATCGTACCACAAGCAGATCGTGTTCTTAGCAGGTTTCATGGGGTTCGTTTTTTCGATGACAGGACTGTGAAGCTACGCTGCTGAAGTGCGCGTCCCCCTCATTAGCGCGAATGTCAGGGAGCGCTGGCGCAGCTTCTTAACGTAGCTGGTGGAAAAGAGATCACGGGAAAATCCCGATCGTTGAACTGATCATCAGCAATTATCACTGATCGCCATTCCATGGGGTTGATGTATCCACAGGTTCCAATAGGCCCGCTGCCCTCCACCCGCTCACGTTCTCGGTCCTTGCGACCCCGCCTCCGATCATGGCGTGGATCAATTGGGTCGCTGCATGTGACGATCCGAGTTTTGAGGTCACCAACCCACCTCACCCCATGCGAGCCTATGCTACACTCATCCTGTTCCTGGTTTCAGGAATGCTTGTTCACGCCCAAAGCACCAATCCGGTCCGGACTGGATCAATGGAGCAAGGGCGCCGTGGGTTCTTCGGAGACCTCAACGCAGGGATATCGAATTACGGCATGGCCGGTGCGGCCACGGTCTACTACCGTTCAGGGAGAACGTTCTTCAGCGCAGGTTACTATCGATCCCACCTGTGCTGTGCCGGCGATTATGACGGCATTCCCTTGTGGTCATCCGGCGCGGCCGATCACCACTTTTCGATCGCCTCGTATTCGGCGGCATTCGGGTACTTGCTGCCCAAGCGATGGAAACAGGGGATCAGTGCAGGTATCTCGCTCAGCAGGATCAACACTGAAGAGACGGACCCCATCTATAACGACTTCAGCATTGGTGGCGTATCCCGAGAGCTCGTCGGCGACGGGTTCGAGGATCACTCCCACGGTTCGGCCTCAAAGATCATCGTGGGTATCCCCATCGAGTACAAGGTCTTTCTGCTCCAAAAGGGAACGATAGGTCTTGATGTAGCCGCGCGGGTCGACATCAACACGACCATGATCTTCTCGGCCATCACCTTGGGTGTAAGAATTGGGAAATGATCGGTATCGTTCTAGGAACGATGCGACCGTACCTCCAGGATCCAGCCCTTGGCGTGGCCTCCCCTGGATAGGAATAAGTGACTTCCCTTCGTAGAATTAGAGCGGTGCAGCATCCGATCACAGTGCCCAGAGTTATGCCCGGTTGCCCCGTCTAATGCCCATGCGCTATCAAACTGGGCCATGTCTTGCCATCTCGCACGTACGTATCCAGGAATAAACGGCTCGCATGGTCGGCCTCGTTGCGGTACTCCGTGAGCGCGTGATCGGCGCCTTCGAGAAAAAGCATACGGAACGGATGCTTGCAAGCATAGAGCGCTTCGGCCATGGCGAACACTTCCGCAGGAGTAACGCGCCAGTCGGCACTGCCGTGCTCCAGCAAGATGGGAGTGGTCTTGCACATCCTGTCCGCCCAGCGGGCCGGCGAGCGCGTGAAAAGGACTGAATCAGGGTTCGTTGCATATTCCGGTATCAGTTCCGCGAAAACGCCCGTACCCATGTCTGGCCGCGCGTTCACATTGATGAACGCATCGGCCGCACCCGCACGGATCACCGCCGCCTTGATGCGCGTGGTGTGGGTGAGGGCTAGGCAGGTCATCATCCCACCACGACTTCCACCGAACATGCCGATGCGCGCGGTATCAGCTTCCGGCACTTGCGCGAGCAAGGGCATCAGGTTCAACACATCGTTCACATCGGCGCCCCCGAACTCGTCCTTTCCTTCCCCACCGTCGTTACCGCGGTATTGGCTACCCACCACCACGTAGCCCCAACTGGCGATGTTGGCCATGTAGCGCAGCAGCGCTCCATCATCAAGCTGTCCTGTCTTGCGGTTGCCCCCCCGGTTGTAAATGACGGACGGGAATGTGCCCGTCCCCTTGGGCACAGCCATGTAGCCTTTTACCTTCAGGCCATCGGACAAGTAGGTGATGCGGTACACCTGAACCGCGGCCACGATGCCATCGATATCGGGCATGTTGTTGCGCCACTGCGCAATGGATGAATCAGCAATGGTGTAGGGATTTCGCTCCAGCAGCTTACCGTCCTGTGCATTGACCCGACCACAGAACAGGATCAGGATGAACAGCGCGGGATGTTGCCAACGGCCAAGGGTGCTCATGCGGGTAAAGGTCTTGTTTCTCGGCCGGCATCGGGCCGATGACGATCGGCCCCCACGGTCCCACGAACCGTTCGCGCATGATGACGATTTGATGCCAATGGTTCGGAACCACCACGAATTCCTCGACGTCCACATGCGGCATGTGTTGGGGAATCGCATCCCAACAACGTTGTGCCAGATCGCCCATGGCGATCGGCATCATCACGCCATCCGCGATGTGTCCGAACCAATGGCGCCGGTCTTCGGTGCAATTGGTCAAGTTATACTCACCGACGCTGGCGTAATTGTATCCCTGCCATCGGATGGTTCCAAGTTGGGACAGATAACCGGACATGATCCGAATATCGGGGGTCACCGACCGAACCGATCGCTTTTCCAATAGCCAAGATGTCCGTGCTACACGGCATGGTTCCTGTCGCCGACTTTACTTGCCGAGCCACCCATGATGCGCGCGACCCTTTGCGTTCTGTTGGCCGCTATTTCATGTTCCACTGCCCTTGCGCAGCAGCCCACCGCAACGCAACCCTGCACTTGCGAACCCGACCTGATCCCGCTCACCGAGCACACGGACGTGCGAGACCGCAACTACACCGAAACGGCCGATACAGCGATCACCTACCTCCGATCCCTCATCGGCACAGCAGGGCTTCCCGAACGCCAAAAAACGAACAGTGATCAGATCGATCGAGCTCGTGCGCGAACAGGGGATGCCTCCGTTCAAATGCTACAGGACTTTCATCGCAGCGGCCTGCGGTGACGCCGCCTGCCCCATAATTCTCATGGGTCGAGGTTCTTCTTTGACCAACCGCCGATCCTACCTTGCAGGCATGGACAGCCTTACCGCACATGCAATGGCCTTGGACATGCCCGGCACCGCGGTGAAAGAACATTTCGGGCGGCCCAGCTACAGCGTTAAGAAGAAAACGTACCTCACCGTATGGCCGCACGAGAACCGTGCGGTGCTGAAACTGACACTGCATCAACAGGCGGCATTCGGCGAAGCGCATCCGGATGCCTTCGCGCCCATTGACAGCAAGTTGGACAAGCATGGATGGACGGCCGTGTCCATGGATCACGTCGGTGAAAGGCTCTTCCGTTATGCGATGGACCTGGCATGGCGCAACGTTGCGCCGAAGTGGTTGATCCTTACACGGCAGGCACCGCCGGGGCAATAGCACCATTGGCCCCCCTCAAGAGACGCAACGAGCTTCATCGCATGATAGTCGGAGTCTAGTTTTCATGAACTCCGCATCACATCCTGTTCGGATAGGGACGCAGCATTGATGTCATGACCGTTCGCATCTTTGGTATTCCCAACGACACGTCAATGCCTACGAGCACCACAAAGCCCCGGAAGACAACGGAGACGACCACCGTCACCAAAGTCAGCAAGCGCGCCCCAACCCGCGTAAAGGCCAAGCCAGTGAAGCTTCTCTCTGGCGGCAACCCGCAGATCACAAAGGGCGATGGCGACGCGCCCGTGCAGCTGTACATCGCTGCAATGCCGGACTGGAAACGCGGCGTTGGCGAACGCCTCGATGCTCTTTTGGAACGCCATATCCCGAAGTTGCAGAAGGCCGTGAAGTGGAACTCGCCGTTCTATGGTGTCGAGGGCCAGGGATGGTTCCTTGCAACACACGTCTTCACACACTTCGTGCGGCTCACCTTCTTCTACGGGCAGTCGTTGAAGCCCGTGCCACCCGGACCCAGCAAGGACAAGAACGCACGTTACCTGGACATCCGTGAGCATGACGAGGTCGACGAAAAGCAATTGATCAGCTGGGTGAAGCAGGCCGCCGCTCTACCCGGCTGGTTGAACCACTGACACAGGACCATCATATAATGAAAGGCACTAACCCCAAGGTCGACTGGTACTTTTCCAAGAGCGAACGCTGGGAGAAGGAGATCAAGAAGTTGCGGGCGATCGCACTCGACAGCGGACTGATCGAGGAGTTGAAATGGGGTTGCCCTTGCTACACGCTTAAGGGAACCAACGTCTTCCTCATTCACGTGTTCAAGGACTACTGCGCGCTGCTCTTTCACAAGGGCGCCCTCATCAAGGATGAACACAAGATCCTGGTCCAGCAGACGGAGAACGTGCAGTCGGCGCGGCAGATCCGGTTCACTGACCTGAAGGAGATCGAGAAGCTGGAACGTGTTGTGAAGAACACCATACACGAAGCCATCCGAGTGGAAAAGGCGGGGCTGAAAATGCCGATGAAGAAGACTGCGGAGTTCGAGATGTCCGAGGAGTTTGCTGCGAGATTGAACGCGATGCCTGCGTTGAAAAAGGCGTTCAATGCCTTGACACCGGGACGGCAACGCGGGTACCTCCTCCACTTCTCCTCGGCCAAGCAGGCCAAGACACGGGAGGCGCGGATCGAGAAGAACGTCGAACGGATCCTGGAGGGCAACGGCTTGGACGACTGAGCCTGCTCAGGATCTCTGTCCTGATGGGGGCATGCTGATCCGAGAGGGTAGCTGCAAAGTCACAGGCAGATACCTTTCACACATGCAAGCTCAAGGGCGGACCATCGCACTTACCCTTTCAGCGTTGCTCATGTTCGCAGCGAACTCATTGCTCTGCCGCATGGCGTTAGGGGCTGGTACGGTTGACGCGGCCTCCTACTCCACCCTACGCATCCTTTCTGGTGCCATCACGTTGTTCGTGATCGACGGAGTAAGGCCCGGAACCCGGCCCATGGGCGGTGATTGGTCTTCGGCGTTCCTACTGTTCCTCTATGCCGTTCCTTTTTCATTCGCCTATCTGGGCCTCACAACAGGTACTGGCGCGCTGATCCTCTTTGGATGCGTGCAGCTCACCATGTTGCTCGCGGGTTGGCGGGCAGGCGAGCGCCTCGCATGG
>JBKJPT010000178.1:0-6039 GCA_046595075.1 Flavobacteriales bacterium
TAGGGCTCGCTGCACTGCTTCCCAGTGGTGATCGATGGCTCTTCCTCTTTCGCCGTAATCTGCTGGGCCCCGGCAATCCAACTGCGCACTTCTTCGCTACGGCCAAAGACATCGCCGGTCAAATCACTTTCCCGCAGTAGCCCGCTGTAGTCACTGTCTCCTGGATACACCCAAGAGCTATCGATGTGCGCCAGCGCGATTCCGGTCAGCGGCACGCCGGATGATCTTGCGACGAATGACTGCACCGCCGCATCGTCGCGGTGGTAATCCTTGACGGAAGTGGACGACTTGACCTCGACCATGCGCCAGGCCGCTTTTCCAGCCTGCTGCACGGGCAGCATCACGTCGGCAAAGGCCAAGGCTCCTTCGCTTCGGAAGCCCGCCTCAAAGATAGGCTGGGCCGATTGCAGCAGCGCTTGCGTGCGAGAAAAGGCGGCATCGAACCCCTCCGCCTGCGGGTCGATCAGTGCCCCTTCCCGTTTTGGATCGTAGGTCTGCCGCGCGATGTCGCCGACTTGATGCCCGACCCTAAAGCTGGACTGGGTGCCCGCAGAATCCTCACGCAAGTCCGGACGATGCACCTCAAGCCAAAGTCGCTTGGGACACTGCCGGAATGCCAGAAGTTTGGACTTTGAAAGTGTGCGCACAGCGGCCTTCCTTTGATATTTTGTCTCAGTCTCAGCTAGCTGAAGCATGAACACAGTAGCCTGTGACCCCACTTCAGGATTCCCATATCATCGCAGCTAACGCGACAGTATCAGTCGCGTTAGCTATTCGACGAGCACATCGGGCCCAGCGAGTATCTTGGCAATGCGCAACACAGAAGATTGAGAAGAAATGGCTGATAAATTACTGAGATCGTGGCACCTCCTTCGTGCCATACCAAGACACCCTCGGCGCAAAACCCCTTCGGAGCTCAGGGAGTCGCTTCGCCTGTCGGGCTACGAGTTGACCTTGCGAAGTGTGCAACGAGATTTGATTGCGCTGTCTACGCCTTGGGGTATCACCTGCGAGACCGAGGGCGTCACCAGTTACTGGTATTGGTCACCAGACGCGAAGCTGTTCGATATCCCGAATTTAGGCAGTGCAGAAGCGCTAGTGTTTCTGATGGCAAAAGCCTATCTGCAGGACGCCATACCGCGCTCGCAGCTGACGCTGCTGGCCCCCTACTTCGAGCGGGCGGAGCAACTGATCGGCTCCGCCAAGATTCCCATTTCCCGATGGCACCAGCGCGTACGAGTGATTCAGCGTGGCCCCTCGCTGCATGTGCCGGTGGTTCGTCCAGAGGTCGTCAAAGAAGTGCATGAGGCACTGCTCTACGAACGCCGTGTAAGGCTGACCTACAAGAAGCGCGGTGAGAAATCAGTCAAGGACTATGAGCTCAGCCCCCAGGCCCTGATTCTGAGAGAGGGCGTCATGTACTTGGTGGCCTCAGCCAACGAGTATGAAGAGCTCTTGCACTTTGCATTGCATCGAGCGAGTGGCGCTGCACTGATCGAACGACCTGCAAAGCGCATTCAAGGTTTCAATCTCGATCACTACGTGGACAATGAACGAGCCTTTTCTTACCCAACAAAAAAGCAGGTCAGTATTCGGTTGCGCGCCAGCTTGGATCAGGGCTTGGCGGATCATCTAAGCGAGCGGCCGCTGTCGGGCGATCAGTCAATCAACCAAAAGGAGGGCAGCGAGTACGTCTTGACGGCCACGGTTGTGGACACCGCAGAGCTTCGATGGTGGCTATTGGGCCTCGGTCCTGCAATCGTCGTTTCTGCGCCCAGTGAGCTGCGGCAGTGGATGAAGCAGACCATCGAGTCGATGTCAAAAATGTATTGAAGGATTCTGCCACCGATTCAGTCAACGCGACAGAAGTCGTCGCATAAGGCCTCCACTCTGTGCTCCTGATGAACACCATTGGAGCTCAGATGTCCCACAACGAACCCAACACCCTTCCTGAAGACAAACGGGTTTCTGGGGCATCTACGGATTGCCACACCAAAAGCTTGGATGTCGATGCTATCAACGCCGCCGCGAACCATCTCTGTCTCAGTCTGCTATTGACCTCTACACACCGTAACAAGCGATGTTTCCATTTCTGTCTTGACGAAATTCAACTTGCTGATCTGGGGTTGTCTGACTTGCGGAATGGTGGTGGTGATGAGGGAGAGTTAGGCTCGGGATATGCCGATACCGCACGTCGCATAACGGAAGAGGTAGTTGCGACACGCCCCGCATTTGACCGGGCACTATTTCTCTTGGGTCAGCGCCTTGAGAACGTTCAAAGGTGCCTGTTTCTGGACGACCGCTGCGTGCGTTTTCTTCTTTTCGCTTTGTGCAACCACATTAGTGCAGCGCTGCACAAGATTACTCATCAGGTTTTTGCCGCAAACTTGCGGCACACTGCTTCTGTTGTTGCCAGTTTGCTGGGCGGCGAGCCAAGTGATTGGCACAGCCACATCAATGCGCGCAGCAGTCTTTTTCGGTCAGGTTTGCTCACAGGCGGAGCGCACGATGGCGGCGCATATGGCAGCAGCGAAAATCCCACCAGCTTCCTGTCGGTAACTCAAAGCCTTTCCCTCAAGTTGTATGCAGATGCCCCACTGCATGGCCTTTTGCTAGACGATGCACTGACAGAGCCAAAGGTCATCAAAACTGCGCTGGAAGACTTTGCTTACTTGGGAAGCGAAATCCCGCTTATCAAGGCCTTGCTCCGCGCCAGCAGCGATTCAGCACCTAAGCATGTTCTGTTCGCAGGTTCTCCTGGAACTGGCAAAACCGAACTCGCGCAACTCATCGGCGCCAGCTTGGGCTACAAGGTTCGGTGCGTGCGTTGCAGTGATGTTGAGGGCGATCCCACTTCGCGGCACGAACGTCTCGCGTATTACCGTCTCGGCTGCAAACTGCTCGGCAGCGCAAGAGACACGCTGATCGTATTCGATGAGGTGGAAGATATCTTTCAGAGCGAGCACAAGGGCTCCTCGCCGTTTTCTGGAAGCTTCTGGAGTAGCGGTGGCGAGCGCGAAAAAGGCTGGATGACCAACCTGCTGGAGACCACGCAAGTACCCACGCTCTGGATTACCAATGATCTCGACAGTCTCGATCCCGCCTACCAGCGCCGCTTCGATTACATCTTGCAAATCAAAAGCCCACCACGGAGTGTCCGCCATCGCATGCTGAAAAAGGCGGTAGACGAGGCGCCCGTGCCACCACACCTGCTGATTGCAGCAGCGGAGAGTCCGCTCATGACCCCCGCCGACACTGCTCTTGTCGCACGCGTGCTTCCGCGAGTGCTGGCAGCGGGATTATCGCCGCAAGAGGCCTTCACCAAACTCATCACCAATCGTCCCGGAGGGGTCAATAGGGCTGCATTGGGTGGCCGCATCCGTAGCGGTCCGCGTCTGCCGTTCACACTCGACTGGTTACACACGAACCTACCGATTGCCAACGTGCTTCGCGGCTTGCAACGTAATCCCTCCGCAACCCTACTGTTTAGTGGTCCGCCTGGTACCGGTAAAACCGAACTCGCCAAACATCTTGCACAGACGCTCGACAAGCCTTTGCATCTCAAAAAAGCGAGCGACCTCTTGAGCAAATGGGTGGGAGAAAGCGAGAAAAACATCGCACTCGCTTTTGCCGATGCGCAGAGCGACGATGCCATATTGTTTCTGGACGAAGCTGACAGCTTCTTACAGTCCCGAGAGCGTGCAGTGACAAGCTGGCAGATCACTGAGGTGAATGAGTTACTCGCTCAGCTTGATAGCTATAACGGGTGCTGCGTACTCGCCACCAATTTTGTCGACAGCCTCGATCGGGCAGTGTTGCGCCGCATGGACATCAAGTTGCAGTTCATGCCGCTGCGGGCAGACGCGATTGAGGCTGCTTACCGCAGTGCTCTGGACTCGATTGCGGCTGATAGCCCCCGCGCTGAGTGCGTGAGGGCGGTGCGCAACATCGAGAACCTCTGTTTTGGCGACTTTGCTGCTGCCCTGCGTGGATTAGCTTTGCAGCTAGGAGGATCGGACGACCGCGTCGAAGGGAGGGATGTCCAGCTTGCAGAGGCACTCAAGGAAGAAGTGCGTATAAAGCGAGTCGGGAGCGGGCGGGCGATCGGTTTTTTCTGACATAACGTGAGGGGGTGGCGATACGCTCATGGTCAGCCATTCGTATGCAGACGTGGCTTGCTCTGACCAATGCTGCATGAGCAGTAATATGGCCATAGACAACAGCTCCTGGCATTCAAAGTTTTTCGCGTCGTAGATAACGAATCCCACGAGGGGGGGGGGCATGATCACACCAGAGGTCACTGGCCATGAATGCGGTGTAACTCCATTTCGTAGGGGAATAAAAAAAAATGAAGATAAAACATGTAGGCCCCGCACGAGCTATGAAGGACTCAATCGTGGATTTAGTCTGCCGCGCTATCAGTCCTGGGCAAGTTCAATCCGACGGCCCGCTGACCATGCCGCGTTCATATGGCCTCTACTCGATTCCGACTACATTGGGTGCGACTCGGAAGTATCGTTTCGGCAATCATCCCGTCAGAATGCGCGAGCTAGAACATGAGTTCGGCTCCTGCAAGATGGAGCACCTATTTCTGTGCAGAATGGATGCAAAGGCGCTCGCGGCTTTGCTTAACGGTAGTAAGGCGTAACTTGGACGGCTCACTTTGGGTTGGTGGTCTGAATCAAACAGGCAGAACCGTAGCCGATGGCATTTGTATTGAGCGCTACGTTGCCCACGGACCGGAGCCGAGCCCCTCACCGATTGGGACGGAAACTTCTCTAGTGATGCACCCACTTGCCAGGTACGCATGAGCTCCATGCATTACTAAATCGATCTAGGTCGCATGTACTTCAGTATCAAACAGTCGCCCGAATTGAAACATTGTTCTCAATCGGAACAAAAACGCATTGTGGGCGCGACGCTTGCGACATACGGCAATTGGACTCTGATTAGGGGAGTGGCGATGTCTCTTTCTGCCGTCTCTCTTCCCGTCACAATTGCATCATCTATGTCCGATAGCGGCAATTATCCGGCTTGGCTTTGCTGGCTTGTCGCCGCCTCTGGGGGGCTGATTTTTTATCTCTACCTGCTGTGGGAGATCAACGGACCATTCCTGCTGAACGTAAAGAGATACCTAGCAGCCACTCCTCCGCCGCAACCGCCCGAATCGCGTTGGGCGACAGCAATAGTCGCCATTTTTTGGATGCTCCTCGTAGCCCTTGGTTGGCTTCTGCTTTTTGGGGTCGCATTCCTGTTTTGGCTAGTAGTCTTCCTTTTTATTTCTAGGCTTGTGTCTTCCATCCTTCACCGATAGCGCGTTTCCTCAAGCTCCCCGACCAACTGCCATCTCAGGTAAATATTATGGGTTCTACCCCGCAGCACGGCACATTAAAGCGCGCTGAGAATGGCTATAGACGACAGTTCTCGCCGCCCAAGGTTTCTCGCGTCGTAGATAACCAATTTCACTAGGGGGTTTCATGATCACACCTGATGTTTCGCACGCGCTGGGCTTCTACGTTTACGCCTACATTGATCCTCGTGATGGTTCAGTCTTCTACATAGGCAAGGGTGTCGGTGCCCGTGCGACAGACCACCTTGTGGATAGGAGCGAGACCGCGAAGGTCTCCCGCATCAAGGAGATCGTTGCAGCGGGCCTAGAGCCCCGGATTGACATCATTGCGCACGGTCTTCGTGACGACACTGAGTCCAGTCGCGTTGAAGCCGCGTTGATTGAGCTAGCGGGGTTGGAAAATCTCACCAACGCGGTCAGTGGACGCTACAGCCGAACATACCCAAGGCGTCCATTGATCGACCTGGCTGCCGAGAAGGCGGCGAAGCCTGTCGAAGTAGTTGATGCAGCCTTGCTGATCCGCATCAACCAGCGCTTTAAATACGGTATGTCAGCAAATGCCCTGTATGAAGACACGCGAGGCGTATGGGTGATCGGTGAGCGTCGCCTCCGTGCGAAATTGGCGATGGCGGTCTACGCAGGTGTGGTGCGCGAAGTGTATGAGATCGATTCTTGGCACCGGGCCGGTA
>JBKJPT010000230.1:0-18970 GCA_046595075.1 Flavobacteriales bacterium
CTTGGGGGAAGCATGGCTACTATCATTACACCTCGGCAAGGTCTCCTCCTCCATCGTAGGCGAACCGCGATCGCTACACTTGACGGGAACCTCCGCAGCTGGTCTGTGCGCAAGACCGGCCATGAGCCGGGCTTGTGAACGACCCTGCCTCGCTAAGGATCACAGCGCCTCTCTCCGCCGCCACTTCCACAATCGCAGGGTTTCCTCCCATCGCCACCCTTGACGAAAACCTCAGCAGAGGTCTCCCGCTTCGGGGACCCTGCGGCACAAATACGATCTGGACTTGGTGACCATCGTGCATAGTGCCACCAAGGTAACCTTGCTCCCGGTATGCCGAGAAAGACGCCCTACCGGTATCTAGTCGGCGGTTCCGCAGCGCTTTTCGTGCTCAACAGGCGCCTGACCTTTCAAACCCAGCGAAAAACCTTTGAAAGTCAGCCGCTGACTTTCAATACCCAGCCCAAAACCTTGGAAGGTCTGCCGCTGGCCTTCAATACCCAGCGGAAAATCGTTGAAGGTCTGCCGCTGACTTTCAATACCCAGCCGCTAACCTTCAATACCCAGCCAAGTTCCTTGGAAGGTCTAGCGCTGATCTCCACCGCAAGTGCCCTTCTACCTTCGCCCCGTGCGCTCCCGCGAGATCCTCCACCTCTTCAAACTGGAAGTCGCCCTTGACCTGCGGCAACGCGCGGCATGGGGTGGCATGCTGCTGTACGTGGTGAGCGCGGTGTACGTGTGCTACCTGGCGGTGAAGGGCGGCATGGGGACCGCGACCTGGAACGCATTGTACTGGATCATCCTGCTCTTCGCGGCCTTCAATGCGCTGGCGCGATCCTTTCAACGGGAGGATGGCGGCAGACAACTTTACCTCTATTCACTGGTGCATCCGCGCAGCGTGGTGCTGGCGCGCGCGCTGTACAACGCCATCACCATGGTGGTGCTCAGCCTTCTCAGCTTGTTGTTCTACACGCTCTTTCTTGGCGATGCGGCATTGGCGCACGCCGATCTACTGCAATTCCTGTTGGCGGTGGTGCTCGGCGGCATCGGCTTCGCGGCCGTGCTCACGTTGATCGCAGCGATCGCAGCGCGCGCGGGCAATGGTCTTGGTCTGATGGCGATCCTCGGCTTCCCGATCGTGCTGCCCCTATTGCTGATCGTGATGCGCGTGAGCAAGCTTGCGCTGGACGGCGTGGCGTTCAGTGTGAACGCTTCCTACTTCGGTGGGATCCTGCTCCTTGATGTCATCACGGTGACTTTGGCCTGGTTGCTCTTCCCATACCTTTGGCGCGACTGAAAATGAGGCATTGGTGGTGGAAGATCCTGGCGGTATTGCTCCTGCTCTCCGCATCCATCGCCGCCCTGCGCACGCCGCTGGCACCTGGTCTTGTGAACGTTTCGGAACTGAGCATTTCGCCCGGTCCGGTGGAGATGGACGTGACGGGCTACAACACTTCCTTCACTAGCGGTGATGGCGTACTGATCGAGAACGGTGGGCAATACTTGTGCGCCACGGAGGTGACGGTGATAGATGCGGAACACTTGCGCGCACGCTTCGACATTCCCGCTGGCATGCATGATACGAGCAGCTATGTGATCGCCGATGGGCTTGCTTATGATATTGCGCTTTACACCGATAGCCTCGGCAGCGGCATCGCCACCGGCGCATGCGCACCTCCGGCCGTGCCCGGCAAGGCC
Source organism: Flavobacteriales bacterium (assembly GCA_046595075.1). Lineage (GTDB taxonomy): Bacteria > Bacteroidota > Bacteroidia > Flavobacteriales_F > PHOS-HE28 > PHOS-HE28. The sequence goes on from JBKJPT010000230.1 coordinate 1,696, forward strand.
TTCTTCTTCCCGAACCTGAACCGGTTGGACGAGAGCGTCCGCAACCTGCACTTCCACGTGCCTATGTGGTTCGCGATGATCGTGCTGATGGGGATCTCGGTGGTGCGCAGCATCCTTGCCCTATCGACCAACTCGTTGCACCACGACCGGGCCGCACTGAGCGCCGTACACATTGGCCTGGTCTTTTGCACGCTGGGCTTGATCACCGGCGCGCTTTGGGCACGTAGCACCTGGGGCGCGTTCTGGACGAACGACGTGAAATTGAACGGCGCCGCGGTGACCGCGTTGATCTACCTGGCCTATTTGGTGCTGCGTGGTTCCATCACCGATGCGTACAAACGCGCACGGCTCGCAGGGATCTACAACATCTTCGCCTTTGTGCTGCTGGTGGTATTCCTCTTTGTGGTACCACGCCTGAACGCAGTTGATAGCATGCACCCCGGCAATGGCGGCAATAGCGGCTTCAGCAACCTTGACATGGACAACCGCTTGCGCGCGGTGTTCTATCCAGCGGTGCTGGGTTGGATCCTGCTGGGTGTGTGGATGTGCGAACTTCGCGACCGCGCTGCACGCCTCACAGAACATATTGAACGATGAGAACTCTTCTCTTCATTTCAGCAACGCTCTTAGCGCTCTGCAGCAGCGCACAGGACGGCACCCCAGTAGGTGATGCGCTTGCCGCGAACGGTAAACTGAACGTGGTGGCAACGGTGGTGGCAGTGATCATCCTTGGCCTGGGCCTTTGGATGTGGCGGATGGACCGCAAGCTGGGGCGGATGGAGAAGAAGATCAAGGGGTGACGATAGATCCATGAAACGCACGCACATCATCGCCATTGTGATCATTGCCGTGGCCATCGGCATGCTGGTTGGTTCGCTTTACGACAGCAGCAGCTACGCCGATCTGAAGGAAGCCATGGCCCACCCTGGCGATGAGTTCCACGTGGTGGGCACCTTGGACCGCAGCCAGGAAATTGTGTACGAGCCCAGTTTGAACGCCAGCCTCACCACCTTCACCATGCGCGATCTGGAAGGCCGCGCGTGCACAGTGCACCTTGCCAAAGCCAAACCTCAGGACCTGGAACGCAGCGAACGCATCGTGCTCATAGGCAGCGCGAACGAGAGCGGCGAGTTCGAAGCACGCGACATGCTGATGAAGTGCCCGAGCAAGTACAATGAGGGGAACAAGATCGAGGGCTAAGGTGTAGTGGGAAGTATGAACGCCGATGGCTGTTCCTTCGCTTTGCTCGGAATGACAGTAGGATTGTGAAAGGCTGAAGACGTGAACGGATCAACGATCGAATACATCGGAGAACACACTTGGGCAGGCACTTTGGGCCATGCGCTTACGGTGCTTTCATTGGTGGGCGCCATGCTGGCGACTCTGGGATACTTCCTGGGCGCACAGCGTAACCAGCGCGAATGGAGCGCACTGGGGCGGCTTGGTTTCCGGCTTCACAGCTTGGCGGTGCTGGGCATTGTGGTGACGCTCTTCACCATGCTCTTCAACCACTGGTTCGAGTACGACTACGTGTGGAAGCACAGCAACTTGGAGATGCCGCTCAAGTACATCGCGAGCTGCTTCTGGGAAGGTCAGGAAGGATCGTTCTTGTTGTGGACGTTCTGGCACATGGTGCTGGGGAATATCCTGATCGCACGCGCGAAGGACTGGGAACCGCATGTGATGGCCGTGGTGGCGCTGGTGCAGGTGTTCCTCGCCTTCATGTTGTTGGGGATCTATGTGGGCGATGTGAAGTTGGGCAGTTCGCCTTTTCTGCTTCAGCGTGAACTAGCAGATTACGTTGGTCTGCCGTGGACCCAACTCGCCGATTACCTCACGCGCATTCCACAATTCGCCGATGGCCGCGGACTGAACCCGTTGTTGCAGAACTACTGGATGGTGATCCATCCGCCGACGCTCTTCCTTGGTTTCTCGGCCACGTTGGTGCCCTTCGCATACGCGATCGCCGGGCTGTGGCGCGGCCAGCGCACGCAGTGGATCACCCCTGCCCTACCATGGACCTTCTTTGGTGTGATGGTGCTGGGTACGGGCATACTCATGGGCGGCGCGTGGGCGTATGAGGCACTCAGCTTCGGTGGATTCTGGGCGTGGGATCCGGTGGAGAACGCCTCGCTGGTGCCGTGGATCACACTGGTAGGTGCGGGCCACCTGATGTTGGTGAACAAACGCAAGGAGACATCGCTCTTCGCGGCGCTCTTCCTCACGCTCATCACGTTCATCCTCATCCTGTACTCCACCTTCCTTACGCGCAGTGGCGTGCTGGGCGATACCAGCGTACACAGTTTTACCGGTGATGGCATGTTGCCAGCGCTCGTGCGCTTCCTGTTGATCTTTGTAGGGATCAGCGCCGCCATGCTGCATCCGCAGCGATCACAACGGTGGTTCTATGTACTCGTGTCGCTTGCACTGTTGGTGATCGGCATCGCCTTCGAGTTGGAAGTGCCTGCGATCCTGCTCTTCGGTCTGCTCACGGTCGTACACCTGGTGGGGTCGTATCGCAAGGGCTTCATGGACAGTTCGCCGGAAGAGAGCGTGTGGTCGCGTGAGTTCTGGATCTTCATTGGATCACTAGTACTACTGCTGAGTGCGGCGCAGATCACCTTCAGCACAAGCATCCCCGTCTTCAACCTCTTACTGGAACCGTTCGAGCATTTGTTCGCATGGATCGGCGAGAAGACCGGCAGTGAGTTCTTCAAAGGACTGGCGGACATGAACATTGCGCCGCCTGCGAAACCGAAACCGCACTACAACAAGTTCCAGGTGCCGCTGAGCATGATCGTGGCCTTCCTAGTAGCCTTTACGCAATACCTGCGCTGGAAGAACAGCGACTTCACGCAGTTCATCAAGCGGATCGCGATCAGTGGGGTGCTCGCGATCATCGCGGCCGTGGCACTCACGATCGCGCTGGGTTACGAGTGGCGCGAGTTCACCCTGGTATCCCTGCTGTTCACCACCTGTTTCGCGGCCCTGGCCAACATCGGCTACATACCGTTGGTGCTCAAAGGCAAATTGAAGAACGCCGGACCGAGCGTGGCGCACACCGGCTTCGCGCTGGTGCTGCTTGGCGCGTTGATAAGTACCAGCCGCAGCGATGAAGTGAGCCGTAACGCACGCAACATGGACCTGCGCTTCTTGAGCGAGGAATTCAACAACAGCAGTGAAGTGCTGCTATACCGCGGCGATACCGTGCGCATGGGCGACCACTACGTGCTTTACCACGACAAGACGAAGGAGGGTGTGAACATGCGCTACGTGATGGACTACTTCGCCGTGGAACCGAAGCTCTATCATGCAGGCGATACCGTTCGCATCGGCGGAACGCTCTTCCGCGCGCGCGACGATCACGAGGCAAGCGCAGAATTCCTTGCGCAACAACCGGATCATTGGGAAGAACTGGGCAGCTACACCAAGCGCGAGTTGTGGCACGCACGCGACTGGAGCGCCACCTTGCCGGGCGATAGCGTGTTCCAACTGGCGCCCTTCGTACAGTTGAACGAGCGTATGGGCAACGTGCCCGAACCCAGCACCAAGCATTGGCTAGGACGCGATCTGTACACGCACATCAAGTACGCCGACCTCACGTTGGATCCGGACACGCTTGCCGATGGCCGGATACTTCCCGATGATGCATGGATGCCCGATCGCCTCTACGACAAACTGGTGGGCGACACGATCATTACCCCAACCAGCGTGGTGATCATTGATAGTGTTTACACTGTGCGCGATAGTGCGGCCAAGGCCATGCTGGGCGAGCGCTACACCGTACACGCCGCCATGCTGCGCATCCGTGACCTGTACAACCCGGATCGTTGGTTCGAGGCACGTCCCATGGTGATCTACGCCGATGGACAACCCGTTGCAGGACGCGCCGCAGAAGTGGCACCGCTGCGCATCCGTTACGGACTTGCCAGTGTGGACGGGAATAAGCTTGCGATCAATGTAGCGGAGGCCGAGTTCGTGGTGATGCAGGCGATCGTGTTCCCCGGCATCAACATCCTCTGGATCGGTTGCATCCTGCTGGCATTGGGAACGGGTATGGCGGTGTGGCAGCGGATCAAAGGAGGGAATGACAAAACACCACGCAACGCGAATGCCTAGCGTACTCCTCATCGGCACCGGCCGCATGGCTTACCACCTAGGGCACGCGATGCACGAGGCGAAGGTCCCCATAGTGGGTGTAACCGGTCGTAATGCTGAAAAGCTGGCGGATCTCGCACGCTACCTCGAAAGGCCTGCGCTGCGATGGGACCGTCCGCTGCCGGAAGCGGACATCATTGTGATCGCCACCAGCGACGACTCAATTGCCGAGGTGGCCGCGATGCTGCCGGCGACGAAGAGCGTGATCGCACACACAGCGGGCGCCGCCGGAATGGATGTGCTTGCGCCGCATGCGCACCGCGGCGTGCTCTGGCCGATCCAGACGCTGAGCCACGGCGCACCCATAGACCTGCAGGACGTGCCCCTAGTGGTGGAAGGCAATACTGCGGAAGCGCGGGATACCATGCTGAAGCTGGCGCGTTCGATCAGCGGCAGCGTTTTCGAACTCACGCACGAACAACGCGAGCTGATGCACCTCGCCGCTGTGCTCACCAGCAACTTCCCCGTGTTCCTCGTGCGCGAAGCCCAGCGGTTGCTGAAGCAGGCCAAACTGCCACCCAACTTACTGATGCCTCTGTGGCGCACCACCGCCAACAAGGTGAGCACCATAGGGCCCGAGCAGGCGCTCACGGGTCCGGCGCGTCGCGGGGATCAACTGTCCATCCGGCGCCACCTCGATCTGTTGGCAGCCGATCCCGACCTTCGCCGCGCTTATGCGCTCTTGAGCACCATGGTGCTGAAGTCGTACGGCCACGATACGGATGGCATTGACCTATAAGGAACTTCTTGCTGACATCGACACTTTCCTGTTCGATGTGGATGGCGTGTTCACGGACAATCGTGTGCTGTTGATGCCAGGTCTTGATCCTGTGCGCACTTTCCACAGTCGTGATGCGTACGCTGTGCAACACGCCATGAAGGAGGGCATGCGCATCATCATCACCACTGGAGGCCGAAGTGATGGTGTGCGCGAGAGCTTCGCTCGATTGCGCGTGACGGCCTTCTTCGATCACGTGTACGATAAGAGCAGCAAGCTCGACGAGCTGATCGCCACCATGGGCATTGATCCGGCACGCGCTGCTTACATGGGTGATGACCTGCCCGACCTGCGGGTGATGCAGCGTGTGGCGTTGCCATGTTGCCCTGCCGATGCTGCCGAGGAGATCAAGGCAGTGAGCCACTTCATCAGCGGAAAGAACGGCGGCTACGGATGCGTGCGCGATCTGCTGGAACAGGCCATGAAGGTGCAGGGCAAGTGGCTCACCGAAGGCGCACACACCTGGTAAATGCTCGCCTTCATCCGCCTCACCCGTCCGCTGAACCTGCTGATCATGGCGGGCACGATGCTGCTGATGCGGTACGGCCTCATTGAAGGACAATTGGAGCGTGGACTGGTGCAACTAAGCGATGGCTTTGGAACGAGCGCTGCGCGCGAGGCCTTCATCGTTGATCCGTTCTATGCACCGCAACTTCCGCTGTGGCTCTTTGTGCTACTGGTGGTGAGCACCGTGCTCATTGCTGCGGGCGGCAATGTGATCAACGATTACTTCGATACGCGGATCGACAGGATCAACAAGCCACAGGCCGTGATCGTCGGTCGCACGGTAAAGCGCCGTGTGGCCATGATGGGGCATCTGGTGCTGAGCGGCCTCGGTTTCCTGTGCAGCGCCGTGGTGGTCTGGCGCACGGGCATGTGGCACATGATCCTCATTCCTGCGTTCGCCATCGCCGCACTTTGGATGTACAGCACCAGCTTGAAACGTCAATTGATCATCGGCAACGGCACCGTGGCCTTGCTCACCGCCCTGGTGCCGCTCACCGTGGGGCTCTACGAGATCCCGCTGATGCAGTGGAACTTCGGGATAATGCAACCTACCGTGACCGTTCCCGGAGAAGTGCGCGAAGTGTACGGGGTCAGCCTCCCCTACACCGAATTCTGGTGGTGGTTCCTGGCCTTCGCAAGCTTCGCGTTCATGAGCAGCCTCGTGCGCGAGTTGCAGAAGGACATGGCCGATGTAAAAGGCGACGAAGCGAACGGTTGTCGCACGATCCCGATCGTGTGGGGCATGCGTTGGGCACGCGTGCTCAGTCTCGTGTACATCGCTGGGCTCATCATCGCTCTGTTGATCGCGCGCATGGCCCTGTTCAATGACAAGCTCTCGTTCTGGTACATCGGCATCGGCATCATAGGGCCGCTGCTGCTTTCCGCGGGCTTCACCTACAACGCCGAAAGCCGCGATGAGCACATGCGCGCTGGCATGTTGATGAAGGTGGCGATGGTGATGGGTGTGGGCTTCGCTGCGATCATTCGCTTTCTACCATGAGCACTCCACCCGTCTTCCCGTGGCGGCTCATCCTCGCTTCTGCGTCGCCGCGCAGAAGGCAACTGCTGCAAGGACTGGATCTGCCGGTGGAGATCACGAGTGTGGATGTGGATGAAACACCGCCCATAGGCATGCCTGATGATCAGGTGGCCGAACACCTCGCACGCAAGAAGGCCGAAGCATGGCACGGCACCCTCACCGCGGATCAAGTCCTCATTACAGCGGACACGACCGTGCTCGTGGAGGACACCCTGCTGAACAAGCCGATCGATGCAGCCGATGCACGCCGAATGCTGGCCATGCTCGCGGGGCGATCGCATCGTGTGATCACGGGTGTATGCCTGCGCACTGCAACGCGGACGATAAGCTTTGCCGATGTCGCCGTGGTGCATTTCGGCGCATTGAGCGCCGAAGAGATCGCGTACTACGTGGAACGCCACAAGCCCATGGACAAAGCAGGTGCATACGGCGTGCAGGACTGGATCGGATACACGGCAGTGGACCGGATCGAAGGCAGCTTCTACACCGTGATGGGATTGCCCATGCACCGGGTTTACAGTGCCCTGAAGGAAGTGTCGCCCGGTCAGTAGTTCGCATCGTTCAGGTCGACCGCGCACTGCGCACCTCGCGCGGTCCTTGATCCGATCACAACTTTTCGACAACACGCATCGATCGCGCGTGTTCTGCTTATGTTCGCTTTGGAGGTATGGCTCTTTGCTCCACGAGACTTCCCTTCGCTCAAAGGAACCCGTCCTACGCAAGCAGGGCGGGTTCTTCTTTGATGGCCATCTGAAGGGCATCGACAGCAGCGCTAGGACCCTTCTACATTTGACCGCCGCGGAGGAGCGGCACAAGTCGATTTCACCGATGTCCCAAGCACGCCCCATCAAGGTCGGCCTTACGGGCAGCGGATACCCGGAGCGGCGCAACATCCTGGATCTGCCGCACGAGGGCGTGTGCTTCGTGCGCCACCGCGATCCTGTGCAGTTGCTGGACCTGCTCTACTTCAAGATCACCGGCAAACTAGCTCCACGACTGCACGCGGTGCACCACGACCTGGGCTTGCGGCGTGCCGATGTGCTGCACTTCTTCAACAAGCTGAGCCTTTCGCGCACCCCGTGGGTGAGCACCTTCGAAACGCGCATACCGCGTGTGTACCAGCCGGGACCAAGGTTGTTCGATGCGCTTGCCCGACCGGCTTGCAAACGACTTATCGCCATGAGCCATCGCGCGTTGCGGATCGAAGAGGTCATGCTTGAACAACACCCGACCATCAAGGCTGATGTGCTGGCGAAGACCATCGTGCTTCATCCAGCGCAACGTGCGTTGATCACCTCCATTGATGAGAAGCCTATCCAGCAGGACATCATCCACTTCACGCTCGTAGGTCACGAGTTCTTCCGCAAGGGCGGGCTCGCCACGTTGCGCACCTTCGATCGCGCGCTCGCCGCTAGATCGCCGGTGCGACTCACCGTTGTGAGCGAGCTCCTCACCGGCGATCATGTGAGCCAGAGCGGTGCGAGCGAGGTGAACGAAGCCTTGGCGATCATTGGCCGACATCCAGAGCGGATCGCGCACCACCGCTCTTTGCCGAACGCAGAAGTGATGGAACTGCTGCGCAAAAGCGATGTGGTGCTTTTGCCAACGTTGCACGACTCGTACGGCTACAGTGTGCTCGAAGGTCAGGCGATGGGCTGCCCAGTGATCAGCACCGACGTGGCTGCGTTACCGGAGATCAACGACGAGGAACGCGGCTGGATCATTCGTGCGCCGAAGGATGAAATGGGCGAAGGTCTATGGAGGAGTTTTGAGGCGCGCGCGCGATTCTCCACGGCGATCGAAGAACAAATGGCAGCCCACTTGGAAGCGATCGTGCGATCACCGGAGCTAGTACGGAAGAAAGGTGCTCGCGCTTTGGAGCACATCCGCAACGATCATGACCCCGCCGAACGGGCACGTGTACTGGATCTGATCTATGCCGAAGCGATAGGAAGGTAGTGATCACCTACTGGCGGTGAAGTGTGAAGAGCTCTGGTGAGACGCCGGATAGACCGCTCCGCGCACATCCGGCGTGACGATCAGGGTGGGCGCTTCGCACCTCTTCAGTGGTGGCTGTAGTTCGGCGCCTCTCGCGTGATGTACACATCGTGCGGGTGGCTCTCCTTCATGCCCGCCATGGTGATGCGGATGAATCGCGAGTTGGTGAGCGCCGCCATGTCGGGTGCACCGCAGTAGCCCATGCCAGCGCGAAGGCCGCCCACGAGTTGGTGCACCACCTCGGCAAGTTTGCCTTTGTACGGCACACGCCCACTGATCCCTTCGGGCACGAGCTTCTTTATGTCGTCCTCCATGTCCTGGAAATAGCGGTCCTTACTGCCCTGCTGCATGGCCTCGATGCTGCCCATTCCACGATAGGTCTTGAAGCGGCGACCCTCGTAGATGATGGTCTCGCCGGGGCTCTCCTCCACACCAGCGAACATGCTACCGATCATCACCGTGCCCGCTCCGGCAGCGAGCGCTTTGACCATATCGCCGGTGTAGCGGATACCGCCATCGGCGATCACCGGCACACCACTGCCAGCAATGGCGTTGGCACAATCGATCACGGCGGTAAGCTGCGGCACACCCACCCCGGCGATCACCCGCGTGGTGCAAATGCTGCCTGGACCAATACCCACCTTCACTGCATCGGCACCAGCTTCCACAAGGGCGCGCGCTGCTTCGGCCGTGGCGATGTTGCCTGCTATCACATCAACACCGGTGAACGTCTTTTTCACCTGCTTCACCATATTGATCACGCCTTTGGTGTGGCCGTGAGCGGTGTCGATCACCAAGGCATCCACACCTGCATCAACTAGCGCTTGCGCACGTTCCATGGTATCACCGGTAATGCCGATGGCAGCGGCAACGCGCAAGCGACCCATGCGGTCCTTGCAGGCGTTGGGTCGTTGCTTCAGCTTGATGATGTCCTTGTAAGTGATCAAGCCCACGAGCATACCTGCGGCATCCACCACGGGGAGCTTCTCGATCTTGTGTACTTGCAGGATCTCCTCGGCCTGCGCCATGGTGGTATCCGGCTGTGCGGTGATGATGTGGGCGCTGGTCATCACTTCGGCAATTGGCCGTGCCATCTTCTTTTCGAAACGCAGATCACGATTGGTGACGATGCCCACGAGCTTGCCCGCCTTGTCGATCACGGGAATGCCGCCGATCTTGTTATCGGCCATCAATCTCAACGCATCGCCCACCACGGCTTCTTGTTCCAGTTTCACCGGGTCCATGATCATGCCGCTCTCACTACGCTTCACACGACGCACCTCGGCAGCTTGTTCTGCGACCGATTGGTTCTTGTGGATCACACCGATACCGCCTTGCTGCGCGATGGCGATGGCCAGTTCCGCACTGGTGACCGTGTCCATGGCGGCCGAAACGATAGGCACGTTCAATCGGATGTTGCGTGAGAAATGCGAACGCACATCCACTTCGCGGGGAAGCACTTCGCTGTATGCCGGAACAAGCAGCACGTCGTCGTATGTGAGCCCTTCGCCGACGAACTTGTCCTGGGGGAGTTGAGCCTTTACCGGAGCCTGTTCAACGGGCTTCTTCAGCGTGGCAGCAGTGGATCGTTCCATGCACAAAAGTAGGTTCCTGAAGGATCCGAACAGAAAGTCCAGCAATGTCCGGGGTATCCTGAGTGGACCTTGCCGAGCTACTCCTGCGCTGTGAGCACGGTGACCGTACCGCGCTTCTCCACCCGTTTGCTGGTGCCGCTGCGCACCGCTACGTAGTAGGCGTAAACACCAATAGGCACAATGGTGCCTTGACTACCAACGCGTCCGTTCCAAGCATCGTCGGGGTCGGTGGTTTCCCAGATCACCTGGCCCCAGCGGTTGATGATGAGGAACTGGTATTCCTGCACATCCACAAAACCCAATACAGGTTTGAAGACAGCGTTCTCAGCGATGTTGCTTCCCAAGATGACGCCGTTGGGGATGTAGATGAGGTCCTGTTGCGCTGTGCATGCAATGTTGCTCACGCTGCTGGCATCGATGCCCGAAGGGTTCACGGCCTCGTGCGTTACCACGTAGTAGCAGAAGTGACCACCGCTGCTCACGAAGGCGTTCACGTCGTCCACGTAGATCCACGGATCGGCAGGCACGGTGGCAATCAGTTCGAACGCGCCGTCATCGATGCTGCGATAGATATCGTGGCTGCCGATCACGCCCGCCCACTGGATATAGCCGTTCCACTCCAAGGTGTTCTCTCCAGTGAGCGATGAGGTGGCCCGCAGCACGATGTTGGACCCCACGTTGCTAATGATGGAACCGTTGCCGCAGCTATCCTGCACTTGAACCCGGTAGAGGTAGCCGGTGTCCGCAGGTCGCACATCGGTATCGGTCCATTGGATCGTAGCTGTGCCCGGATCGGCGATCGTTGCTACCGTTTCATACGCTGCACCGTTGGCCGATCGCTCGATGCTATAGCTGGACACTTCAGCGAACTGATCCACGCTGTCCACCACAAGGATACTCGCCGGGCCTGTTACAGTTACCGTACGCACATAGTTGTATAGTGGCTGTGCCGGATAGGCGGTGAATACGCAGGCCTTGTTCGAAAGCGATTCCGCAAGCCCCACACCCTCCACCGCTTTGATGATGTAGCAGTAGTTGTGTCCCGGTGAAGTGTCGTGGAAGTACTGGAGCACCGAGCCTGCTACGTTGCCGAGCAAGGCCCAAGGACCGCCATCCATCTGTGCCAACACTTGATAGGTCTGCGGTATCCATCCGCCGTACGGCGACCAGAACACGCGCACGCGCGCCGAACAGCGATCGTATTCCAGATCGGCGAGCATGGTAGCGTGCGGCAGACCGGTGGCGCTGGTGTTGGGGCTGGGCGGTGTGCCGTTCTCGCAGGTATCGAACGCAGCGATCACGAATTCCTCCGAACGGTTGAAGGGGTCACTGTCCGGCCACGAGTATATGGTGTTGTTCTGCCCGAAGATCGTATCGATGATCACGCCACCAGCGGGTCCGTTCCAAACAATGATGTAGCCATCGGTATCTGATTCGGGGCTCGATGACCAGATCACTGTGGAAAGTCCGGTGAGGCTGTCCACGGTAACGGCGATGATCACCGGCACGGTCGGCGGGGTGGCATCACTGAAGACTTCCCCATCGCGGTTGCTGAAACTGATGCAGCCCAATGCATCGGCAAGGTGGACACGGAAAGTGAGCGAATCCTCGCAGATATCCACCACCCACTGGTACGAGAATGTGTTGTTGGGAACGGTGTCGATCTGAGTCCACGTACCCACTGGATATTCCAGCCAGATGATGACCTCCGGATCTGCGGAGGATGCAATGGCCGGTGCGTTCCAACTAAGGTTGGCACTACCCAGAGGCGTGCTCTGGAACACTTGCAGGAAGAGCGTTGCGATGGTATCGCTCGGCGCCGAGGTCTCGGGTGGAAGTTCGTTGGTAACGGTGGTGAGGTAGTAGAACTGCGCACCCGTATTGCCACCTGCCCCAGCGTGGAAGTAGGTGACCTGCCCATACACCGCTACGGTGGTGAGCAGGGCAAAGGGTCCGGCGATGTCGGTGGCGTGCCAGATCTCGTAGTTCCCGAAGTCCCCATTGGGGTCCACTGGAACGGTCCACGTGACGGTCACATCGCCATTCGCATTCACCGACGCACAGTGCGGGATCGGTGCTTCCAAGGGTTGAGCCCTTAGGATGAAAGGCGCGAAAAGAGCAACCACGCCAATCCTGAAGCGCGAACGTGAAAAGGACGAGCCATTGGACCGCACACCATAAAGACGCGCACCCGGGTGGCTTTGTTGCCGGATCAAGCTCTTCATCTTCAACTGGCCGTGGCTTTGGACGTGAGCTGGGCAAGGGATCCTTCGTACTCGCGCATCACCGACCGGATGATCTCGCCAGCCGGGAGGATTTCCCGTAGGCGAGCGCCCACCTGGCCAATTTCAAGCTCACCCTCTTGCAGATCACCTTCGAACATGCCTCGCTTTGCACGGCCGCGGCCCAACAGGACCTTCAGATCCTCCACCCCCGCACCAGCGGCATAAGCCGCTTGCACCTGTTGGAAGAAAGCATTCCGCATCATGCGCACAGGAGTGATCTCTTTGAGTGTGAGGACGGTCTCTCCCTCGTTGCTCTTCGAAACCAGCTGCTTGAAAGCCTCGTGCGCCGAGGATTCCTCGGAGCACACGAAACGACTGCCCATTTGCACCGCGTCAGCGCCCAGGCACATAGCAGCGAGCATCGAACGACCGTCACTGATCCCGCCAGCGGCAATGAGCGGGATCTTGATCGCATCGCGCACCATGGGGATCAGCACCATGGTGGTGGTTTCCTCGCGGCCATTGTGGCCACCTGCTTCAAAGCCTTCGGCTACCACCGCATCCACTCCAGCGGTTTCGGCCTTCAAGGCGAACTTCACGCTGCTCACCACATGCACCACGGTGATGCCATGATCCTTCAGGTGCTTGGTCCATTGGGCCGGGTTCCCAGCTGAAGTGAACACGATAGGCACCTTTTCCTCTACGATGGTAGACATGTGCTTGTCTATGTCCGGGTAGAGCATCGGCACGTTCACCGCAAAAGGCTTGCCCGTGGATGCTTTGCACTTGCGGATGTGCTCTCGTAGGATTTCGGGGTACATGGAGCCCGAACCGATGATACCAAGACCGCCAGCATTGCTCACCGCCGAGGCAAGTTCCCAACCCGAACACCAGATCATACCCGCCTGAACAACAGGGTATCGAATACCAAAAAGGTTCGTGATGCGGTCGGACATGTTCTGCGGACCCTGTTAGGTCTATGGCCCCCGTGGGACAAGCGGCAAATCTACCCGCTTGGCCGATGCTCGTATGAGCTTCGTAGGATCGTTGATATCCAAGGCTTTCCGCATAGGGTCATGCCGAGGAGATCTTTGCTAAGTTTGTCCGGTATAACCGTCCTCTTTCCCAACCGCATGAGTCGTTCACTACACCTCGCACTGGCCGCACTGTTCGTTGTGCTTGGCCTATCCCGCGCCGAAGCCCAATACGCTTGGGATATTGGCATCCACGTTGGTGGTGCCAACTACCTCGGCGAAATGGGCGGAAAGGACCAACCCCGTCGGGATTTCGTGTGGGATATGAAACTCGGTCAGACACGTTGGGCGATCGGTGGTTTCGCACGTCGCAAGATCAACCGCTTGCTCTCGGTGAACACCGGCCTGATGTACATGCGCATCCAAGGCGCTGATGTGCTCACGGAGGAATATCGTCCTCGTCGGGGTCGCAACCTGAACTTCCGGAATGACATGCTCGAGTGGTACATCCGACCGGAGTTCACCATTTTCCAGGACAACGACCTAGGTGGTCGCGGCCGCTACCGTCTCGATTTCCGCTTGTTCGGTTACGTCGGCATCGGTGTCTACTACCACAATCCTAAAGGTCAGATAAATCGCGAGGGGGATTTCTACGCCTTGAAGCCGCTCACGACCGAAGCTGTTGATTATTCCAGGATCGGCTTGAGCATTCCTGCGGGCATCGGCTTCCACTTCACCAAGAAGCGCCGTCACCGCTTCGGCTTCGACATGGGCTGGCGCACCACCTTCGCCGATTACTTGGATGACGCGAGCACGGTGTACGCGGATCCTTCCGAACTGCCGAGCCAATTGGCGATCGATCTGGCCAACCAAACCTCGTACGCCTACGCACTGGATCCCACCCTACCGCATCCGAACAACTACGATCCCGGTTCGATCCGCGGCGATCCCACGCATAACGACAGTTACCTCACCGCGACATTCACATACAGCTATGTGCTGCGCGGTCAGTCCAACTTCTACCGCCAGCGTTACAGTTGGATCCGCGGCGCCAAGCGCGTAGGTCGTAAGAGCCGCGCGAAGTTCTGATCGCTGTCCGGCAGGCGTTGCGCCTGCCGATGTAAAAAGCCGGGCCACAAGCCCGGCTTTTTGCTGAACAGCCTGGAAGGCTGTTCGACGGCGACTCCTCACTCGATCCCGTTCCGTTCGAGCCAGTCTTCGAGCACCACCAACGACCACACGCGTGACCAATTGATCCGCGGATCGCGCGCGAGGAAGCGCTGCCAAGCACCGCTGATCGCACCATGACGGAAGTACGTGCGTTGATCGAGCCGTTGCATACGGTCTTCGCAAAAGCCGCGAAGCTCATTGCGCATCCACAGCTCCCATGGCAGTGTGAAACCCATCTTCGGCCGGTCCACGATCTCGCGTGGAAGTAGATCACCGAGCGCATCCACAAGCAGCTTCTTCGGTGTGTGTGGATACTTCATGGAATCGCTCACACCGAGAACGAACTCCACCAGTTCGTGATCGAGGAAGGGCACGCGCACTTCCAACGCGTGCGCCATGCTCATTTGGTCGGTGTCGCGCAACAGCACGTTCTGCAAGTAGGTGTTCAATTCGCCCAAGGAGACTTGGCTCAGAAGAGGGAGATCGGTGCCATCACGGTCTACCAGAAGGTCGTGCATGATCGCATGAACAACATTGTCCGGCAAGGCCGCTTCATGGAAGTATCCCTTCAGGTCCCTGTCGCCGAACGTGAGCCTGGAAATAGGATAGGTATCGCTCACTTCGAAGTGCGGCAGGCGGAGCAGTTCGCCCATTTTCGCAGTTGCTATCGATGGTCGAAGACCGTATGCGACCGAAGCAGCCAACGCACGAAGAGTGAGCGGAACATCGGTGACCCACCGCTTCTTCAACAAGGCCAGGGACCGCTCGAACACCGGATAGCCAGCGAAGACCTCATCGCCACCAAGGCCGCTGAGCGCCATGGTGATCCCGGCCTCTTTGGTGACCTTGGAAACCACATAGGTGTTGGGTCCATCGGCACTGGGATGGTCCATAGCGGCCAGCGCATCGGGCAGCATGCGCAACATGTCCTCTGGCTTCAACCGGATAGCGGTATGTTCAGTCCGGAACCTGTCCGCCACAATGCGCGCGTACTTCTCTTCACTGAACTTCGGTTCATTGAAGATCACCGAAAAGGTGTGTACAGGTGCGCTGCTCGACTGAGCCATGAGACCAACGATCACGCTGCTGTCAATGCCGCCACTGAGGAAAGCGCCGAAGGGCACGTCGCTCACCAGTCGCTTCTCCACAGCGCGCGAAAGACGCTCGCGCACTTCGCGATGTACTTCGTTCAATGGGAGATCCCGCACTTCCGCCTTGGCAGCACCCACGAGATCGTACCAACACCGTTTGGTGATGGATCCATTGCGGAGGCGCATCCAATGTCCTGCTTCTAGCATGCGTACACCCTGCACCATGGTGGCCGGTGCGTGCACGGTCTGGTAACGCAGGTGATCCACCAGCGCGTTGGGATCCAACTTGCGCGGTACCAGACCTGTGGCCAGCAAGGCGCGCACTTCCGAGGCGAATAGCACACGGGCATCGTCCTGATACCAATACAGGGGTTTGATCCCCATGCGATCCCGCGCCACGAACATCTCGTCTGTAGCACCATCGTGGATCGCCAAGGCGAACATGCCCTGCAAGCGATGCAGGCATTCCTCGCCCCAACGCGCGTATGCCGCGAGCAGCACTTCAGTATCGGACCCGGTGCGCCATTGCACACTGTCGAGTTCCCGCTTCAGTTCGCGGTAATTGTAGATCTCGCCGTTGAAGGCGATCGTGTAGCGACCATCGGAACTCGCGAAAGGCTGGTTACTCTCGGGCGATAGGTCGATGATGCTGAGGCGACGATGGCCGAGAACGCTATTGCCAAGGCGGCGAATGCCTTCGGCATCGGGGCCGCGATGCGCAATGGCGTTCGTCATGCGACGAACCGTCCCTTCAGGATCGCTCAGCCCATCAAGTCCGTGGATGCCGGCGATCCCGCACATCAGTTCGCCACCGTGGTGTGCGCGAGGATACGCTCGAGGCCGGTGCGTAGCGGCAGCAGATCACGACCGAGCAGCGCACGCATGCGTGTGATGTCCGGCATGCGGCGCGTCATGTCGCCCTCTTCGAGTGGTGGCAGGTGCACCAGCTTGCTGCTGCTTCCGGTGATCTCCACGATGAGCTTCGCGAGGTCCTTGATCGTGATCTCCACATCGCTGCCGATGTTGACCACATCGTTCATGACCTCATTGTTGCGGTACGCGTTCAGGCAGGCATCGGTGTTATCGTCGATGTAGCAGAAGGTGCGCGTTTGCATGCCGTCACCGAAGAGCGTTATGTCGGCGTTGGCGAGCGCCGCGCGGATGAACTTGCTCACCACGAAATCCTTGCTCTGCTTGGGACCGTAGGTGTTGAAGAAGCGGAAGACGGTGTAGTCCAACCCGTACTCCTTGTGGTAGCTGCGCAGGAAGGCCTCGCCGATGTTCTTCACGATGGCGTAGGGCAGCTTGCTGTTGAGCGGCGTGGTCTTCTCGTTCTGCGGGATCTCCACCGGTTCGCCGTAGACCTCACTGCTGCTGCTGTATAGCACACGCTTCACGCCGGTGTTCTTGGAAAGGTCCAGCACGTTGCGCAGCCCGTCGATGTCGCGCAGTACCATCACGGGATTGTCCGTGGTGCGCTTCACCCCCACCACTGCCGCGTAGTGGAACACATCCTCGAAACGGTGCGCATAGAACACCGCACTGATGTCCTCATAGCGGTTCACATCGCACTTGATGAAGTGCATGTTGGCGGGTAGCACGGCAGGCAGCTTCGCCCGGTCGCCGGTGAGGAGGTTGCCCACCACGGTGACATCGTTCTTGGGATCGCTCGCCAGCTTAAGGGCGAGATCACTTGCCACAAAACCGGCGCCGCCGGTGACTAGGATGCGAGACATCGTG
>JBKJPT010000192.1:0-12887 GCA_046595075.1 Flavobacteriales bacterium
CTGCGCTAAGCGAATGTTGCCCAACGTATTCTCGACGATGCCCTTACCCCGTATGTAGCCGATCGAATCCGCGAGGTGCCAGATATACGTCAGTTGCTCCTGCGATCTATCGAATTCGTATTGGACATAGAGCGCCTCGGCACGCGCAAGGAGAAGGCCGATACGCTCCTCGCTGAACGGGGCGGTACCGAGCTTCTGTAACCCGATGGTGGCCTGCTCCTCGCCACCCCACGGATCGCCGAGCATGGTCAGCGCACTGGAGCGAAGGCGATCCGCGACGGCATGGAGCCGGTGATCCGAGGTCGGCACGAGCGAATCGATCCGGTCCAGCGCAACCAAGCAAGCTCTCAGGTCATCGGATCTGAATTCCGCTGCGGCCGTGACCAGCATGGCCAAGTGACGATCCTCTAGCGATGTACCGACAGTCAGTTCCTCCGCCAGTGCTCGGAGTTCCTCCGGTGCATTCCGCATCGCGATCGACTTGAATCGTTGATACGCCGCATCGCTAGCGGAAGGCTGGCCCGACACGATCATCGAAACGAAGAAGATGATCGGAACCAGAACCGATCGTAAGGTCAGCAGCTGCGGCATGTCGGGGTGTGCAATGTAGAAGGCCGTCTTGCATCCGGCACTTCTCTTCAGGGCCACGCCGAAGTGATCACGCTCTGACACATCACCTCAATTCGGGGTCGTCACTCTCCCCAACCGCGTTCCATGGCGTACTTCACCAAGCCAGCGGTGTTGCGGACATCCAATTTGTGCAGGATGTTCCGACGATGTGATTCCACCGTATCGATGCTGATGAACAAGGTTTCGGCGATCTCGTTCATGGTGCGTTCCTGAAGGATCAACTTCACCACTTGCAGTTCGCGTTTGGATAGCACATCATAGCTGGTCTCGCCGCGCCGATCCTTGAATCGATCGCCCTTGCTGATAAGCTTTGCGAGTTCGGGTGCCACGTACTTGTTGCCTTTGGCCACCGCTGCCAAAGCCGCTTTGAGTTCTTCTTTACCGGCGTTCTTGAGGAGATAACCGAAGGCCCCCGCCTCCATCACTTCCAGAACGAATTCCTTGTGTCCATACATGCTAAGGATGAGCACACGACTTTCAGGGCTCACTTTCAAAAGGCGCTTGGTTGCCTCAATGCCGTCCATACCCGGCATGTTCACATCCATAAGTACTAGGTCCGGCTTGAGCGTGCGGGCCAATTCCAATGCCTCCCTCCCACTGGTGCAGCGACCAACCACTCGAACGGTTGGAACCGTTGACAGTAGCGCCTCAACGCCATCCAGCATCATCGACTGATCGTCTACAAGAAGTAAGGTCGATGGGGGCGTGCCGTTGTGCATGTGGCAAAAGTGCAGGGAGGGCTTGCCCCTCAAAATACCGGAAAACCGTGATTTCTATCGGAGCAGATCAAACCACGCCATAGCGCAGCGCAACCCTTTGCTCCGGAGGCAACCGTATCAGCCCAACACCTCCTTCACCTTCGCCCCTATCGTCGCTGGGCTCTCCACCACGTGGATCCCGCACTCGCGCATCACCTTCTTCTTGGCTTCGGCGCTCTCATCGGCCCCGCTCACGATGGCACCGGCATGGCCCATGGTGCGGCCCTTCGGTGCTGTAACACCAGCGATGAAGCCGATGACGGGCTTTTTGCAGTTCGCTTTGATCCAATGCGCGGCTTCGATCTCCAGCGCGCCGCCGATCTCGCCGATCATGACGATGGCCTTGGTCTCGGGATCGTTGGCAAAGAGCTTCACGGCCTCGAGCGTGGTAGTGCCGATGATGGGATCGCCGCCGATACCAATGGCCGTGGTGATCCCCAGACCTGCCTTTACCACCTGATCGGCCGCTTCATAAGTGAGCGTGCCGCTCTTGCTCACAATGCCCACTGTTCCCTTTCTGAACACGAAGCCCGGCATGATGCCCACTTTGCATTCATCGGCGGTGATCACGCCGGGGCAGTTGGGGCCTATGAGCACACAGTCCTTGCCGCGCAGGTATTCGCGCGCAGTAACCATGTCCTTCACCGGGATGCCTTCGGTGATGCACACGATCACTTTGATCCCAGCTTCAGCGGCTTCCATGATCGCATCGGCTGCGAAGGCGGGCGGAACGAATATGATGCTCACGTCGGCACCGGTGCCTTTCACCGCATCGCTCACCGTTTCGAACACGGGCCGGTCCAAGTGCTTCTGCCCGCCCTTGCCTGGCGTTACGCCGCCCACCACGTTGGTGCCGTACTCGATCATCTGCGTAGCGTGGAAAGTTCCCTCGCTGCCTGTGAAGCCCTGCACGAGCACCTTGCTGTTCTTGTTGACGAGTACGCTCATTGGTGGATCTGTTGTCAGTTTTCGGTTGTCAGTTGTCAGGTTGGCTCAGTCTGATAACTGACAACTGATAACTCCTCTACTTCATCAAGGCGGCGAAACTAATCGGCCTTGGCCGTTGTGGTGCTGATGGGTTTGTAGCTCGTGCGCAAGTAGTGGTATACCAGCGCGAGCGTGCCCAGCATAATAGCCCCGCCCACCCAGAACGGAAGCCCCATGCCGAGCGGGTACAACAGACTGGCCATGGTGGGTCCTAGCACGCGCCCGAGCGATCCGAAGCCCATGTTCTGCCCCATCACCTCACCTTGTTCGTGCGGCGATGCTTGTCTGCTGAGGATCGATACCAAACTGGGGTTGAGGCAGGCATTGCCCAACGCGAGGAAGATCATGGGAACCATACTGAAGAGTACGAAGAGCAGGTCGAGGTCCTGGTGCAATGGCTCACCATTGGCTCCCATGGGAACAAGGGCACGCACACCGAGCGGCACGAAGGGGATGATCGCGAGCCCAACGCCCACCATCACCGCACCACGGATCATCATCTTGCGCTCGCCCCAGATCTTCTGGAATACGCCCACCAGCGCACCCTGCGAGATCGCTGAGAGTACACCGACGATGGAGAACAGGATGCCCACCTGGTCCACATCCAGCTTGTACTTCTGTTGCCAGAGGAAGGCGATGCTCACGTTCATCATGCTGAACGCGGTGATGTACACGAAGCCGATCAGGAAGATGTCGCGGAAACGCAGATCGCGGAGTGAGGCGAAGGTGCTGGCGATGGGTTTGAAATTTATCGTGCGCGCATGGTCCTTCACCTTCAGTGATTCCGGAAGTACGAAGAGCACGCCGAGCAGGTTGATGGCGCAGAGGATCGCTGCGAAGTAGCCCACGGATAGGATACCGCCGTGGTGGTGGAAGATGTACCCGCCGATGAAGGGCCCAAAGGCGAAGGCGATGCCGAACGATGCGCCAACGATGAGGCCGATGCGCTTGGCGCGGTCCTTCGGCTCGGTGACATCGCTCACGTACGCCTGTGCCGCTGCGATGTTGCCTGATCCCATGCCAGTGAGGATGCGCGAGACGAAGAGCAGGATCACACTGTCGGCGTGAGCGAAAACGATGTAGCTGACTGCGCTGATCACCACCGATACCAGGATCACCGGTCGGCGGCCGAAGCGATCGCTCAAGCTGCCCCAGATCGGCGAGCAGAGGAAGACCATCACCGAGAAGACCGCGGCGGACATGATCACCTGGAACTCGCTAGCGCCGACCCGTTCGCCGAAGTAGGGCATCACGGGAATGAACAGCGTGAAGCCCAGGAGATCGATGAAGATCGTGAACCAGAGGATGAGCAGGCGCTTGTCCATGTGAGCGCGGCGAAGCTATCCGGCCTCAGCTTGCCGCAACACCGGCCCGTTCGGTTACCGTGGTCTTGCGCACATACGGGCGAATGATCAAGCGGATGGTGTTCTTCCAGCTCATGTACTTCCACGCCCAGTTGAAGAGCACCATCACGCGGTTGCGAAAGCTCACCAGGCTCATCACGTGCACGAAGATCCACGCGAACCAAGCGAGCGCACCACCCATGTGGAAATTGCCCGCATCCACCACTGCTTTATATCGGCCGATAGTGGCCATGCTGCCTTTGTCGGAATAACGGAAGGGCACCCGTTCGTTCGCACGGCCCAGCATGTTCTTCACCAAACGCCGAGCTTGTTGGATGGCCACAGGTGCCACTTGCGGATGGCCCATCGGCCACTTCGGATCGGTCGTCATCAACGCCACATCGCCCAATGCATGAATGTTGGTCGTGCCTTCGATCGTATTGAAGCCGTTCACTTGGTAGCGGTTGGCTTGCGCATGGAAGAACGGTTCCATTCCGGGAAGGCAGATGCCACGCACCCCGGCGGCCCAGATCACTGTGTTGGTGTCCATGGTACTGCCGTCCTTGAAGATGATCCGGTCACCATCGAAGCCGGTGACGCGCGCGCCGAAGATGACCTTCACGTCCATGCTTTCCAGATACTGGAGCGCCTTCGTGCTGCTCTTGTCGCTGAAGGCTTTGAGCAAACGATCGCCACTGTCGATGAGGTGGATCGTCATGCGATCGCTGTCCAATTCGAGA
Organism: Flavobacteriales bacterium; assembly: GCA_046595075.1. Taxonomy (GTDB): domain Bacteria; phylum Bacteroidota; class Bacteroidia; order Flavobacteriales_F; family PHOS-HE28; genus PHOS-HE28. Next base: position 4,459 of record JBKJPT010000192.1, read on the forward strand.
TACTCGTTGCGCAGCACCGTCATGCGTATCTCGGCCATGGCACCAGCGAGTTCCACGCCGGTGGGACCGCCACCTACGATCACGAAGTTGAGCTGGCGACGCTGGTGCTCCTCTTCCTTCAGGTAGAGCGCGGCTTCGAAATCCTGGAGGAAGTCGCTGCGGATATCCAGCGCCTGGCTGATGCTCTTGAGCTGCATGGCCTGATCCTCCACCTGCGCATTCCCGAAGAAGTTCGTGGTACTGCCCGTGGCGATGATCAAGTGGTCGTAGTGCAGATCGCCATGATCGGTCACCACCATGTTCTCGGTCGGTCGCACGCCCAGCACGTTCGCCATGCGGAAGGCCACGTTGGGCATGGGTGCCACGGTGCGACGGAAGGGGTGGGCAATGCTGTCAGCGCTGAGGCTCGCCGTGGCCACTTGGTACAGCAATGGTTGGAAACAGTGGTGGTTCTGTCGGTCCAGCAGCAACACCTTGAAGGGTTTGCCTGCGAGATACTGCACCACTTCCAATCCGGCGAAGCCGCCGCCCACCACGATCACGGTAGGGAACGCAAGTTGATCGTACTCGAGTTTGGCGTTGCTCATGTGTTCGGCTCCAGTGGAGCGCTGTGTGATCTATTGGGCGCAAAGATCCTGTTCTTTGCGCGACCATGTACGAGCGTGACACCATCGTTGCCATTTCATCGCCGCCGGGAACGGGTGCGATCGCTTTGCTCCGCCTTTCGGGGCCGCGCGCGCTGGCGGTGACCGCCGCCGTTGCACCGGCGCTGCCCGCAGCACCAATGGATCGCAAGGCGTATTTCGCTGCACTCATGTTCGGGGCCGACCAAGTGGACGAAGGGCTCATCACCGTGTTCAGAGGCCCCAGCAGTTACACCGGGGAAGATGTGGTGGAAATGAGCGTGCACGGATCCACCTACGTGCAGCAACGTCTATTGGAAGCGATGATCGCACAGGGCGCACGCATGGCCCGCCCGGGAGAGTTCACCTTGCGTGCCTTCCTGAACCGCAAGCTCGATCTATCGCAGGCCGAGGCAGTGGCGGACCTGATCGGGAGCCAGAGCGCTGCTGCGCACCGTTTGGCACTGCAACAATTGCGCGGTGGTTACAGCGAACAGATCGAAGGCCTGCGTCAGCGTCTCATCGACTTCAGCGCCTTGATCGAACTGGAGCTCGACTTCAGCGAGGAAGATGTGGAGTTCGCACGGCGCGACGAACTGCTCGACCTGCTGAACGAACTGATAGCGATCTGCTCCAACCTCATGAACAGCTTCCGATACGGCAACGCCGTGAAACTGGGGGTGCCCGTGGCGATCATTGGTGCGCCCAACAGCGGCAAGAGCACCTTGCTCAACACCTTGTTGCAGGACGACCGCGCGATCGTGAGCGACATACCCGGCACCACCCGCGACACCGTGGAAGAAACGATCACCATCGATGGTGTGCTCTTCCGTTTCATCGACACCGCCGGGATCCGCGAAACGGGCGACACCATCGAGAAGCTCGGTATCGAACGTAGTTACAAGAAGGCAAAGGAGGCGAGCATCGTTGTGCTGCTCGGCGATGCGAGCGTGATGAACGAGAGTGCCTTCCGCACACAAGCGGTGACCTTCCGCCAACGCATCGGCGATGGACCGCAGCTGATCCCCGTGCTCAACAAAGTGGACCTGCCCGGCGTGCAGGCAGGCAGTGCGGTGATGAGCATCAGCGCGAAGACCGGGGCTGGGATCAGCGAACTGAAGGACGCTTTCATCGAGCACGTGCAAGCGTTGCAAGTGGACGATGGCGGTATCGTGGTCACCAATGCACGCCACGTGGAGGCGCTCGGCCACGCGCGACAAGCATTGCACCAAGCACGCGTAGCGATCGACAAAGGCGTCGGCGGCGAGCTGCTGGCAACGGACCTGCGCCGTGCGCAACATCACCTCGGCGAGATCACCGGGCGGATCACGCCGGACGATCTTCTGGGTTCGATCTTCGGGAAATTCTGCATCGGCAAATAGCCACATCCTCGGAAAGTTCGATCGGAAACCGAGCGATCCGTTCACGGGCGCAGGGGGATTGACCGATGTATCGGGGGCACATTTTCTTGTAACATGTTTGTTTGTAACACATTTGTTACTAACCTTGTTGTTACAAATACCAAGAAGACATGGACCACCACCCGTTCAAGTTCGGCAAGCTGGCCGAAGGCGCGCACTTCGTGGACCGTGACCGGGAGCGGAAGCGGTTGAGGGGCAACATCCTCACCGGAGTGAACACCATCCTGATCTCGCCCCGCCGCTATGGCAAGAGCTCACTGGTGCAACAGATGGCCAAGGACCTCGCGAAGGACCGCCATATCCGCTTCGCCCAAGTGGACCTGTTCGAGGTGCGCGACGAGCGCGAGATGCTCGAACGCATCACCGAGGCCGTGATCACTGCCGCGTCCAGCACGCTGGAGGAACGCCTGCGCGACCTCAAACGTTTCGTACAAGCGGTGGTACCCAAAGTGAGCCTCGGCAACGACCCCACGCAGGAGCTGAGCATCGGTATCACGTGGGAGGACCTGGAACGCTCGCGGCACGAACTGCTGGACCTGCCGGAGAAACTGGCCAAGGCGAAGAAGATCCAGATCGTGCTCTGCATTGATGAGTTCCAGAACATCGGGCAGTTCCCAGATCCCAAGGCCACGCAAAAACTGCTGCGCGCGGCTTGGCAGCGGCACAAGCACGTTACCCATGTGCTCTACGGGAGCAAGCGCCATATGATGCTGGACATCTTCACCAAGACCAGCATGCCGTTCTACAAGTTCGGCGACCTCATGTTCCTGGAGCGCATAGAGCGCCCCTACTGGACAGCCTACATCGTGGACCGCTTCCGCCGAACGAAGAAGAAGATCGACCCGGAGCACGCCACATCGATCGCCGCGATAATGGAGGATCACCCCTACTCGGTGCAGCTATTGGCGAACGCCGCATGGCAGCAAACGAGGACCACCTGCGCCGCCAAGGAGATCGACGCAGGGCTCGAAGAACTGCTGGACCAGTACGCGATCCTCTTCCAGCATCTGGTGGATGGTCTCACCACGCCGCAGCTGCGCTACCTCGAAGCCATGGCCGATGGCGTGGAGCGGTTCACCACCGCAGAGGTGCTCAACCGCTACGAACTGGGCTCGTCCGCCATGGTGGGGCGCGTACGCACCGGATTGGAGAAGAAGGACATCCTTGATCACCAAGGACCGAAGACCCTCTGGCTCGATCCGCTCTTCAGGCATTGGCTGGAACGGCGGTTCTGGCGGAAACCCAAACGAGCGATCGCATCGTGACACCCCTCCTCTCAGCCTTCTACTTCGGCAGCGTCGAGCACTATCGTTTGCTCGCACAGCATGAGCGCGTGATCATCGACATCGGCGAGCACTACGAACGGCAGAGCTACCGCACGCGCACCAGCATCGTTGGCCCCAACAGTAAGCAGGACCTCGTTGTGCAGATCGCGCGACGCAGCGGCGAGAAGATGCCGATGAAGAGCGTCGGCCTCAGTTACGCGGAGAACTGGCCCCAACAGCACGTTCATGCTATTCGCAGTGCTTACGGCCAAACACCTTGGTTCATACACTACATCGACGAGATCGAAGCCACGGTTATGAAGAACTACGATCGCTTGGTGGATCTTCAATTGGCAACGATCGATCTCGGAATGAAATGGCTCGGGCTTACGACCGAAGTGCATGTTTCCGAGCACTACATCGAGCGGCTCGATGGGCTGATCGACCTCCGATCGTCCCTTCATCCGAAGAAAGCATTGCCTGCAGAGGTCGCAACTGCTTCCATGTATCCGCAGGTCTTCGCGGACCGAAATGGCTTCGTGCCGCGCATGAGCGTGATCGACCTGGTCTGCAATTGCGGTCCAGAGTCCGCTCGGCATGTTCGCACGAGGCCATGATCGGACTTCCTCCCTTATTCTGCATCCACGACATCTCGCAACAGTCCTAGAAAGGCGCGCTGGCCGCTGCATTGTCGTCCGCTGGACGGCTTGGTTTATCTTGCGCCTCTAACATCGCTCATAGAGCGAGCAAACAGAACCACGTGGCCACATTCGAAAAGCGCGAAAAGGAAAAGAAGCGGCAGCAGAAGCACGAAGAGAAGGCGCGTCGCAAAGAAGAGCGCAAGGCCAACGCCCCAGGCGGCGGATTGGAGAACATGATGGCCTATGTGGACGAGAACGGCCGGATCTCCAGCACGCCTCCCGATCCCACCAAGGTCCGAAAGCCGATCGACGTTTCGGAGATCACGATCGGCGTGGCGCGCAGGACCAAAGAGGACGAAGCTCCTGTGGCACGCGTGGGCAAGGTCGATTTCTTCGACAGTTCAAAGGGCTTCGGCTTCATCCGCGAGGATGGCACCCAGGAGCGCTTCTTCGTGCACGTGAGCGGCCTGATCGACGAGGTGGCCGAAGGCACGCGCGTGACCTACGAAGTGGAGCGCGGCCAAAAAGGCATGAACGCGGTGCGGGTGAAGAAGGTGTAGTCCTACGACGGACGAACCGCGATGGCTCCGGGTTATGATGATCCGCGCCGCTGCAGTCATTTCCAGTTTCATTCCAAGCGGCGCATCGGGTCACGATCCCCTTCGCACGTGACCATCGCCGAGACTGCGGGTCGTTGCTTGGTTGCAGCTACTTTGGTACCTGCACTCACATCCCGCGCGGCACGGTCATTGTCAACGCGCGCACGCCTAAAACCCCCAGATCATGAAACGAGCCTTACCCTTCGTATTTGCCGCGCTGGCGTTCGCATCAACATCATCGCACTGCCACGCGCAAGCAACAGCAGCATGGCACATTGAACCGGGTGGCATGGTATCCTGGATGCGCATCACGAGCACCGGCAACTTGATGGCCTGCACAAGCGAAGGTTTGAAGGGTATTGATCCGGCAACAGGCGCAGTAGCATGGACTGTGAAGGAACTCGCCAGTGCACCGGAGAGCGGCTATGAGGAGATCGCGAACACGCCGTTCATCTCCGTCACCCCGGCGAATGCAGCTGATCAACTGGTGATCCTTGAACCGTTCAATGGCACGGTGCTTTTCAGCAGCACGGAAAGCGGTATCGGCCACATCGCGAGCAAGTACTTCCTCTATGCGAACAACGCGATCGTGCTCGTGGGCCAGCGCGCGGACAAGGCCGCAGTGATGGCCTGTGTGGACATGGGCACCGGCAAAGTGCGCTGGACCAAGGAGGATGCCTTCAGCAAACTCACCTCCTGCGCGAGCGCGGGCCCCAGCGCGATCCTGTTGAGCACGCTCTTCTTCGCTTACAAGCTGGATGCGGACACCGGAGCAGAACTGTGGAAGCAGAGCCCTGATCCCAAGTTCGCCAGCATGGCCGGTCTCATGGGCGCACTGGACAAAGGCGGCGCGAACCTGCAAGGGCCCGTCGCGCAGACGCAGGGTGTGTTCGTCACGTCGGCGCACGCGCCCGATCTCTGCTTCATGGGCTTGCAACAGACCAAGCAGAGCGAGAAGACCGACGCGCAAGGCAAGAAGACGACAACGATCACCTATAGCACTTTCGTCAATGCGTTCCGGATCAGCGATGGCGGCTACGCATGGGCGCAACCCTTGCAAATGCCGCAACAGCTCGGCACCATAGTACCCCTGAAGCAAGGATTGCTGGTGGGCGCTGCGGACAGGAACAGCGCGGACCTGCTCGACTATGCCAGCGGCAAGGGGCTCTGGGGCAAGAACGGCAAGGGCATCAACGTGAGCGGTCCGCTGGGCGGCGCAGTCGAGTTGGGCGAAGGCACCTTGCTCACTTCCGGTGGGAAGGACGGCGTAGCGATGCTCGTCGATGGCAGCGGCACCGAGCGTTGGGAAAAGAAAGTGAAGCTGGATGGAGCGATCCAGAGCGTGACCCGCATTCCCGGTGCCTTGCTGATCGCCAGCAGTGAAGAAGACGATATCGTGGATCTCACGACCGGTGTTTCCAAACTGGGCAAACCGTTCAAGGGAGGTGCGGGCACCGTTGCCGTAACGGACAAGGACATCTTCCTCTTCAACAACAAGGACCACCTGCTCTACCGCGCACCAATGGGTGGTGGCGCAGCAACGCCTTTGAGCAAAGCGCCGCTGGAGTTCGAAGGCAAGGAGGCCGCGAACCATGTCGAGGTCACACCGGAAGGCATCATCGTGAGCAGTGAGCAGACCATCGCGCTCTTCGGTACCGATGGCAGCTTGAAGTACAAGACGTACTTCCCCGCACCGCGTGAGAGCGGACTGACGCGGGCACTGCTCTATGCCAACGCCGTGCGCGCAGCGTACTACACGGCCGCATTCGGATACACAAGCGCCGCATTCGGTGCGGTGAGCCAGAGCATACAGGTAACTGATGCCGGTTCCGCTGCGGGCAAGGAGATCACCGGCCAGATCTCGAACATCTATGGCGATGCCTCAGTGATGGCGATGGACTACACCAAGCAGTTCATGGCCCGCGCCAACGCCCGCTTCAAGGCCACGGCCAGCACCAGCGCTGTACAGTACATCCTCAGCGATGCAGGCAAGCGCGAGTTCGTGCTGATGCGCGTAAACAAGAAGGACGGCTCCCTTGGCGAGACCATCCTGCTCGGCAAAGACAAGACCCCCCTTTACGAAGTGGACGGCTTCGACAATGCCGTTTACCTGGTGAGCGGATCGGAGGTGGTGGTGTACAAGTAGGTCTATCAGCCTTCATTCGAAAGGGGACCGCGCTATGGCCCCCCTACTTTCGTCGCAGCCTATCCCCACGCCTTCGCCGGACTGCGGCGCGGAAAGCATGTCCGAGAAGATCGACATCGAAGCATCCAAGAACGAGGACTTCAACAAGCTGAAAGTCTCGGACCTGCACGACAGGTTGAAGAAGATCCACCTCGGCGGCGGCGAAAAGCGCATTGCCAAGCAGCACGAGCAGGGTAAGATGACCGCCCTCGAGGGCATCGACACGCTGATGGAGCCCAAGAGTGCGCGCACCGGGACTGCTGCACTTCGGATACTAAGAGTACGGCCTACCTTCAGAGCCCAAACCCCTTCCCATGAAGATCCTCAATGCCACCTCGCACGGCGTGGTCGACTACGCAGTTGTCCTTTTCCTGCTGCTTTCACCGATGCTCTTCGGATTGATGGGCATGGCCGCCACCTTTACATATGCCTTGGGTATCGTGCATCTGGTGCTCACCATCACCACGCGCTTCCCCTTGGGCTTGATCAGGATCGTGCCCTTCAAGATCCACGGCATAGTGGAACTCGTTGTGGCGGTGGCGCTAGTAGGCGTGGCGTTCTGGTTCGGCAGTGCAGGCGACGCATTGGCCAGGACCTTCTACCTCTGCTTCGCTGCGGCTGTATTCCTCACTTGGCTTGTTACGGACTACCGTTCGGCCTGAGCGACGGCCTTTGGACTAGCGAAACGCAACGAAAGGTTTAGCGCAACGACGCGACGGCGCTGCGGGAACGCAACGAATGCTGGCGCTGGATGGGCAAGGCTACACGGGACGTCGAGCTGGCATCCGTGAAGGATCTGGACGAACGCCAAGTGGCGACGTGGTTGAAGCAGGCGGCCACGATGCCGCACGTAAGCGCGGCGAAAACGAAGTGAGGCTCAATTTACTTATGGAAGTGAGAACCTTGAACATGACCTTAACGAGCGACCGCAGTGACCTCATCCATCTGAGATCATTGACCTGAGTTTGAGCATCGAGACTGTGTGAGGCCCGCCGAGCAGGATATACCGATGCTTGATGCGGTAGATCCAAGTTCTTGACACAGATCATGCGTTGCATGCACCGTAGGCATAGACCTTTGTACCATGAACGAACTTTTGGCACTACCCCACTGGCTGGACCGTTCGGAATACCCCTTCGCCCCGCACACCTTTCAGCATCTGCATGGCCGCCTACACTTCGTGGATGAAGGCAATGGTCCGGTGATCCTCTTCGTACACGGCACACCGGATTGGAGCTTCGGCTTCCGGCACCTGATCAAGGCCTTCAGCGCAACACATCGTTGCATCGCCATCGATCACCTGGGCTTCGGGTTGAGCGATAAGCCAGCAGATGCGGACTACACCGTCGCAGCGCATGCCCGTCGGTTGCAGGATCTTATCGATCATCTCACACTGACGGACCTCACACTCGTGGTCACCGACTTCGGTGGGGGCATCGGATTGGAACATGCGCTCGACCACCCGGAGAACGTGAAGCGCATCGTGCTGTACAACACCTGGATGTGGGACCTGATGCTGGACAAGCGCTTCAGCAGACCTACCTCCATCATGAAGTCGTGGCTGGGGCGCTTGCTGTACCTGCGCTTCGGCTTCAGCGTGAACGTCATGATGCCCAGTGGCTATGGTGACAAGAAGAAGCTGACCAGGTCGGTCCACGCACACTTCCGGAACGCGCTGCCCGATGCCGCTTCGCG
>JBKJPT010000237.1:0-24883 GCA_046595075.1 Flavobacteriales bacterium
TCAATGGTCACGTGCTCACGCCGGATGACCGCATCATCGCCAACCCGAATTGCAGCACAATTCAAATGGTGTTGGCGCTTGCGCCCTTGCACAAGGCGTATGGTGTTGAACGCGTCATCGTCTCCACCTACCAGAGCGTGACCGGCACCGGTGCCAAGGCGGTGAAGCAGATGCAGAACGAACGCGATGGTGTGGAAGGCGACATGGCCTATCCGTTCACCATAGATCGCAATGTGATCCCGCGTTGCGATGCGTTCACGGAGAACGGCTACACGAAGGAGGAGATGAAGTTGGTCCATGAAACGAAGAAGATTCTGGACCCTAACATCCGCGTTACCGCAACCGCCGTGCGCGTACCGGTGACCGGTGGGCACAGCGAAGCGGTGAACGTGGAGTTCGCGCGCGAGTTCGACATGGACCAAGTACGACGGCTGCTTCGCGATGCACCGGGCATCGCGCTGCTGGATGACCCGGCGAAGGATGAGTACCCGATGCCGCTGATCGCGAACGGTCGTGACGAGGTGTTCGTGGGCCGGTTGCGTCGCGACGAGACGCAACCGCGCACGCTCAATATGTGGATCGTGGCCGACAATCTGCGCAAGGGCGCTGCGACGAATGCTGTGCAGATCGCGGAGCTGCTCGTGCGGAAGGGGATGCTGAAGGATGTCCCTGCCTGAGATCAGGGCTGCTCAGGAATACGATAGACCACGAGGTTCCCACTGCTGAAAAGCCTTTCGCCCTGAGTCGCGAACAGGAATGGCGGATCGTTCTCCTTCACAATGGCGAACAGTTCCTGCTTCAACAGCGGATCGGTGATGCGTCCGTTGAAGTAATCCGTAACCGATGCGCGGCGCGCTGCCACGTACGGGGTGTTGAACTTGTGCGAACAGTAGGCCCGGTGAGGAGTGTATACCAGCGCGAGGTACGCGATCATCGGGTCGTTGCATACGATCAATACGTTCGGTGGTAGTTCGCTCGCGAGCCAGCGGTAAAGTTCTCGTTGATGGCGCGTGATGGTGATGCTCTCGCCCTCGCCGATCAGGTTGGCACGCGTTCGCGTGGCCATCCAAAGGCCATTGTCCAACAAGAAGACGAGGACGAACGAAGCGATCACCAGAGAGGAGACCTTGCTGCTAAGGCGCTCCCGCTCAAGGATGCGTGCAAGGACAGGAGCGGCGATGAGGAAGAGGGCGCTCCAGGTGTAGCCGTGCGTGAAGTGCAGCGGTTGCACGGGAGTGAAGAAGAGATCGTGGTTCTCCAGTGTGAACCAGGTGGCGCCCCAGACCAACAGCAGCCGATGGAACGGATCGCGCAGGAAGGCGCGAACGCGATCGAGCGAACGCAGTTGCACGAGAGCGAGCAGGCCCACGACGGAGTATGCCGCCACCGTAGTGATCAGGTCCTCGGTCCATGCGATCTTCCATTGCGCCATGAGCGCGGCATGCTCCGGATCACGAGGTAGGACCGCACCATAGTATCCGAGGGTGAGCAGCAACGTGCCAGCGAGGGTCGTCCCGAACCAGCGTGGCAGTTGCCGGGTACGCAGGATCCATTGCTCACACACCGCCCAGGCCACCAACATGAGCAAGGTGGCCACGCCGGTGAACGGATGCGAGATCGCGAGCAGCGTGGCGATGGCGACCACGGTGTAGTAGCGCTTCTTCAAGATGGCCAGCACGATGCTGAAGAAGAGGAAGTGGTAGTACGCTTCGAACGGGTAGATGAGGTTGCGGCCCAAGTTGAGGAACCACCAGCCTCCTGCGGGGTCGAAACGGAACGCACCTCGCAAGGCCGTTAGTGGATCTTCGCCATGCAGTGATCCGTAGGCCATGCCAAGGAGCACGAAGAGCCCGCCTCCCCATACGAAGAGCAGACTGCTCAGACCACGACCCTTAGATACCGGGGTAAGCACAAGATCTAGCACGCGCAGGCAAGCGCGTACACACAGCAAACCGAACACGATTCCGAATATGGAAAAGAGGATTCCGGGATCCGCACCCGTGGCTCGCCAAAGCTGACCGAGCACGAAAACCTGTGGTTGGAAATAGATGGCAGGCGGATCCACTTCTGCGGAGAACGCGGAAGCATAACGGAACCCATTGTTGGCGCCATCGACGTATTGCCGGGCGTTGGCCATGTAATAGGCCTGGTCGTACTGCACGAAACCAGTACCGATCGCATCGGCGTTACCACGTTGCGCACCGTAGTGCGCGGCGAGAAATACCAGCGCGGGCAGGTACAGGAGCAGCACACGAAGCAATTCCCGCCAAGGATCACGCCTGATCATGCCCGAACAATGTACGCGGCCCCGATCACGGAACGGTCGCTACACAGGATCCGCGCTCGCAACCGGCGGCGTCCCATCCGTCACTACCGCTGTTGCAGGTTGCTCTGTCACGCCATCGGCGTTCTCCTTGCGATTCTGCTTCCTCTGGGTGAGGATGAAGAGCGCGATCCCCACGGTGATGGCGGTATCGGCAATGTTGAACACCGGCTCGAAGAACTCGAAGTAGTTACCGCCGATGAACGGGAGCCACTCAGGCAAGGTGCCGCGCCAGAGTGGGAAGTGCAGCATGTCCACGACCGATCCATGGAAGAGCGGCGCATAACCGGTGAAGTCCAATTGGGCCAGCCCACCGTAAGTGATCGTGCGTTCGGTCATGGGGTCCCACACACTGCCCTTGTCGAAGAGCAGACCGTAAAAGGTGCTGTCGATGATGTTGCCCAAAGCACCGGCGAAGACCAATGCCACACTGATCGTCTGCAAGGCGCGGGCACCGCTTTGCACCATGCGCCGCAGCGCGTAGCCGATCCCGATCACTGCTGCGATGCGCAACAAGGTGAGCAGCAGTTTTCCGCTCTCGCCGCCGAATTTCATTCCGAAGGCCATTCCATCGTTCTCGATGAAATGCAGCATGTACCAGCTGTTGATGTTCTCGGGAATGAACTCGCCGAGGCTGAAGTGGAGCTTCACCCAGACCTTCAGGCCCTGGTCGGCCAGCAGCACGAACAGGATGACGGCGATCGCGCGCTTCATGTTGATCGGACGTGCACCCAAGGGCCGGGAGGGATCAGCGTGCGCAAGCACGCGTTACTTCGCACGGATCAGTTGCTCATCTGCTGCTTCGCCTCGATGCTGAGCGTGGCATGTGGTACCAGACGCAGGCGCTCCTTGCTGATCAAGCGGCCGGTAACGCGGCAGATGCCGTAGGTTTTGTTGCGGATACGCAGCAACGCATCTTCCAAGTGCTTGATGAACTTCTCCTGACGAGCGGCCAACTGCGCGGTCTCTTCGCGGCTCAACGTCTCACTGCCATCCTCGATCATCTTGAACGAAGGGCTCGTGTCATCGGTGCCGTTGTTATCGGTGTTCGCCAAGGTCTGCTTCAGCAGAACGTAGTCGTTGCGCGCCTCGTCCAATTTCTTGTTGATGATGTCGCGGAACTCTTCCAGCTCATCATCGGCGTAACGCAGCTTGTCGGTGCGTTCCAAAGTGGATACGATCTTCTTCACTACAGGTGCGGATACCGGGCGCATGGGGGCCGATACCTGGGTGACCAAAGGCTTCTCGTTCGCACGGGCGTTATCCCTTGCTTCCTTCTTCGTTTCCTTCTTCACAGGTTTGGGTGCGGCGGCCACGGGGGCTGCTTTAGGTGCGGGTTTAGCTGCGGACTTTGCCGCAGCAGGTGCTGGCTTTGCAGCAACGCTTGCCGCTGCCTTGGGTGGGGCAGGAGCGGGTTTAGCTAAGGGCTTTGTCGCAGCAGATGCTGGTTTTGCAGCACCAGGTGCGGTCTTGTTTACAGGCTTCGCAACGGGTTTCGGCGTAGCCTTGGCAACCGGCTTGGCTGCGGGCTTCGCAACGGGTTTCGCCACAGGCTTTTTGGCCACGGGCTTCACTACCTTCTTAGGAGCCGGTTTTGGTGCAGGCTTCTTCGCAGCGGGCTTCACCACCTTCTTCGCCGCAGGCTTGGCCTTGGTCTTCGCGGCTGGCTTGCTCGCCTTTGCTGGCTTGGCAGCTTTCTTAGCGGGAGCCTTCTTAGTGGGCTTCACCGGCTTCTTCGCGGGTTTCTTGGCCATGACATTGCGGGTTTGGTGAAAAAGTGGGCAAATATAGACGCAAGCCCGCGTCAGTTGGCCGATCGCACCAAGGCAAGGGCGCAACGCGAAGCGTCGTCGATCTCCACTTCATGCAGTCCTTCGGTACCGGCCGGGAGCGCATCCACAAGCACTTGGTCCTCAGGGGTCACGGCTAGTGTCTCGGCCAGTATGTGCGATACATGTGCTGCCACTGCCTTCTCGAAATGAGGATCGCCGTTGCGCTGGATCCGCAACAAGATCCGATCGGTGACCTCGAAACCCGAGTCCTTGCGGAGTGTTTGAATGCGGCTAACGAGCTCGCGTGCGATGCCTTCCTGGATCAACGCATCGTTGAGGGTGATGTCGAGGGCCACGGTCAAGGGACCATCGCTCGCCACGCTTAGTCCGGGAACGTTCTCGGCGGTGATCTCCACGTCACTGCGCAGCACTTCCACTTCCCGTCCTTCGATCGTGAGCTTCACACTTCCGTTGGTTTCCAACTCGGCGATCTGCGCCTGGTCGAAAGCATTCACTTCGGCGGCCACGCTCTTCATCAGCTTACCCATGCGCGCACCAAGCTTCTTGAAGTCGGGCTTGATCTTCTTCGTGAGCTTGCTTTCGCTGGCGTCGAGGATCACGAGTTCCTTCACGTTCACTTCGTTCAGCAAGAGTTCGCGGATGCCCTCCAAACGCGTGCGCATGGCAGTGTCCGTTACGGGCACCATCACTTTCTGTAAGGGCTGACGAACGCGCTGCCCCTCCTTCTTACGGATGCTGAGCACGAGCGATGTGAGCTTCTGTGCAAGCGCGGTGCGTTGTTCCAGTTCCACATCGATCGCCGTGGCATCGCTCTTCGGCCAGTTGCTCAAATGAACGCTGGTGCCAGCGAGATCGCGATAGAGTCGATCGCTGAAGAAGGGCGCGATGGGAGCGCTCAACATGGCCACTGCTTGAAGGCACTGCTGCAGTGTTTGGAACGCCGCGTTCTTGTCAGCGCCCTGTTCGCCTTTCCAAAAACGGCGACGGCTCAGCCGCACGTACCAATTGCTCAGATCCTCGACAACGAAGTCCTGGATGGTGCGTGCAGCAACGGTGGGTTCGTAATCGCCATACGCGGAATCGCATGATGCGATCAACGAGTTGAGGCGCGAGAGGATCCAGCGGTCCATCTCGGTGCGTTCGTTCATCGCTGCTTTCGGAATGCTCACATCGAAGCCATCGATGTTCGCGTACAGCGCGAAGAAGTTGTACGTGTTGAAGAGCGCGCGGAAGAACTTGCGCTGCACTTCGGTGATGCCCTCCGCATCGAACTTCAGGTTGTCCCACGGCGATGCGTTGCTGATCATGTACCAGCGCACCGCATCGGCACCGTAGGCATCGAGCGTCTTGAACGGGTCCACGGCATTACCCAGGCGCTTGCTCATCTTCTGGCCCACCTTGTCGAGCACGAGGCCGTTGCTCACCACGGCTTTGTACGCAACGCTATCCTGCGTGAGCGTGGCGATGGCGTGGAGCGTGTAGAACCAACCGCGTGTTTGATCCACACCTTCCGCAATGAAATCCGCAGGGAACGTTTCCTTGAAGGTCGCTTCGTTCTCGAACGGATAGTGCCACTGCGCGTAGGGCATCGCGCCACTGTCGAACCACACGTCGATCAGGTCTGTCTCCCGCTTCATCGGCTTACCGCTTGGCGATACGAGCACGATGTTATCCACGTATGGGCGATGGAGGTCGACAGTGTCGTAGTTCGCATCGCTCATGTCGTCCACCTTGAACGATGAGTATGGGTCGGCCTTCATCACACCGGCCTTCACCGCGCGTGCGATCTCCTCCTTCAACTCCTTCAACGAACCAATGCAGAGTTCTTCATCGCCATCCTCCGTGCGCCAGATCGGAAGCGGAATTCCCCAGTAGCGCGAGCGGGACAGGTTCCAATCCTGCAGGTTCTCCAACCAGTTGCCGAAGCGGCCGGTGCCGGTGCTCTCGGGCTTCCAGTTGATGGTCTTGTTCAGGGCGATCAGGCGGTCCTTCTTCGCCGTCACGCGCACGAACCAACTGTCGAGCGGATAATAGAGGATCGGCTTGTCCGTGCGCCAGCAGTGCGGATAGTTGTGCTCGTACTTCTCCACCTTGAAGGCGCGGCCCATCTCCTTCAACTTGATGCTGAGTTCGACATCGACGCTCTTCTCGGGCGCTGTTCCCGCGGGGTAGTATTCATTCTTCACGTACTTGCCCGCGTACTCGCCCATCTCCTTGGTGAAGCGCCCTTGTAGATCCACGAGCGTGAGCGTTCCGATGTTGTGTTGCCGAGCTACGCGCATATCATCCGCACCGAAGCTCGGAGCGGTGTGAACCACGCCGGTGCCGTCCTCCGTCGTAACGAAATCACCACCGATCACCTTGAACGCATCGCCCTGGTCGGGTTGTGCATAGGTGAACAGTTGTTCGTAGCGGATGCCTTCGATCTGGTGGCCATAGAACTCGCCGTCAACCACCCACGGGATGTTCTTGCCGTCCCTCTTGTAATCATCGAACGTCGCGTCCTTGGTCTTCTCGTTGAAGTACGCGCTCAACCGCGATTTCGCAAGCACCATGGTCTGCGGCTCGTGCGTGTACGGGTTGAAGCTCTTCACTCGCACGTAGTCCAGTTTCGGCCCGACGGTGAGCGCACAATTGCTCGGCAACGTCCACGGCGTGGTCGTCCATGCCAAGATGAAGACATCACCGAACGCACCTTGGAACAAGAACTCGCTCGTATGGTCCTGGTTCACTTTGAACATGGCCACCACGCTTGTGTCCTTCACCGGCTTGTAGGTGCCTGGCTGGTTCAGTTCGTGCGAGGAGAGTCCCGTACCGGCGGCGGGCGAGTATGGCTGGATCGTGTAGCCTTTGTAGAGCAATTGGTCGTCGTATAGCTTCTTCAGCAGGAACCAGACACTCTCGATGTACTTGGTCTGATAAGTAACGTACGGGCGCTCCAAGTCCAGCCAGAAGCCGATACGCCGCGTCATGTCGTTCCACACATCGGTGTAGCGCATCACGGCCTTTTTGCAGGCGGCGTTGTATTCTTCGATCGAGATCTTTTTCCCGATGTCCTCCTTGGTGATACCGAGCTCTTTCTCCACGCCGAGTTCGATGGGCAGGCCGTGGGTGTCCCAACCCGCCTTGCGGTCCACACGATGGCCTTTCTGCGTTTGGTAGCGGCAGAAGATGTCCTTGATGGCACGGGCCATCACGTGGTGGATGCCCGGCAGGCCGTTCGCGCTGGGTGGACCTTCATAGAACACGAAGGGCTGAGCGTCTTTGCGCAGTTCGAGGCTTTGGGCGAAAGTGTCCTCAGCCTCCCATTGCTTCAATACTTCTTCTGCAACCTTGGGTAGGTCGAGTTCATCATATTGCGGGAAACGCTTGTCCATCGCGGGTCTAAGGGGCCGCGAAAGTAGCCTAGGTGGGCGAACGCAGTAGGCTCAACGACTCCGGCGTACAGGCGCCGTTCCCCGCCCACCTCCAGGGGGCAGTGCCGGACGCACAGTTCGCTGTGGGCTGCGTTCCTGATGTTGCCGCACCGTGTTACCGCGTGATGACCCTGGTCGAGGGCGCGTGCCTTGTTCGCGGTTCACTTCCTGCGCCCGGTTCGCAGCGTGCACTGTTCGAGCAGCCTGCGTGCGCTGGCGCACGGTAGGTGAGTGCATTGCGCGGTGCTGGTACACGGCATGCGCATGCGTTACACGACATACGCCTACCTGTTGATACCAACCGTAATAGGGGCGGTGCCAACCGTACCATGCGTTCCACCCCCATGGGCGCCAAGGCCGCCACATGGGCGGGTAGTAACCCCAGTACCAGGGTGAATTCCACACTGCGTAGGTGGGGCCGTACATCCACGTCACACAAGGCCACGCCCACACGTTCACCCAGATCCTCACACGGGGGGCATCCAACGGCGCGGCGGGCCCCTTCTGCTGTGGCGCCTCCTCGGTCTCATCGAAAGGCTCCACGATCACGTCGCTCCCGTAGAGATCTTCCGCGCCGCGGATCTGTAGCACAGCGCTTTGCTCCCCGTTCTTCTCAAGTTCGATCACGGCCACGTCCTGTACTTCCTCATTGCTTAGGGCCACTTGCATGGTGATCACGTGCGCCTCGCCTTCAAGGTGGTCCACTACGCGCACGTAGTCAACGTTTCCATCCCCATCGAGGTCCAAGTTGTTCACGTGGTTTTCTTCGGCGTTCAGGCTTTGTTCGAAGCGCTCGAGGTCCTTGGAAGCCTTGAACAGCTCGATGGCGCCTTGCAGGCTGAAGTGGTCGCCGGGGAGTCCGGTGCTGTCGTTCGCAACCGGGGCCGCGCTAGACCCAAAAGCCGGGGCAACTATGCTGAGGAAGGTAAGGGTGGCGAAAAGGGTCTTCATGGTGATCGATTATGGCCCTATGACCCCAAAGTTCACGCCGGGTTCGATCGCGTTCGAGGGCCCGTTGGTCACACCATCTGCCCCATTCGTGATTACCTTTTCACCCAAACCAAAACCCTTCAAGTCATGAAACGAACCTTACTCCTTGTCGGCATGGCAGTTTTCACCGGGGCGCTCTCTGCGCAAGTGATCCTGCTGAACGAAAATTTCGACGGCTACGCTAGTGGCGACCTAGTGGCGCAAACCGCCGGTGCACCATGGAATACATGGACCCAAGCACCTGGTGGCGCCGATGATGCACCCCTGAGCGATGAACAGGCCTATTCTGCCCCGCTCAGCATCAAAGTGACAGGTACAGCTGCAGGCGGACCGGTTGACCTGATCCTCGGACTTGGCAACAGGACCAGCGGGATCTACGCACTGAGCTTCTTCATGTACATACCGGCAGGCAACGGCGGTTATTTCAACTTACAGCACAACGAGATCCCGGGCGCTGGCAGCTGGATGGCCGATATCACCTTCGCGCCGGACGGCACCATTGACTACTTGGTGAACGCCGTTTCCACCACTGGCAGCTACCCGGCTGATCAGTGGTTCAACGTGATCCTGGTGGTGGACCTGAACAACATGCAAGGCACCGTGGCGATCAACGGTACCATCCAGTACACATGGCTCACGAACGTGCCCGGCCCGAACCAGTTGGGTGGAGTGGACATATTCGCTTACGCCGGTGGTGGAACGAACGTTCCTCTCTTCTACATAGATGATGTGATCTTCACCGACCTCACCAGTGTGGGTTTTGAGGAAGCGGTACAACAAACCCTGAACATGTACCCCAACCCCACAGAAGGTGACATCATCATCGAGTGGGCGGGTGCATCCACCAGCGCCGTTGTGGAGGTGCTGGATGTAACGGGCCGCGTAGTGGTGGCGCCGCGAACCGCCCAGCGTGTTGGAGAGATCTCCCGCTCGCAAGTGGATCTAGGCGCTTTCCCTGAGGGCCTCTATTTCGTTCGCCTTCGCGATGGTGTACGCGAGGAAGTACGCCGTGTGACCAAGCACTGATCCGTACGCTTTTTCATATTCGACGCCCACGGATCCCCGTGGGCGTCGCCATTTTATGACCCCGAGAGCGGCGCCGTTCCCTGTTCCGCTGCGCCCGTTCCCTGAGGCGCCTTGGACGTCATATACGACGTGGGGCAACAAGCCGTTTACGACAAACCCTTGCCCAGCGCCATGTTCAGCCACACTTCGCCAGACCCGACCGCACCGCGGCTGGGCACCCGACCGCAACTACCCTTTGTGCAACATCGACTTAACATGCATCGAAAGGAGAAGGTTGCTACGTTTGCGAACCCTGATCGGGACAAGGACCACTGAACGGCCTGCAACCGACCAAGATCAATCGACCGGAACCAACGAACCCATCCTAAGCCGACCTCCTATGAGCAACGTGAATAGCGGAAAGATGAACTCACTCTTCGTGGCCATCGTCTTTCCCCTGGTGATCATCATCAGCGTATGCGTGTACATGTTCGTGCTGGGCGATCCAGCGAACTTCCAGAACAACGATCCGATCAACGGGCACCCGATCGAGACCAATCCCGGTAAACTCTACGGCACCATCTACAAGGGGGGCTTCATCGTGCCGATCCTTATCAGCGTGAACCTCATCGTCATCATTTTCGCCGTGGAGCGTTTCATCACCCTGGCCAAGGCCAAGGGTCGTGGCCGCATTGATGGTTTCATCGTGGAAGTGCGCCAGCACCTGCACAACGATAACGTGACCGAAGCGATCGCCGTGTGCGACGGCCAGCAGGGTTCCGTGGCCAGCGTAATGCGCAGCGGTCTGGAGAAGTACGGCACCGTCTACCGCGAAGTCGGCATGGACAAGGAGACGAAGATCAACACCGTGAAACAGGAGATCGAAGAAGCTACTGCGCTCGAACTCCCGATGCTCAGCAAGAACATGGTGATCCTCTCCACCTGTGCAAGTATCAGCACACTGCTCGGTCTTATCGGTACCGTACTCGGTATGATCAGGGCCTTCAGCGCCTTGGCCACTTCGGGTACGCCCGATGCCACCGCGCTCTCCACCGGTATCTCCGAAGCGCTCATCAATACGGCCTTGGGTATCGGCGGCTCCACGCTCGCCATCATTTTCTTCAACTACTTCAGCAACCGCATCGACGCCATCACCCATGGCATTGATGAAGCAGGCTTCAGCGTTACCAAGACCATGGCCAACCACAAGTAGGGATCGGACATGTTCGACCCGACTTTGGGTTGTGACAACCATAAAACAAAAGCACCATGCCAAAGCTGAAGATGCCCAAGAGCAGTCCGAGCCTGGACATGACGCCCATGGTGGACCTTGCATTCTTGTTGGTGACCTTCTTCATGCTCACCGCCCAGTTCCGTCCGGAAGAGGCCGTGGCCGTGGACACCCCATCGTCCCTGTCCGAATCACCGATCCCCATGACCAACATGATGACCATCGTGGTGGACACTTCGGGCCGCGTGTTCTGGGACATGACCGACAAGGGAATGCGATTCGCGGTGCTCGAAGAACTGGGCAAGCGGGTGAACTACGTTCCCAGCGAGCGCGATAAGGTCAAGTTCGCCAACGTGGGCCCGGTGGGCATCCCCATCAACCGGCTACAGGAGTTCCTAGCGTTCGAGACCGGTGACGAACGCAAACAGTTTACCTCGCAGTTCGAGGGGATCCCCTTGGACAGCACCAACAACCAGTTGCGCGATTGGATCCTGGTCACGCGTCAGATCTTCTACAACGATGTGGGCGAGAACCCGATCGTGGCGTTGAAGGCCGACGGAAACACGAATTACAGCCGCGTGGCCGAGGTGATCCGCACCTTTCAAGCCCCGGGGATACAGATCAGCAAATTCAAGATGATCACCGACCTCGAGTCGTCGAGATTGTAGCACCCGATCGAACCTTCCGCGGAGACTGGTGTACAGTTCGCCGATGAAGGAGCGGTCACAGACAACGGACCATGGCACAAGTACCCGAAGGTGGTGGCGGAGGTGGTGGACGCCACGAGAAGAAGCGTGCGAAGAAGGGCAGCACCCACATCGACATGACGCCGATGGTGGATCTGGCGTTCCTCCTGCTCACCTTCTTCATTCTCACCACCACCATGTACAAGCCGAGCACACTGCAGATGACCTATCCGGTGCCGCCGCCGCCCGGTGCTCCGCCGCCGCCGCCTACCAAATTGGACAACGCGATCACGCTGCTGCTCACCAAAAAGGACGCGATCTACTATTACTATGGCCAGTTCTACGGCCCGGCCAATACCGAAGGAAAGCCGCCCACCACCTTGGAACAGACCAACTTCAGCGAGGTGCGCAAATTGCTGGTAGACCGCAACAAGGAGATCGTGGCCCGCTTGAACGATCTGGCAAGGCAGTTCAACGAGAAGAAGCTCACCGAGGAGGAGTACACGGCCAAACGCCGCGAGATCCTCAAGGACAAATCGAACCTGAAGGCGATCATCAAGACCGACCCGGATGCCAAATACCGCAACATGATCGACATGGTCGACGAAATGGACATCAGCGGGATCGGCTCATACGGCGTGCTCGATAGTTTGAAGCGCGACGAGCAAGTGTTGCTCGACGTGGCCAAAGCAAATCTCTGAAGCCATGGAATACATCCTCTTCATCGCCATACTGCTCGGCCTCTCCTTGGTAATGGCCATGGACCTGAGCTGGACCAACGTGCTGGCCGCTGCACGTAACAACATGGTGTTCGAGGACCGGCACCAGGACTACGGCGCCTTTGTGTTGCGGCGCGACTATGTGCGCCGTTTGGCCATGGCATTGGGCGGATCTGTGCTCTTCTTCGGCCTGGCGGTTGCCACACCCAAGGTGATCGCCGCCCTGAAAGGTGAGGAGGAAGTGGTGAACGAGAAGAAGATCGTGGATGTGAACCTCGATCTTTTCGAAGAGGAGAGGAAGGAAGAGGAGATCGTGCCACCTGTCGAACCCGAACCGATCAAGATCGAAAGCGTGCAGTTCACCCTGCTCGAAGCTGTGGATGAAGTGGTGGAGGAGGCACCGATCATCATGGAGGAACTTGCCGAAACGAACGCCGGCACCATCACGCAAGAAGGCGAGAACATCGAAGCCCCACCTCCCGTTGTGGAAGAAGAGCCTCAGATCTTCACGATCGTGGAAGAGATGCCCTCCTTCCCCGGTGGCGAAGCTGAACTGTTCAAGTATTTGAAGAAGAGCACCAAGATCCCGCAAATGGCCATGGATGCCGGTATCAGCGGTGTGGTGTACGTCACCTTCGTGGTGGACGAGAACGGCAAGGTGCGGGACCCCAAGGTTCTGCGTGGCATCGGCGGCGGTTGCGATGAAGAAGCATTGCGCGTGGTGAAGGCCATGCCCCCTTGGGAGCCGGGCAAACAACGTGGCAAGCCAGTGCGCGTGCAGTACAACCTGCCTATGCGCTTCACCGTGAAGTGAGCGTAGCGGCGAACTCTGTTCGCCCAACCTCTTTGTTCGTGATGAAGATCCTCGATGTCCTTCGCATCGCCATGCCCTTGGTGTACATCGCCGCCGGTGCTGCGTTGCTCATCACTCCGGTTCTCGCAGACAGCATCACACGTTACCGTCCGGTGCTCGGCGGCATCCTGTTGGGCTATGGTCTGCTGCGCGTGTACATGTGGTGGAGCAAGCGCCGCAAGGAGGCTGCTGCTGGAACAACGTCATGAACGCGCTCACGATCATTGGTTGTGTATGTGTGCTGCAACTTATCGCCTGCACCAGTGCGCCCCCGGATCCGCACGTGGACGACACGCCCACCGCCGGCGACATTCTCGTGCTGGCCGACGAGGACTTCCGCGCCATCATCACTTCGCAACAGTTCAGCTTCGAGAGCATTTACACCAACGCGCATGTGCGTGTGCGTTACCTGCCACAGGCCGAACTGCTCAAGCAGATGATGAACGACTCGGTGCGCGTGGTGTTCTCCACTTGTCTGCCCGGAGGTGAACAGGAGGCGTATTTCCGCACCCGGCGCTTGAAGGTGGATGCCGTGCCCGTACTCACCGATGGCATTGCGGTGCTGCGTTCGCCCAGCGGACCCGGTGCCGACATCACCGTGGAACAACTGCGCACGGGGCTCTCCACGGGCGAAGGAATGAAAGTTCTTTTCGATGGGATCGCGACCGGGGTTGCGCGCTCCCTTGTGGATTCGCTCTTCAGCGGAAATGCTATCAGCTGGAAAGGGGCGGTCGCCTTGGCTGGTACGGACAGCCTTGTGGAGCACCTACGGAATGACCCGACCAAGGTGGGCCTGGTTTCCTTCGCCCGGATCAGCGACCTGGATGATCCCGCTTGCCGCGGCCTGCGCGAAGGGCTGGTGCTCGCTCCAGTTGGCAATGGTAGCGACGGGGTGGTCCCCAGCCAATCCACCTTGGCCGATGGCAGTTACCCCTTGCGCCGCACACTTTACGCTTTGCTGACAGAAGGCAAGTCTGGCCTTGGCACCGGTTTTGTTTCCTTTGTTGCAGGCCACAAAGGCCAGCGGATCATCCTCAAATCAGGGCTGGCTCCCATCAGGGTACCGGCACGCAATGTGGAGATCTTACACTGACCGAAAGATGGAAGAGAGAATGAAGAACATCGGACTTTTCGCGCTGGGCTTGTTCATCTCGTTGAACAGCATCGGCCAAACCCTTCCGGAAGCCATTGCCATGACCAATGGCGAGCGTTTCGCGTCGGCGGGTGCTGCTTTCCGCGCCTTGCTCGCCGGTAACCCGAAGGATGGCGAAACGTGGTTCTACTACGGCGAGAATTTCTACTGGAACGACAAGCTGGACTCTGCGCAGTTCTGCTACCAGCAGGGTGCGAGCGGCAACCCACGCCACCCGCTGTGCCATGTGGGCCTTGGCAAATTGCTATGGATCCACGGAAAGAAGGATGAGGCCCAGGCCAAGTTCGCCGAAGCGATCGCCGCGTCGGTGGATAAGTTGAACAAATTCCCCAAGAAGCTACAGGCCGAGACCGAACGCGAGGTGGCCGAGGCCATTGGCTTCGGGAACCACAAGGACACCGGCAACGCCATGGAGCATATCGAGAAGGCGCTCGTTCTGGACCCCAACGATCCCGAAGCATACATCCTCAAGGGCGACCTGCAACTGGAGGCCAACCCGAGCGATGCCACAGGCCCGTTGGTGAACTACAAGCGCGCGATCGACCTGCAACCATCATCCGCGCGTGCTGTGGCGAAGAAGGCGCTGATGTACCACCGTGCTGTGAACTACGCGGCCGCGATCAGCGAATACACCAAGGCCATCGGGCTCGATGCAGCTTTTGCTCCGGCATACAGTGGTCGCGCCGAATCGTTCTTCATGGACAAGCAATACGACCTGGCCACCGCCGACTACAACACCTATTTGGCCTTGAACAAAGGCGACCGCAGCGCCCGCGTGCGTTACGCCAAGTTCCTTTTCCTCTCAAAGAAGTACGACGAAGCCATCGCCGAGATCAATTCCCTGCGTGGCAGTGGAGAGACGGATGCGACTTTGAAGCGCCTGCTGGGCTATGCCAACGTGGAGAAAGGCAACTTCGAAGAAGCGAAGGCCGCTCTGGATGAGTACTTCATCGAACAGGATCCTGCCAAGATCATCGCGCAGGACTACGAGTACATGGCCAAGACATACGCTGGACTAGCTGGTCTCTCGCCAACTGGCGGATCGCCCACCGAGTATGACTCACTCGCGTGCGAGATGTGCATGCGAGCAGCCTCCATGGATAGCAACAAGGACTATATGTTCCTGGAGGCGGCGAAGCTCTTCGTGAAAACGAAGAAGTACGACAAGGCCGTTGAAGCTATGCGTGCCAAGATCGCCAACGGCAAACCCAAAACGGACGATTATTACTACCTCGGCGATGCAGCGCTGAGGGGTAAGATGTGGGCGACCGCTGACAGCGCATGGGCGATCTACACCGAGCGCAATCCCAAGGCCTACCAAGGCTTCAAGTACCGCGCGCGCGCGCAGGTGGGCATGGACTCCACCGAGACCAAGACCTGGGGTGCACGGCCTTACTTCGAAGAGATGCTGCGCAAGATGAAGCCCGAGGAAATAACGAAGTCGCCCGGCGATGTGGAGGAGGCCTACTTCTATCTGGGCTTCTTCAACTACTACAGCGTCAAGGACCTTTCCTTGGCCAAGTGCATGTTCGAGAAGGTGAAGGCCGTGAACGCCGGAACCGCGAACACCAAGATCGCAGCCGACATGCTGCTCACCAAAGAACTGAAGGACGTGAACGCCTCCGGCACCTGCGAGATCCTGCCCTAGCGACCGACCGATAAGGGGAAGGGGGGCGAGGGCTCCCTTCTGTTTTTGGGGTGGGGGACGTAGCCTCCACTAGCGACAATACGGTGAACCATTTCAACGCAGAACGCATCGACAGCATGTACATGCCGGTGCCTTTGGCTCGTCAGGAGCGACAGGCCCATTGACAGCGAAGAGCACCCCTGGGAATTCCAGAGGCGCTCTCATTGAACATCGCGCGTTCAGCCTTGCTTCACCAACTGTACTTCGCAACTGATCCGCACCTCGTCGCTCACCAGTACGCCGCCGGCTTCGAGCGCTGAGTTCCAGTTCAGGTTCCAATCCTTTCGATTGAACTTGCCGTTGATGGTGACCCCAGCTTTGGTGTTGCCCCAAGGGTCACGCATCACACCGCCCCACTCCACACCCAACTTCACCGACTTGGTGATGCCGTTGATGGTGAGGTCGCCGTGCATAGTCCAACTGCCATCATGGTCCACGTCTTCGGCCCGTGTGTTCTTGAAGGTGATCTTCGGGTGGTTCGCAATGTCGAAGAAGTCGGGGCTCTTCAAGTGCTTGTCACGATCCTCGCTGCCGGTGGTCACACTGGCGACCTCCGCCCAGAAGTCGATCTCCGCCTTGCTCAGATCATCGCCTGCCACATTGATGTCCGCTCCGTACTTCTGGAAGCTCCCGGTCACGGTGGTGATCATCAGGTGTTTCACTTTGAACCGGACCTCGCTGTGCGCGGGATCAATGGTCCATTTGGTCAGTACTGCTGTCGCTGTTTCCATGGCTTTTGGTGTGGTTGTTTGCTGGTCGGGTCGGTAGGCTGATGCATGTGAATCGCCTTAGCCGGGACAAGTATATTCCATGGAAAATAAATGGATCTGACGACCTGTGCCGACTCTTGGAGGCTCAACGGGCTGCACACCGCGCAACGGGGAGCCGAGGGCCCGGCTAGCAAAGAGGAGGCGCCCGTATCCAGCTTGGTAACACCCGCTTACATTCGGCTGCCGCGCATGAGCCTGTTCCGCAAGAAACCGATCGACACCATCTCCGCCTCTGAAGGGGAGATCCACGGTGGCAACGCGCTGGGTCGTCACCTCGGTGTTCGCGACCTCACCTTTTTCGGCATTGCTGCGATCATCGGTGCGGGCAGCTTCAGCAGCATGGGGCAGGCCTGCTTCAGCGGCGGGCCGGGGGTGGTGTTGCTCTTCATCCTATGCGGTGTAGCCTGTGGGTTCACAGCCTTGTGCTATGCGGAATTCGCGGCGCGCGTTCCTGCAAGCGGCAGCGCTTATACCTACGCGTACGTCAGCTTCGGGGAGGTTTTCGCCTGGATCATCGGCTGGGCGCTGCTGATGGAGTACAGCATCGGCAACATCTATGTGGCCTTCAGTTGGAGCGGCTACTTCACCAATTTGCTCGAAGGCTTCCACCTGCACATGCCGGAGTGGCTCACGACCAATTACACGGCCGCGCATGCCAGTTCGGATGCACTCGCAACCTCGCTTTTGGAACTCCCCAAACAGAAGGACCCGGTTGCTGCGCAACACGCGATCGATGCACTGATCGCATCTGAGGGCAACAAGGCGTGGACAGCAGCACCACTGCTCGGCAACCTGCGGCTCATCTTCGATCTACCTGCCTTCGTGATCAACGCGCTCATCACCTGGCTCGTGTACGTGGGGGTGAAGGAGAGCCGCAACGTCAGCAACGCCATGGTGATCGTGAAGCTGGCGATCATCGCACTGGTGGTCATCGTTGGTGTCACCTACATCGACATCGAGAACTGGACGCCCTTCATGCCGAACGGTTTCGGTGGTGTGATGGCGGGCGTGAGCGCCGTCTTCTTCGCCTACATCGGCTTCGATGCGGTAAGCACCTTGGCCGAGGACAGCAAGGACCCACAGCGCGATCTCCCGCGTGGCATGATCTATTCGCTGGTGATCTGCACGGTGGTGTACATCGTGTTGGCGCTGGTGCTCACGGGCATGGTCAGCTGGGAGCAACTGGGGGTTAGTGATCCGCTTGCCGAGGTGTTCCGGTTGCGCGGCGTGAAGTGGATGCTCTTCATCGTGAGCATCGCCGCAGTTGTGGCGATGACGAGCGTGATGCTCGTCTTCCAACTGGGTCAACCGCGTATCTGGATGAGCATGAGCCGGGATGGCTTGTTGCCGAAACGATTCGCCAGCATCCACCCCAAGTACAAGACACCGGGCTTCAGCACCATCGTCACGGGGTTGGTGGTCGGCATCCCCATCTTCTTCACCGATGAGAGCTTCATACTCGACTTCACCAGCATCGGCACCTTGTTCGCCTTCGTCCTTGTGTGCGGAGGCGTGCTCGTGTTGCCGCAACGTGAGCGCACCAAGGGCCGCTTCCACTTGCCACATGTGAACAGTCGGTGGACAGCTCCTGCGATTTTCATTGGCGCAGTGGTGCTTCTGCTCTTCGCGGTGCCGGGCTATTTCCCCGGTCTTCTCGACATGACCGACGAACACGCGGCGCAGAACATTCCGCAGCTGATCTTCTGGCCGCTCACAATTCTACTGGCGGTGCTTGCTCACGTAAAGAACTGGTCGCTGATCCCCCTCCTAGGGCTGGTCTCGTGCTGCTACTTGCTCACGGGCATGGCGGTGAGCAACTGGAGTTGGTTCGCCGTGTGGCTGGTGATCGGCCTTGTCTGCTACTTCCTCTACGGCTATCGCAACAGCAAGCTGGCAAAGTCCGGCGCCTGACCCATTCTGCACATGTTGAACAAGAACAACCGGCTCACTCTGTGGATCCTCGTCGCCATGATGCTGGGCATTGGCGTTGGCTACGCGATGCACACCGGCATGGAGGAGGTTTCGCGAGCGAACGTCGCCGACAACCTGAAGATCCTCACCGACATTTTCCTGCGTCTGGTGAAGATGATCATCGCGCCGCTGGTGTTCAGCACCTTGGTCGTGGGCATTGCCAAGCTCGGCGACATGAAGACCGTGGGCCGCGTAGGTGGACGTGCGCTGCTTTGGTTCATGTTGGCTTCGCTGATCAGCCTCTTGCTCGGCATGTTGCTCGTGAACGTGCTGGAGCCGGGCGTGGGTCTTCAGTTGCAGGCCAGCGGCGATGTCGCGGATGTCGTGGGCAAGACCCAGTCCTTCACGCTGAAGGATTTCATCGCGCACCTCTTCCCGAAGAGCATCGTGGAGGCCATGGCCACCAACGAGGTATTGCAGATAGTTGTCTTCAGTCTCTTCTTCGGCGTGGCCTGTGCCAGCATCGGCGATTACGCCAAGCCCGTGGTGAAGCTCTTGGAGAGTGTTTCGCACGTGATCCTGAAGATGGTGGGCTACGTCATGAACTTCGCGCCGCTCGGGGTCTTCGGCGCAGTGGCTGCGGTGATCGCGATCTACGGCCTGGGTGTACTAAGCACCTACGCGGTGTACATCGGCCAATTCTATCTCGGCCTTGCGATACTCTGGGCCATCCTGCTAGGCGCTGGCTTCTTGTTCCTCGGCCATCGCATGAAGGAGCTGATGCGCCGCATCGTTCAGCCCATCACCATCGCCTTCAGCACCACCAGCAGCGAAGCCGTGATGCCTAAGCTCATGGAAGAGCTCGAACGCTTCGGCTGCAAGGACAAGGTGGTGAGCTTCGTGCTGCCGCTGGGCTACAGCTTCAACCTGGATGGCAGCATGATGTACATGACCTTCGCCAGCCTCTTCATCGCGCAGATCTACGACGTGCCGCTCGCGCACGACTTCGGGATGCAGATCACCATGCTGCTCACGCTCATGCTCACCAGCAAAGGCATTGCGGGTGTGCCGCGCGCTTCACTGGTCGTGGTGGCGGCCACGCTCGGCATGTTCGGCGTGCCCATCGAAGGCATCGCGCTCATCCTGCCCATCGATCACTTCTGCGACATGGGCCGTAGCGCCACCAACGTGGTGGGCAATGCCATCGCTACCAGCGTGGTAAGCAAGTGGGAGGGGGAGTTGGGGCACTGATTCGAAGAGCGCGAGCGAACCCGCAGACCACGGGCCTATCTTTGGAATGCGACCCTGACCCAACGCAACAAGCCCATGCGCAACATCCAGCTTACCGCACACATCGAACGCGACGCGGAGACAGGACTCTACATCGGCATGGTCCCGAGCATACCGGGTGCGCATTCGCAAGCGACAAGCCTGGACCAATTGCAGATCAACCTGAAGGAGGTGGTCGAGCTCTGCTTCGAGGAAATGACCAAGGAAGAAATTGCCGCACTCCCTGAGTTCGTGGGCCTACAGTCCTTCTCGGTCGCGGTATGAGCAAACTTCCAATTGTTGATGCGCGGGCCTTCGAACGCATCCTTCTCAAATGGGGCTTTGTGGTCGTCCGGCAGAAGGGCAGCCATGTGTTCTATCGTCATCCGGATGGTCGGTACACGACGTTGCCGCATCACAAAGGCCAGGACATCAGTAGACCGCTGATCCGAAAGATCCTGAACGAGATACAGCAGACGCCGGATGAGTTCGTTGCTGCGCTGAACGGATAGGCCTTAGCCATCGACGTCGAAGGCATTCCGCATATCCTACCCATCGACCACTTCGAATGGGCCGTAGCGCCACCAACGTGGTGGGGCATGCGATGGCCACAAGCGTAGTGAGCAAGTGGGAGGGTGGTCTGAGGCACTAGTGCGGAACGAGGCCACCACCGCAACGAACGCAAAGGGCCCGCAACGGAATACTTGTACAAAAGCAAGGCGCAACCGTCGCGCTAGTTGCGCCGTGGCGGTGAAAAGGACCTACAACCGGATCAACCCCGGCAGCAATCCCAACAGCACCACCGCCACCCCGCAGAACGAGATCACCAGCCAGTTCAGCGGTGCCACCACCAGTTGCGGTGGGCGTTCCGTAGGCGTGAAGGCCTCGCGGATCACGACAACGTAGTAGTAGATGCCGACCAGCGCCATGATCACGGCGAACGCGGTGATCGCTGTGTAGCCGCCTGCGAGACTGAGCACGAAGACGCGGTACTTCGCCACGAAACCGGCGGTGAGCGGGATGCCAGCGAGCGAGAGCAGCAAGAGCATGGTCGCGATGGCGAGCCATGGTGCGCTGCGGAAAAGCCCACGGAAGATGCGGATGTTCTCATCGCCGTTGGCCGCGCGCTTGGCCAGCGTGAGCACCACGAAGAGACCGACCGTGGCGACGGCGTAGGTGGTGAGGTAGTAGTAGAGAACGCCGGGTGTTTGCGGATCGGTCCCGAGGAAGGTGAGCAGCAGGAAGCCCGTATGCGCAATGCTCGAATAGGCCATGAGCCGCTTGAACTGCGTCTGCCGCAACGCCACGATGTTGCCGAGGAAGAGCGTGCAGACGGTCATCACCATGAGCATGGTATGCACGGCGCCGGGCAATTGCATGTGCTGGATCAGGCGGTAGAACGCGGCGAATGCTGCCGTCTTCACCACGGTGCTCATGAAGGCCGTCACGAGCGTGGGCGCGCCTTCGTACACATCGGGGCTCCAGAAGTGGAAGGGCACGGCGGCGACCTTGAACGCCAGTCCGGCGATGGTGAAGAAGATGCCGAGCAGGAAGAGCATGTTGCCTTGGGCAGTTGCGGCGAAGGCTTGCACCGTGGCTAGATCGAACGAGGCGCAGCTGCCATAGATGAGCGCGATGCCGAGCAGGAAGAAGCCCGACGCGAAGGAGCCTTGCAGGAAATACTTGAACGCCGCCTCACCACTGCGGAAGCTGTCGCGCTTGCCACCTGCGAGGACGAAGAGCGGAATGCTCAGGATCTCGATGCCGAGGAAGAGTACCAGCAGGTTGGTGAAGCTTGTGAGCAGCAAGCCGCCGACGAGCGAGAAGAGCATGAGCGCATATTGCTCGGCTACGTTCTCCTTCACCCTGGCGTAGTAGTCGATGCCAAAGAGGAAGAGCAGCACGGTGATCAAGATCAGCGAACTGGTGAAAGACATGGAATAACCATCGAAGGCGACCATGCCTTTCAGCAGGAAGCTTTCGATCTGCCAGCCGGAAACGAACAACGCCAGTGCACCGAGCAAGCCGATGATCGCCACCGGAGCGAGCAGGCCACGTTTGTTGCCAAAGCCCAGATAGAGCAGCAACACACCGAGCACGGAGATGAGGATCAACGCGCTCATGCTAGGGCAAGGTGCTTAGAAGAAGTTGAACAGGACCATCCAGCAGGTCGAGGATGGGCGCGGGATAGACACCGAGGAAGAGCGTGATCGCGATGAGCGGCACCAGATAGAGGTGGTCGCGCGTGGAAGCATCGTTCATCTCCAGTTGCCACTTGTCCGGACCGAGCATCACGCGCTGGTAGGCGTAGAGCATGTAAATGGCGCCGAGCACGATGGTGCTTACGCCGAGGAACGCCAGCCAGCCGTTCACTTGCCAAAGGCCCGTGAACATCATCCACTCACCTACGAAGCTCTGCGTCAACGGCAGGGCAATGGCGTTCACTACCACGAGCAGGAAGAGCGCGGCAAGTCGAGGCATGCGCACCTTCAGGCCACCCATGGCGCTCATTTCGCTGCTGCCCACGCGTTCCTTCAACGCACCGGCCATGTAAAGCATGCCGAGAACGAGGATGGCATGTGCGAACGCTTGATAGAGCGATCCGGTGATGCCGTAGCTGTTCCACGCGAAGAGACCGGCGCACAACAAGCCTACGTGGCTCAACGACGAGTACGCGATCAGGCGCTTCAGGTCCAGTTGGCGGAAGGCGATCACAGCGCCATAGACCGCACCGATCAAGCTGAGCGCGATGACCGTTTCGCGCCAGTACGAAACGCCTTCGGGCACGATGGGGAACACGAGCTTGATTACGCCATAGAGACCCATCTTCAGCATAACGGCGCTGAGCACCATGGTGCCTTGCAAGGGTGCCATACTGTACGTGTCGGGCTGCCAGCTGTGGAAGGGGAAGATGGGCAGCTTGATCGCGAAGGCGAGGAAGAGCGCCCAGAAGAGCCAGAGCTGCGTGTCCACCGGAAGGTGCATCGTGGCCAGCGCGGTGAAGTCGCCGTTCATGCCCGTTTGCCCCAGGCAATAGATGAGGCCGAAGAGCAGCGAGAGGCCACCGAGCAAGGTGTAGATGAAGAAGCGCACGGTGATCTTCCGCCGGTGCTCGCCGCCCCAATAGAGCAGCAGGAAGAAGACCGGGATCAGCGTGAGCTCGTAGAAGATGTAGAAGAGCAACGCGTTCTGTGCGAGGAAGACACCGAAGAGGAAGGTCTGCGTGTAGAGCAGCAGGGCGTTCACCAGCGAAGGGTGTTGCAGCTTCTCGCCATAGCCCGCACCCACGATGAAGGGGAAGACCACGGCGGTGAGGATCAGCATCAGCAGGCCCACCCCATCGTAGCCCATCACGAGGCGCAGTCCCCAGGCATTGGCCCAGTCATGGTCCGCTTGCGGAACATAGCCGCCTTGGTAGTTCGCCCAAGCGAAGAGCACCACCCCCAGCGAAGCCATGGAGGAGACCAAGGCAAGTGTCTTCGCATGTTGCGTGGGGCGCAGCACCACGAGCAGGGTCGCCGTAACGAATGGGATGAGCAAGAGGAGCGCGGCGATCATCTCAGTTGCTCAGGAGTGTGATGAGGAGAAAGGCGATCAAGCCGACGGTCATGGCCAGCAGATGGAAGCTCGCGTTACCCGTCTGCAGTTTGCGAACCACGTTGCCGATGCGCAGTGCAGCCTCGCCCACGCCGTTCTGTATGGGCACCATGATGCGTTGCTCACCGATGGAATGGAAGCGTGTGCTGAACCAACCGTACGGCTTTTCGAAGAGCGAACGATAGAGCTCGTCGATGCGCCAACGCTGTGCGATGAGGCGTTTGAAGAAGGGCATGTCGGATTCGTCACCCTCCAACATCGTACGCTTTGCGAAGCGGCCATAGGCAAAGAAGATCGTGGCGAAGACCAGCACCGTGGTGATGCCCATCAGGATCCACTCTGTCGTGGCGCTCAGTTCGATCTCCTCGAAGCGGATGGCTTCCGCAGCGGTCTCGAGGAAGTGCTTCATCGGCTCGTGGCCGCCGAAGAGATGTGGCAGGTTGAGCAGGCCGCCGATCACGCTGAGCACTGCGAGCACCATCAAAGGCACGGTCATCTTCAACGGGCTCTCGTGTGGATGCGCCGTGCCGCGGTACTTCCCGAAGAAGACCAAGAACAACAACCGGAACATGTAGTAGGTGGTGAGCAGCGCACCAAAGAGCAGCAGCACGAAGACCGCTGGGTTGTGCTGGAACGCGTGTGCGAGGATGAGGTCCTTGCTGAAGAATCCGCTCATCAAAGGCAGGCCGGAGATGGCGATGGTTCCAATGAGGAAGGTGATGTAGGTGATCTTGATCGAGCCCTTCAAGCCACCCATCTTGCGGATGTCCTGTTCGCCGCCGAGCGCGTGGATCACACTGCCAGCCCCGAGGAAGAGCAGCGCCTTGAAGAAGGCGTGCGTGGTGACGTGGAACATGGCCGCGCTATAGGCGCCCATGCCCAGCGCCGCGAACATGTAGCCGAGCTGGCTCACCGTGGAATACGCGAGCACCTTCTTGATGTCGTTCTGGAAGAGGCCGATGGTGGCAGCCAGGATCGCCGTGGCGGTGCCGATCCAAAGGATCACTTCAGGGGTGAACGGCACCAGATCGAAGAGCACCGAACAACGAACGATGAGGAAGATACCTGCGGTGACCATCGTCGCCGCGTGGATCAGCGCGCTCACCGGCGTTGGGCCGGCCATGGCATCGGGCAGCCAGGTGAAGAGCGGGATCTGTGCGCTCTTGCCCGTGGCGCCCAAGAAGAGCAGTAACGTAACGCCACCAACCGCCCACATCGGCAGTTCGTGGGCACGTTCCATGACTTCGACGTACTCAAGTGTACCCAGGAACTGGAAAAGCAGCACCATGGCCAGCACCATGCCCACATCGCCGATGCGGTTCATGACGAAGGCCTTGCGCGCGGCGTAGTTGTAATCGGGCTTGGTGTACCAGAAGCCGATGAGCAGGTAGCTGCACAGGCCCACGCCTTCCCAACCGATGAAGGTGATCAGCAGGTTGCTGCCCATCACCAGCATCAGCATCGCGAAGCTGAAGAGGTT
>JBKJPT010000292.1:0-4838 GCA_046595075.1 Flavobacteriales bacterium
CGCGGTTGGCGTGGCTCGCGCACTTCGGGCTCGGCCCGCTTGGGTCCACCGGTCATCACGAACGGATGCTCGTTCACGACCGGTATTTCGCGCTTGATCAAACGTTGAATGTCGCGCAGGAACTCCTTCTCCTCGTGATCGCAGAAGCTGAGGGCTTTGCCCGATGCCCCGGCACGACCCGTACGACCAATGCGGTGTACGTACGTCTCGGGGATGTTGGGGATATCGAAGTTGATCACGTGCGTGAGGCCATCGATGTCGATGCCCCGTGCAGCGATGTCCGTGGCTACCAGCGCGCGGATCTTGCCGTCCTTGAAGTTCTTCAAGGCTTGTTGCCGTGCGCTCTGGCTCTTGTTGCCATGGATCGCTTCGGCGCCGAGGCCGGCTTGCACCAGCAATTTGGCCACCTTATTGGCGCCGTGCTTGGTGCGTGTGAAGATGAGGGCCTCGCGGATCGCATCACCTTTAAGCAGGTGCAACAGCAAGTGGTTCTTTTCCGTGCGGTCCACGAAGTAGAGGTGCTGGTCCACGGTTTCGGCCGTGGTGCTTTGCGGCGCCACCTCCACCTTCATGGGGTTGGTGAGGATGCTATTGGCCAGCTTGGCGATCTCCGGTGGCATGGTGGCGCTGAAGAAGAGCGTCTGCCGTTTCGTGGGCAGCTTGGCGATCACCTTCTTCACGTCGTGGATGAAGCCCATGTCCAGCATGCGGTCGGCTTCGTCCAGCACGAAGATCTCTATCTGCTTCAGGTCCACGAAGCCCTGGTTCATCAAGTCCAATAGGCGACCGGGTGTTGCCACCACGATGTCCACACCTCGGTGGAGGGCATCGGTCTGTGGCTTTTGGCCCACGCCACCGAAGATCACGGTGTGCTTGATCTGCAGGTTGCGGCCGTATGCAGCGAAGCTCTCGCCGATCTGGATAGCCAGCTCACGGGTAGGGGTGAGGATCAGCGTTTTGATCAACCGCTTGCTGGTGGGTATGCCCTTCGCGTGCAGTTCTTGCAGGATGGGGATGGCGAAGGCCGCCGTTTTACCCGTTCCCGTTTGGGCACAGCCCAGCAGATCGCGCCCGGTGATCAGGTGCGGGATCGCTTGCTGCTGAATGGGGGTGGGGTGCGTGTAGCCTTCCTCTTGAAGGGCTTTCAGAATGGGCTCGATGAGCCCGAGGTCGTTGAACGAAGTACGTTCCATAGGTATGCGCCGAGTCCTCGGCGCCAGGATGTTGCGGTCTGTTCAGGCCATTGTCCCTGAACACACCTTTTACAGTGTTGTTGATCGCCCCTTGTGATCGGGTCCGGCGTGCAATGATCCGCTGGGGGAGTGCGCCTGGACAGTTGCTGTGAAGCGAAAGCTGGGCGCTCGGGGCGTGTTCCGGTCCTTCCGGAACGGGGGCGAATATAGACTCCTGGATGGAAGTAGCGGTGCTGATCCGGTTAAAGGGCCAGTTCCGGGTCTTTGTTGATGCGTACGATGCGCACTTCGATCCGGCCATCGTCCGCACTATCGTCCGCGGTTGGCGTGCTACCCACAAGGCGTGCGCATAGCCGGTGGCGATGAGGTTCTCCTTGGACACTCCCGCAACAAAGAAGGGACCCCTGCAGTGAGTTCGTCGTGCGATCGTGCCGCCTTGCGCGTGTGCGTGGTGGGCCCGTTAAGAACGGGGTGGCGTGCGGTCGTTCCAATTCACGCTGAGATCCTCGTACTTGAGATCAACAACGTCCACGGTATCCGGACCCCAGATGCCGAGGCGATCGCAGGTGGCATGCACACGCATGACCTCGACGAGGAGCTCCTCAATGTTGAATTTGCCGAGTTTCGAAAGAACGAGCACGCTTTAGGTACGACGATATATGATCAATGAATGCAGCAGGTAACCTGCATTGGCAAGTTCCTCTTGAATTGTCTTCAGTCGCTTTACATCTTTATTCAGTACGAAGAAGTTCCAGCGCATGCGCTTGTGCCCCTTGTTGGTGATCCGATCGAGGAGCTGCAAGGTTTCGAGATCGCGGGTATCGGCATCGCGTGCTGTTTAGTGGAGCGGCGAAAAAGTGGTGCGAATGCAAGATGAACCATCAGCTGTGGGAGAACAAGTGCGTCCTTGCTGGGTAAGATCCCATCAGTGATCCTGCGGGAAACCACTTCGCCGCGGCAGGGCCGCCCTTGATCCCGGCTCGCCGTTTTGTTGGCGGATCTCTGCTCGCGCTCCTATCCAATGTCCCAGTGTGTAAAAGCTCCACCACAATGGCAGGAGTTGTGGCTCTCGTTGCACACCCCAACCTGTTCGGTCGCTCATTTGCCGCTTGCTCGTGTCCGGCATGATTCGCGCACTGCCTTGCCACAAACCAGATCACATGAAAGCGCTGCCGTACCCCGGCGTTCATGAGCACGGGCTCTTTCCATGCGCCAACCTGCCTATGGGTTACCAAGCGGTGCGCAACGGTATGGAGGGTGGTGGCTCCTCCGCGGTCATTCTCGTGGCGAGCCCCGTTGGCCCCACGGCCGGTTGTGCGCGGTTGCTCGCATCTGAACGCATCTTTGCCGTTGATCACAACGCCTACCGCGTGCATTTCACGCAAGATCCTGCCGGTGCCGACCGCTCTTTGAAACCCGCAACCGTGACAGCGGAAGGCGGCAGCGGCCCGGATACCATACTAGAACCCAAGAGTCAACCGCGTGCAACCACGCAGTTTCCGCTTCGTGTGTTGGTGGTGGAAGATAGCGGCGACGTGGCCGTGACCTTAGCGTTGTTGTTGAAGCAACTGGGGCACACTGTGCAGGTGGCGAATACGGCCCAAGAGGCGCTAACACAAGGAGCGACCTTTCGCCCTGCGTTGGTCTTTCTGGACATCGGCCTCCCTGACCTTTCGGGCTTTGATGTATGCAAGCAAATGCGCGGAAGCGAGTGGGGCGAGAAAACTTTTATTGTAGCCCTTACGGCTTGGAATGAACCATCGGATCTGGTCCGTTCCGCGAACGCGGGTTTCGACCGCCACATTGGCAAGCCCATGTTCTTCGGTACGCTGCAGGAGATCCTGCGCGCTGCGAGCCCCACTCCCATTTGAGCGGGATCTGAATGTGACCACCTCAATAGTTGGCTGGTCCGCTCTGCCTTGCAGTCAAGGCAGACTCAGTAACTGGGAAACACAGCCGGGTGCACTAGTCGTACCCGCGAATGGAGGGGTACTCGTTCAAAAGCCAATGGTTGGTCCGTCCACGAACGCAGTTCACTCGCCTTAGCCCGCAGCCGCCCCTGGCCTTGCGCTGATACATGGGTACGCCGGGGCGCCATGTACACATACTGCACCGCGCGCACCCCACGTCATTGTCATCTACTTGGTGCTTGGCCCACGCGTGGTGCGCAGAACGCCGAAGGGTCCGCTGCTTGCAGGAAGCAATGGAACCGAACGCTGTGACCATGAACCACTCGATGAGGATACCGGATCCGCAACTGCTGAAATACGAACTGGATGGCGATGAGTCCATGCGGATCCTGGTGGTGGAGGATAATAAGGATACGGCGATGTCGCTGATGACCTTGTTGGTGATGAAGGGCTTCATGGTGCACAACGCGTACGATGGCCTTTCAGCGATCACGGTAGCTGAGTCCTTTCATCCGGACGTGGTGTTTTTGGACATCGGCTTACCGGGGATCAACGGGCACGAAGTGGCTCGCCGCATTCGCGCAAGCGCAGGTGGAAAAGATGTACGCATGATCGCGATCACGGCTTGGGGCGATGATGAGCACCGGCAGAGATCGGCCGATGTCGGATGCGAATGCCACTTGGTGAAACCGGTGCGCATGAATGACATCATGAAGGTGTTGGCGAAATGAGTGCTGCCCTCACACGCGGGAACACGTGAACACCGGAAGTGGCGCCTTTTTCGGCGTACCTCCCATTCTTTTGCCAACAAGCCACCTTGCCCGAGATCCTCCGCCTACCTTGGGACGATATTCGGGTCCATTTGACCGGACCTGCTGCGCACTGAACGTGCTTTTTCCGGATGGCGTAGATCCGGTGGTTCCACTACCAATGACCTTGGCCACCCTCGACCTGCGCACCATGGCTTTACGGCTCATAGCCGATGAGACCAGTAGTGGCGACGTGTCCCGGTTCACGCCCGCCGCGCGGGTATGTGCGAAACTCGGCGCTGTGCTATCCAAGCTCGCTGGTCCTGCGGGTTCGCATTCCTTGCTTTCCCGTGCATTGGCGCTGGCGCGAACGGAAGCACCCGGTCTGGCAGCCGTGATGGTGATGCCCGATGGTAAGCTACAGGGCTTCGAAGAAATGAACTCCGAGAAGGAGCAGGAGGAACTGAAAATTGGCGGCGTGATCCTAGTGGTCCAATTACTGGGACTGCTCCAAACTTTCATAGGGCAGCGGCTCACTCTGCAATTAGTGGATGAAGCCTGGCCCATTGTGCCTTCGAACAGACCAGCATTCCCAAAAACCGATCCATGAGCGCCCCAACCAAAGTCGTGATCAATAAGCTGCCCACCGGCGTTCCGGGATTGGATCAGATCCTTGGTGGCGGATTGCCGGAGTTCTCCTTCAACATCATCGCGGGCACACCCGGTTGCGGCAAGACCACATTGGCGCACCAGATCGCCTTCGCCAACGCCACGGTGCAACGTCCCGCACTCTACTTCACCATACTGGGCGAGCCCGCACTGAAGATGCTGCGTTACCAGCAGCAGTATGATTTCTACGATGATGCCAAGATGGGCACCGCCATCCGTTTCATCAACCTGAGCGAGGAGGTGCTGAAGGGTGATTGGAACGTGGTGCTCGATGCGATCATCAAAGAGGTGGAAGCTGCAAACCCGGCCATCGTGGT
>JBKJPT010000204.1:0-12970 GCA_046595075.1 Flavobacteriales bacterium
CGTCACTGTTAACCCGATGCCAACGGTCGCACTCGGCAGCGACCTCACACTTTGTGCAGGTGATGATATTATTCTCGACGCCACCTACCCCGGCGCCGCGTATGTGTGGAGCACCGGAGCAACTTCACCCACGATCACCGCGAGCAGCGCAGCAACGTACAGCGTCTCGGTTGTTCTGAACGGATGCACGGCTGCAGATGCGATCGACATCGGCGTAATGGTCCCCGGTGTCTTCGACCTTGGCGCCGACCTGCAGTTGTGCAGTGGTGATCAAGCGGTGTTCTCGCTCGGTGTACCCGGAGCCGGTTACTTGTGGAGCACGGGAGCCACCTCCAGTTCCATCACGGTGAACACGACCAGCACGATCTGGGTGCAGGTAGCGCAAGGGGTATGCACGGCCACTGATACCGTGGATGTGAACGTGCTGGATCCCGGCGCTATCGAACTCGGTGATGACATCACCGCATGCGAAGGCACACCAGTGCTGCTGGACGCGACCGTGCCCAATGCTACTTACTTGTGGAACACAGGTGAAACTTCAGCTCAGCTGAACCCCACGGGTAGCGGCACGTACTCCGTTACGGTAACCGTCGGCCAATGCACTGTGACCGATGATGTAGACCTGACCATTGTACCGTTGCCAGTGGTGGAGATCGGCGGAGACCAAGCGATCTGCCCTGGAGCTAGCGCGAGCTTCGATGCCACCACAACCAACGCCACTTATCTCTGGCAGGATGGGTCAACGGCTTCGACCTATACGAGCGTTTCGGAGGAGGCCGTGAGCGTGATCGTTACGCTGAACGGTTGCAGCGCGCAGGACAATGCAGCGATCGATCTGCTCACAGCCCCAATTGCCGCACTCGGCAACGACACCACGATCTGCGAAGGCGCTTCGCTCCTGCTCGACGTCACCCAGGCCGGCGCCAGCTACCAATGGAACAACGGGAGCACATCGGGATCGCAGAGCATCAACACTGCAGGTATGTATGGTGTCACTGTGGATCTCAATGGTTGCGTTGCTTCAGATGCCATCACTGTTGCCGTGTTCGATATGCAGGCACTCGACCTTGGGCCCGATCAATTGAAATGCCCCGGCGAAGTGGTCGTGCTCAGTACCGGGATCGTAGGTGGAACACAGATCTGGAGCAGCGGAGCAACAGGTCCGACCATCGCAGTAACACAGGGTGGGTCGTATTGGGCCCAGGTGCAGGTTGCCGCATGTGTGGTGCGCGACACGGTGATCATTTCTTACGTTCCGCTGATCCCACCCGATCTCGGTGGGGATCGGATCATTTGCGCTGGAGACAGCCTCGCACTCGGCGTGCAATCCAACGGCGCCGTAGTGCAATGGTCCTCAGGCGCCACTGCTGATTCCATTGTCGTGAGCACCACGGGTACGTATGATGTGTCACTGAGCATGCAGGGGTGCAGGAGCTCGGACATGATCTCGGTTACTGTTCTGGAGCGTGTCGACTCACTTTCTCTTGGCACGGACAGCACCTATTGCCCCGAACAGCCGCTTGTGTTGGATCTCACCATACCCTTAGCCAACTACCTCTGGAGCACGGGAGCAACGGGATCATCGATCACCATTGTGCAAGAAGGCATCTACTCGGTGCATGCCACGGGCCTCTGCATCGATGCCGAAGCGGGCCTCACCGTGAGCGAAGGCGTGTGTGATCCGTTGGTCTATGTGCCGAACAGCTTCACACCTAACGGCGACGGCTTCAATGAATTCTTCCAAGTGTCGATGTACGGGTATCTGCGCGACTTCAGCCTCGACATCTTCGATCGTTGGGGCGAACGGATCTTCGCCAGCGACGACCCATTAATGACCTGGGACGGCACATACAACGGCGAGCCTGTGCCCGATGGCGTCTATGTGTGGAAGGTGCGTTATCGCGCGACCACGGACAGGGGCGCTGTGGGCAAGGATCTCATCGGCCACGTCACCGTGCTACGGTGAGGTCGGCGTATCGAAGCCTTCTTCGCGCCAGATGAAACGGCCGTCGGCGATGCGCAAGTAGCCAAAGCGCTCGTTGAGTTCAACGCGTGCAAGCTCATCACTCATCATCGCTAGCGTGGTGAATTCCAGTGGCACGATCACTTTGCCGCTGCGATCGATCAAGCCTGTGCCTGCTGCGGTTCGTGCAATGAACCTGCCCTCTGCCGGGATCAGTTCGGTGTATGCAGGAGCAACGATCTCCTTACCGGTGCTATCGATCAGCCCCATCATTCCGCCGGTCTGTACACGGGCGATACCGTCGATCATCTCCCAAGCGCCGTCGTACTTGTTATCGAAGAGCAGGTTGCCCTTGCGGTCCGCGTAGCCCCACTTTCCCTTCTTGCGCACGGGTGTGAGCGCACCGGTAGCAGCGCCGATGTCCGCGAACTGGCAGGGGAACACCCGATGGTTGCGCGTGTTGATCAAACAACGC
The DNA here is from genome assembly GCA_046595075.1 of Flavobacteriales bacterium. Taxonomy (GTDB): domain Bacteria; phylum Bacteroidota; class Bacteroidia; order Flavobacteriales_F; family PHOS-HE28; genus PHOS-HE28. The sequence continues at coordinate 2,439 of JBKJPT010000204.1, forward strand.
TTGCCGTTGGAACGAACTTCTGCTAGGCCATTGTTGAAGTCGCCTGAACCCGCACCGGCCTCGGGCGCGTCGTACTCCATGGGCACCGCCATGCGACCATTGAGATCAACATAGCCGCACTTGCTGCCCTTCACCACAAGTGCGAGGCTGTCGATGAAGGGACCGATGTGTTCGAACTCCAAGGCGAGCAGTTCGGTGCCGAAACGATCGATCAGGCCCATACGTCCATCCCTGCGCATGCGCGATGCCCGGTGATCGAATCCTTCCACCCAATCGTATTGCGGAGGTACCACCACGTTGCCGCGCACATCAATCGCGCCGTAGCCTCCTTCCATTTCAACCACTGCGATGCCATTGCGAAAAGTTCCCGCGGACAGGTACGCGAAAGGGATGATCGTTTCGCCACGCGCGTTGATGTAGCCGTACGATCCATCCTTGGCTGCATAGGCAAGCCCGCCGGAGAATTCGCCCACCTCCTGGAAGAGCATGGGCACCACCAATGTGCCGCTACGGTCCACCGCGCCCACGTGCTCGCCGCGTTCAACGGTGCTCGTGCCTTCGGCCGCATCGGCGATGTCGTCGTATTGCACAGCGACCACGACCCGCCCCGACCTGTTCACCGTGCCCATGCGGCCGTTCAAGCCCACAAGGGCCTGCGCTCCTTCGAAGGGCTCCACCCACTCGTACTCCGCCTTGATGCGTTCGGTGCCGCCATCATCGATGAAGCCCCACTTCCCATCGCGGCGGAAGGGGAGCAGCACGAGGCTCGCTGTCTTGTAATCGTCCACCAGTTCTTCCACGAAAGGGTAATCAGGGAACTCCTGCAGGAAACGCGTGATCGACCCGGTGCTGAGATCGCGCGTGTACTGCTCGTAGATCGCGCGCCACGCATCGTTCACCTTGTGGTTCTTCGGATGATCGAAGATGAAGGTGCGGTACTCGGCTGCAGTACGATCCGGTGTAGCTAGTCGAAAGACCTCCGCTTCGGCCTGTTGCACGTATGGACTTTCAGGATAAGCGACAATGAACGCGGTGAACGCGGCTAGCGTGCCATCGGTGGTAGCCTCGCGGTACAGCGCTTCGTTGTAACGCGAACGTGCTTCGTACACCGATCGTGCCGAGGGATACTTCTGTAGGAACTGCTCGTAGGCCACTGCGGTGTTCGCTGTCCGGGCCTCCTCGAAAGCGAGGTGATCGCGCACCAATGTTGCATCGCCCATGTACGGGCTCTGCAGGTAGGTGTTGATGTACCGGTCGTACGCGGCGATGGAGTTCACGCCCTTGGCCACTTCCCAGGCCAGTCCGAACGCGTGGAGCTTCTGCACATTGATCGCCGCATCGTCCACACCCATCTTCCCGATGTATGCGCGCTCCTTGTCGGGTGCTGCGGTGAAAGCCGCATCGGCGCGGGTGATGAAGGCGTAGCACGAATCCACATGGAAGAACGGATTGTTGGCGCGGCCGCTGATGGTGCTGAGGCCGAACCAGGCCGCTGCTGGATGTTTACGGATCTGTTTCTGGAAGAGCTTGCGCGCGAGGAAATAATCGTGCACCTCCAACGCTGCGAAAGCCTTTTGCAAGGGACCCGCAGCGATAGACGAGTAGGTGAAGACAGTGCACGCGAAAAGCAGCACGCGCGGAAGGGATCTGAACATCGGGGCCAAAAGTACCCGCACCATGCCGCTTGGCTATGCCACCTTTGCCGCCCGGCATCGACCGTGCCTTGTTGATGGAGCACACGACCTACCGTATCGAACGACTGCTGACGCGACGCAACGCGTGGATCGCATTGTCGCTGCTGATGCTGATCAGCGGTTGCGCTGGGTTCGCACTGCGCAACGTGCGGATGGACTACGACTTCGAGAAGTTCTTTCCGAAGAGCGATCCCGAACTGGACCATTACCTCGCCTTCCGCGAACAGTTCGGCCACGACAACGACTTTCTACTCTTCGGGATCGAACGCAAAGAGGGCGTGTTCGACCGCGCACTGCTCGCGCAAGTGGATACGCTCGCTGCGCAGTTACAGCGCCTGCCACGTGTGACCAAGGTGCTCTCACCCACGCGTATGAGCGAACCCGTTGTCACTCCGCTCGGGGTGTTCGAGACCCCCTACCTGCGCTACCAGGAGGACTCCCTGCTCGCCACCGATTCGGCCCGCATCTGGAACGATCCGCGCATCAAGGACTTCTTCTTTAACGATGCGGGTACCGCCATCCTCGTGGCATTGAACGCCGAGTCCAATATGAGCAAGGCCAAATGCGATGCGCTCCTTGCCGATGTGCGTCGAACGTTGCACGAACTGGACATGGACGATGTGCGCATCGCGGGCCGCATCGTTGGGCAGGATCATTACATCGAGACCATGGTGAAGGAGACGCTGTTCTTCATTACGGTCTCCATTCTGCTGCTGGCGCTCTTCCTGTGGATCGGATTCAGGAGCGCTTACGGCGTTTGGGTACCCATCGCCGTTGTGGGTCTTGCGATCCTGTGGCAGGTGGGTTTCATGACGGCGGTGGGCAAGCCGCTGGGTATCCTCACCATGCTCCTCCCGACCATCCTGTTCGTGGTGGGCATGAGCGATGTGGTGCACATCATGGAGTGCTACCTAGAAGAGATCCGCAACGGTGTAGCACGCATTCGCGCCATTGCCATCACCTATCGCGAAGTGGGGCTACCCACCTTCCTCACCGCTGTAACCAGTGGCATCGGCTTCGCCACCTTGGGTACCGCGAGCATACCACCCTTGCAGGAATTCGGGATGTACACGGCGATCGGGGTGCTCGTGGCCTTCGTCCTCGCCTTCACGCTATTGCCCGCATTGCTGGTGCTGATCGACCCCAAACGCCTGCTGCCCACGAAGGACATGGGCTCACCGTGGGATGCCAGACTCCCACGCCTTTTCCGGTGGACCATACGAAACCGGCGGAAAATGCTGATCGTGTTCGGCGCCATCAGTGTTCTTGGCGTTGTAGGCGCATCGCGGATCAAGGTGAACAACTACCTGCTCGAGGACCTCTCCAACAACGACCCCATGAAGAAGGGTTTCCTCTGGTTCGAGGAGACTTTCGGCGGCGTGCGGCCTTTCGAACTGGAGATCGCCGTTGTGGACAGCAACCGCACCATCTGGGACCTGGCCGTGCTGCGCGAGATCGAAAAGGTGCAAGGGCATCTCGATACGACCTACAATGTGGACGGCATCACCTCGCCGGTCACCGTGATCTACTCGCTCAACAAGGCATTCAACGGCGGCGACCGCAGCTACTACCGCCTACCCGATGACGAGGTGGAATGCACGCGTATGGCAAAACGTGCGAAGCTCCTAGGCAAGCAGATGCTCGGTACGATCATCAGCAACAAGGGGCGCACCGCGCGGCTCAGTGGTCGCCTCGTGGACGAAGGCGGCTATGTGCACAAGGGGAAGAACGCCGCCCTGGACCAGTTCATCGCGCAGCATGTGGACACGAGCATTGTGCGCTTCCAACAGACGGGCATGGCCTATTTGATCGACCGGAACAACGCCACCTTGAGCACCCAGATGATCCGCGGCATGGGGCTCGCGATCCTGCTCACCGCCCTCATCATGCTCTGGTTCTTCCGGGATTGGCGTATGGTGCTGGTGGCCCTCATCCCCAACATGGTGCCCTTGATCTTCATTGCTGGGGTCATGGGTTTCGTGGGCATCGACCTGAAGGTGAGCACCGCCATCATCTTCACCATTTCCTTCGGCATAGCAGAGGACGACACCATACACATGCTCGCGTCACTGCGCCAATACCTGCGCCGGGGCTTGTCGCCGGTGTACGCGCTCAAGCGCACCTACCTGCGCACGGGCAAGGCGGTAACCGTTACCACCTTCATGTTGCTCTCGGGCTTCGTCACATTGGTGTTCTCCGATTTCGCGAGCGTGTACTACATGGGCGTTCTCATCACCCTCACGCTCGCGTTCGCCTTCGTGGCCGAATTGCTGTTGTTGCCCGCACTGGTGATGCTGCTCCTTCGCAAGCGCCCCTCCCGGCTGCTATCGGCGAAGGATCCAAAATGAAGAAGCCGCCCGAAGGCGGCTTCCTTGTTCTAGAAGATCTTGCTCACTTCAAGGTGTCCCAGAGCCCCTTGAAATCGGGCTCCTCCATGAAGTGTTCCTTGCCGAGGGCGGCGTAGGTCCTTGCACGGTCGCGCTGTCCTTTGCTGACCAGGTAATCGCAGTAGCGGATCAACGCGTTCTTCAGGCACTTCTTCTGGTCGGTGGGCAAGGTGGCAATGTTGCCCGCAGCTGCCAGCACCTTGTCGAACTCCTTCACACTGAGGTCCCCCTCCTTGATCAGGTTGCTCTTGTACTGGCTCATGGCGAGCAGCAGCCAAGCCCCCGGGTTCTCGGGGTAGTAGCCCACCATGCCGTCGAATATCTGTTTGGCCTTGCTCAGGCCCTTGGGATCATCAAGTAGGTTCTCGCCAGCTTGGAACGAAACGGTGTTCAGATCGGCCCAGTAGTCCTCGTAGTTGTCGAAGTACTCCTTGTCCTTGTCCTTCTTGCGGTATTTCTCGGCCCACTTCACGGCATCGCGCGCGGCCTTGGGATAATCGGCGGCGTACTTCTCCACTTTGCTCATTTCGAAGAGGCACATGCTCATGTACAGGTAGGGCAGCGCATCCTTCTTGGTCTCCTCGCCCATGGTATAGGCTTCGGCCTTCATAAGTGCTTTCTCGTATTTCTCGTCCACGTAGAGCACCAGCAGGTCCTCGTACACATGCTTCTGGGCGAAGGCCACTACTTGCACGAGCAGGAAAGCGGCCAGGGTCAGGAACTTCTTCATGTCGGTTTGTATGCGTGGCACTTGGCAACCACTGTGCCGAAGGTAGGGGAAGGCACGAATGTGGAAAGGCCGTTGCGCTGAAATGAGGTGCATGGAAATGTGGCTTCTAGCACCATACGCGCGGGCATCGCTCATTTCCGCATTCCTTTGGTGCGATGCGAATCGACATCCTCACCGCCCTGCCCGACCTCTTCACGAGCTGGTTCGGAGAAAGCATCTTGGAGCGTGCCCGGAAAAGGGGATTGGTGGAGTTACACGTGCATGACCTGCGCCAGTGGAGCACGGACAAGCACCGGCGATTGGACGATTACCCCTTCGGCGGTGGCGCGGGGATGGTGATGACGATCGAACCCATCCACCGGGCCATTGACCAACTGAAGAGTGAACGGGAATACGATGAGGTCATCTACCTGAGCCCGGACGGTGTACTGCTTGACCAACCCCTGGCCAACAGCCTGAGCACCAAACAGAACCTGATCCTGCTTTGTGGCCACTACAAAGGAGTGGACGAACGCGTGCGTGAGTACCTGATAACCCGCGAAGTGAGCATAGGCAACTACGTGCTCACGGGCGGCGAGTTGGCCGCTGCCGTACTCAGCGATTCGATCGTGAGGTTGATCCCGGGCGTGCTCGGGGACGAAACCTCGGCCCTGAGCGACAGTTTCCAGGATGGGCTTGTTGCCCCCCCGGACTACACCCGACCTGCCGAATACCGAGGCTGGAAGGTGCCCGATGTTCTCCTGAGCGGGCACCAGGCCAATATCGACGCCTGGCGGCACCAGCAGGCAGTGGAGCGCACGCGGCAACGCCGACCGGTTCTATTGGGAAGCGGGGAAGATGGGCAGGACAAATAGTGTTGCCGAAAGATCCTTACTATTGCAGCCCCAAATCCGGGACCGAATGCCCCTGAACGCCTTCTGAAAAGAAGGGACCTGGGCCGCTGGGCAACCCGCTAACAACCAAGGTCATGGACCGCATCAAGCAACTCGAGAAAGAGATCGCCCCCCTGAACGCCCTGCCCGATTTCAAGGCAGGTGATACCGTCACGGTGCATTACAAGATCGTGGAAGGCGCCAAAGAGCGTATCCAGTTGTTCCAGGGCGTTGTGATCCAGCGCAAGGGCAGCGGCAGCACCGCCACCTTCACAGTTCGGAAGATCAGCAACAACATCGGGGTGGAGCGCATCTTCCCGGTAGCATCCCCCTTCATCGACAAGATCGATGTGAACAAGCGCGGCGATGTGCGCCGTGCGCGCATCTTCTACCTGCGCGGCCTCCGCGGCAAGAGCGCCCGTATCACCGAGAAGCGCCAGTCGGTGACCGAAGTTTCCAAGTAGTTCCTCACCTCAGCAAGCATCGAAGGCCCCGAACGGGGCCTTCGTTCATTTCCGGCCACGGTGTCTGCCAATATCATGCGTTCGTCACTATGATGAACATTTACCCACGCCCGTGACGACCTTCGATAGCGTAAGAACCCCATGATCATGGAACGCTCCCTCCTTTCCCCATTTGTCTTGTTGCCCGGTCTCCTGTTCGCACAAGCCGGAACCTTGGATCCATCGTTCAGCAGTGATGGCCTCTTGGTGTCGAGTGTGTCCACTTATGAGGATGCGGTGCGCGCCGTGATGGTGCAACCGGATGAGCGGACCGTAGGTGTGGGCTGGATCGATGATGGCAGCTTGATCCTGCCCTTCGTGCATCGCCTTCTGCAGAACGGTTCTCCTGATCCTTCCTTCGGCATCGGCGGCATGGTGTACTTCCCGGTAGCCGGTCAACTGCCTTACGCATACGCCGTGGGTATGCAGAGCACGGGGAATATCGTTGTTGCCGGTGTGATCTACGATGCCTCGCTTGATGGCAATGCCATGGTCTTCCGCCTGCTTCCGGATGGCAGCCCGGACGACTCCTTCAGCAACAATGGGCTGGTTTACTTGGACTACGGTGCTGGCTTCGGCTTCCAATCGGCCTGGGCCATGCAAGTGATGGGCGATGACCGGATCGTGATCGTAGGCGAGAACGGTGAGAGCGGCATTGTGTGCGCGCGGTTGGATGCCGAAGGTGTGCCCGATCCGAGTTTCGGAACGAACGGATACGCCTATGCGGGCGTACCGTTCAGCACGGGGCTTTGTGTGCATGTCAACACAAATGGTTCGGTGATCGCGGGTGGATATCGCGTGGACCCGAACAGCGAGTCGGACTGGGTCCTTTCGCGTTTCGATGCGAACGGGATCCTCGACCCAACTTTCGGAGCGGGCGGCACCGCGATCTTGGACATGGGTGGAACCGATAGCGAATTCATGCGCGGAGTGGACGTGCTTTCCGATGGGCGGATCGCAGTTTGCGGCTATCGCAACCACAACGGTCCCGGCACCGAATCCATCGTGGCCCTTTTCGCCTCGGATGGAACGCCCGATCCGTCGTTCGGCACCAATGGTCTCATCGCGTTGCCGTACAGCGATCCTCAATGGTCCCAGGCGCGAAGCATTGTTGTGGGACCTGACGACAAGCTGATCGTTGCAGGTTTCCTCTCGAATTCCACTCCAACGACCCTCGATGACTTTCTGCTGGTCCGGATCCTGACCGACGGAACGCTCGACCCGACCTTTGGGAACGGCGGTGAGGTAATTACCGATCTGAGCAGTGCCAACGACCGCGCTTATGCGATGGCGATCGCTCCCAACGGCAGCATCGTGCTAGCAGGATACGCAACCGGCTCTATGGGCGACGCTGCCTATGCGCGCTACCTCAATGACATCGGGACGAACTCGGCTGAGGTGGATACCGACGTCCATGGCCTCACCATTTTCCCGAACCCAACAAGTGGGCTTGCACAGGTGACCACGACCCTCGGGCGCAATGCTCGCGTGGAGTTGATCGACGCGAGCGGGCGTGTGGTCCTTCGATCGCAGATCACCGGAGCCGGGGATCTGGACCTCTCTATTGTTGCCGATGGGATCTACCAAGTGCAGCTCCAATATTCCTCCGGTGAGCGCACTAGGACACGACTATTGGTCCAGCACTGACGAGCGTGCACCGCGACCCGAAGCGCTGGTCATCGCACCCCTTCTTCTATTCCGCCGCTCTGTTTGGATGACCATCCCGAAAGCATTGCACGGCGCGATCGATAGTGCAAGTAGCATTCATCAGGTCCGATCCATAAGAACGAAGCAGGGTCCCCGACTTCGGAGACCCTGCTCTGACCCGCGACGATCATCTACGGGTCCTCGATCACATGCCGGTCGAGTTCAAAACACATCCGGTGCTATGGTCGGTGGATGGGTCGCTACCCTGGTGAACACCGCCACTTCGCCACGTGCGCTGTTCAGGTGCAGCCGCCCATCGGATACTTGGAAACCGGTGGTGGCCCGCAACGCATCTAGAAGTTGTCGTTCTGTGTCAGTGGTAGCCGGGCAGAGCATGCGGGTAGTACCTACGTTCTCGAACCGGATCGCTTGGCCGTGCACCTGCACACTACCGAAGATCTGGTTGCAACCGCTGAAACCAGCTAGGTCATCTGTGATCCGGATCCACATCGGCTTCGCTGGGTCCTGTGCGAGCACCTGCGCGAAGAGCTTGTTGACCTTCCATGTGCCTACCTGTGGAGCATTACCTATGTGCTTCAGGTCCGCACCGATGTTCGGCTCAGCACTGATCTCATTCTGCAAGCGAACGGTAGGGTCGTTCGCTTCGGTGTACAACTCGTCCTGGGCGGGTATGGCATGCGCCCCGGTGGTGGTATCAGCGGTTCGAGCCGGGGCGATCACTTCTTCCTTCTGGCAGGAAACGGCTACCAGTCCAATGACCCCGATCACTAGTGGGAGGAGACCTCTTTGAGTTTTCATGGCTTTGGGGTGTTTGAGTGTAAATGACGACCCAAAAGTCATATCACATTGAACGCATCACAATACCCAGTAAGGATGAATATGGTCGAGCGCACATGCACTGTGACTAGGATCACTACTGAACGATCGACATCGTTCACAAAATGATCACGGCTCGAGGTCGCATGGTTCGACCGCCATCACCTCGTGAGGACGGAAGCGCGAGAGCGCAAGGGCCAAGCGAGAGCAACATCCATAGGCTTGGCTGGGATCGCGCACCGCGATCAGCGGCCACACGAATGCGGATCGCCTACGCGATCACGTGACAAAAGAGCTGCGCTCACCTGCAATGTGCCAGGTCGCTCAACTCCCCCACTCAAGCGCCGCCAGTACCGCCAAGGCAATACCCGCAACAATACCGATCATCACGAAGATCGTCCGTGCTGCAGGCATATCCGTGGGTTGCTTGTCCTCGAGCGGCGCCAGTGGGCCGTCGTGCTTGAGACCATAATGTTTGTCGGTAGCCATGCCAAACGGTGAACAACCGGTGTACCGGGCAACGGCATTGCGTGCATCTGCTTGGTAATCCCCGGTTATCGAAGGAAGTACCACGCTCGACTGCCACATGCACCGGGGAGATCCAACCCCATGATGTACACCCTGTGCAACAGAACCGCAGTATCAAGGGTGAAGAGCGTTTGAAGAGATGTGAACCTACCTTCCTTGCGCCGCTAGGTCGTCCGCCAAGAGCGCGGACAGAGCCGGCGGAGGTTTGAGCCACAGCGCGAGCTTGGAGTGCGGGTACTGTACCGGCCCATCCTAATGCATATGTGTTTGTGGGTGGCCATAGGCGCAGCGGCCGCAGAAGTGGGAAGAACCTGAGCAGGTCTAGGCCCGTATCTTCGGGACCCAAGCCCCAAGCCGATGAAAACCCCTGATATGAAAGCAATCATCGAGCAGTTCGATGCGCTCCCATTGGAGGAGAAGGAGTACACGGCTGGCGTGATCCGTAAGGCGTACGCCGAGGCTGCGCGTGATGCACTTGTCGGCCGCGTGAAGCAAGCAGCGCGAAACCTGAAGGCACGCAAGGTGCGCAAGGGCAAGGTGGCCGACCTGCGCAAGGATCTGGAGGCATGATCGAGTTGGTTTGGGATGCCGGATTCAAACGCTCTTACAAGAAGCGCATCAGCCCTGATGCCTTATTGAAGCAACGGTTCTGGGATGCTTTGGAGCGCTTCGCAGCAGACCCCTTCGCGCACGAACTCAGGACGCACAAGCTCACTGGCAAGTTCAACCGGTGCTATGCCTTCAGCGTGGACGATGATATCCGCGTAGTGTTCATTTTCCTCAAAGGCAAGAGCAGGGTGCTGCTGATCGATATCGGCACCCACGATGAAGTGTATTGAGCGCGGTGCCATGCGTACTGATCAGGAGTGCGGACCACATGATACCTCCAGCGTGACGCGCTTGCCGGATTCGCGATCACTACTTGGAGCCGCAGGGTCGCCGAAGCGGCAGACCGCTGCGCAGGTGTGGGTGCGAAAACCCTGCGCGGGCTTAAGGTTTCTGGTGCGCGAGCAGCGGATACCCTGCAACTATTACAGGCCCTGGCGCTAGCTGGGGTGATGCGTCAGCAAACCGAAGGCTGGGGGCTTACTTGGCACTTGGTTGAGGTCGCGGGTCAGCATGTAGATGTTCAGACGCTCCACCAAAGTGCGGACACCCTCATTGAACTGATCAAGGTTCTCTTGCGTGGCTCGGAATGGTTTCACATAATCGCCCACAAACCGGCCATCGGCGGCTAACGTTGTAATGCAGGTGAAGTGCGTGCTATCCTTCTCCAGCGAAACAAGAACTCTGGTGTCTTTGCTGGCCACAAAGCGCTTTTTCACGCCGACGAG
>JBKJPT010000279.1:0-25196 GCA_046595075.1 Flavobacteriales bacterium
CTGAGCAAGCAGGATCGCACGGACCTGGTGGCCTTTCTGCGCACTCTCACCAATACGCTCTTCCTTGGAGATCCACGCTTCGCCGCGCCGGGTCCATGACGGTTACGAGCCGCGTACTTTGGCGCTCCCGTAAGATCCGCACATATGCAACGATCGCCAAAGGCACTCATCCTCTTCGCGCTCATCAGCACGGGCCTGCTTTCTTGCCGCAAGGATCCCGCGATGGAAGATGCCACCGGTTCCACGGGGCCTACTCCGCTTCAGCTGAACATTCCGGACTGGGCGCTGGCGCAGATCCATCCGCTCAACATCCCGGTGGACAATCCTACGACGGTGGAAGGCGTGGCGCTTGGCCGTAAGCTGTTCTATGAGAAAGCGCTGAGCGACAATTACACCATGAGCTGTGCAAGCTGCCACCAGCAGGCACACGCGTTCACGGATCCGCTGCGGTTCTCAGAAGGTACCGATGGATCCGTTGGTACACGCAATTCCATGAGCGTACAAAACACCTTGTGGGATGATTTCTTCTTTTGGGATGGACGTGCGGCCAGTTTGGAGGAACAAGCCCTCGGCCCTGTTAAGAACCCGATCGAACTACGCAATACCTGGCCGGTGGTGGAACAGCGGATCAGGACGCTGCCCGGATATCCCGAGCTCTTCCGCGCGGCTTTCGGCACCACGGACATCGACAGCGTCCGGATCACCAAGGCCATCGCGCAATTCGAACGCACCCTGCTCAGCTTCAACTCCAGGTTCGATCGATACCACTACGAAGGAGACAGTTCGGCCCTCAACGCGCAAGAGAAACGCGGCAGGTCGCTGTTCCTCAACGATGGACATTGTGCGCAGTGCCATGCCTTGCCCAACTTCCAGGACAATGCCCTGCGCAACATCGGCCTCGACCTCACCCCACCAGACGATGGACTGGCGGGTGTTACGGGTGTGAGCACCGATCGCGGCAAATTCAAGAACACCACATTACGGAACATCGCGCTCACCGCCCCCTATATGCATGATGGGCGTTTCGCAACACTTGAAGAGGTGGTGGCCTTTTATGCGGACAGCGTGGAGGCGGCCACACCGAACCTGGACAACCACATGAACGTCTTCCTCAACGGCACCGTGGACCTCGACGCGCAGGACCAAGCCGATCTGGTCGCCTTCTTACGCGCACTCACGGACAGTGCGTTCGTGACGAACCCGGCGTTCAGCGATCCGCACTGAACGCTCTGCGGCTGCCATATGCGGGGGATCCGCATCTTCGCTGACCTTAACAAGAACGCATGTTCCACCGCTGGCTCGTCCTTATTGTACAGTTCATCGTCATAGTTGCTTCGGGTTTCGCGCAGCAGCCGCTCACCTTGAAGGATGCCGTGCTAAAGGCTGGTACCGATCTGGCCCCGGAAAGGTTGAAAGGCTTGCAGTGGATCGAAGGTACCAGCACCTTCTGCTACGTGAAGGGCGAACAGCTCATGCTGGGCAGCATAGGCAAAGCCGCCGATCGTGTGCTCGTTGAACTCGCCGATGTGAACAAGCAGTTGCCCGATAGCGCGCACCTGAAAGGCTGGCCCATGATCACGTGGACCGATGCCAAGCATTTCCGCTTCGTTCACAACGAACGATTGATGCGTTACGATGTGGGTAGTGCAGCGCTCGATCAAGTAACGCGGATCGGGCCGGGTGCTGCCAACGAGGAGATCGACGCCCACAACGGCGCCGTGGCCTACACGGTGGAGAACAACCTTTACCTAGCGCGGCCCGGCGTGGGCAAGCGTTTGAACACACCCGTTACCACCGATGGCACCGACGGGATCGTGAATGGACAAAGCGTCCACCGCCAGGAATATGGTATTGTGAAGGGCATCTTCTGGGGTCCAGATGGAAATCGCTTCGCGTTCTACCGCATGGATGAGACGATGGTAACGCCCTACATGTTGGAGGACATCGGTACCAAACCCAGCCACTTCGACAAGATCCGCTATCCCATGGCGGGGCAAGCGAGCCACCACGTTACCATAGGCGTGCACGATCTGGTCGCGGGCAACACCGTATTCCTGCGCACGGGCGAACCCGCCGATCAATACTTCACCAACATCACATGGGAGCCCGATGGGCAGCACCTCGTGGTGCTGCATATCGATCGCGCCACACAGAACATGAGCGCCATGCGCTACAATGCCTCTACTGGCGAGGTTGTGAGAACACTTTACACCGAACACGATGATCACTACCTGGATCCGCAACATCCGGCCTTGTTCCTGAAAACGAGACCCACAGAGTTCATCCGCGAGAGCTGGCGCGATGGGTGGAACCACCTCTACCTGCACGACATGACCGGTGATGGCGTGCGGCAGCTCACCACTGGACCATGGGACGTAAAGGAAATAGTGGGTATGGATCCCAAAGAGAGCTACGCGATCGTGGAGGGCACGGGCGCCATCACGAGCGATCCGAAAGGTGCGCTGGAAACGCACCTCTATCGGGTTGATCTGGTGAAAGGCACCACTGTGAGGCTCACCAGTGAGGCGGGCACCCACCACGGGCAGCTGAGCAGCGATGGCAAATGGCTGATCGATACCTGGAGCAGCACTACGGTCCCCAACCGCAGTGTGGTTCGCGACACGCGCACCGGCGCGGTAATGAAGACGCTGCTCGACGCGAAGGACCCCTTCGCCGATCGCATCCACGGCACCATTGAACTTGGCACCGTGGTGGGCGAGAACGGCGATGTGTTGAACACGCGCCTGATCAAGCCGAGCTTCTTCCAGTCGCGCAAGCAATACCCCGTGCTGATCTACGTGTACAACGGCCCGCATGTGCAACTGGTCACCAACTCCTTCCTCGCAGGCGCCTCCGCGTGGATGCTGCACGCGGCCGAGCGCGGCTACGTGGTCTTCACCGTGGATGGGCACGGCACACCGGGGCACGGTCGCGATTTCGAGCAAGTGGTACACCGGCAGCTCGGCATCACCGAGGTGAAGGATCAAATGCACGGCGTTGATTGGTTGAAGCAGCAGCCGTGGGTGGATGCCACGCGCATTGCTGTGCACGGCTGGAGCTTTGGCGGGCACATGACCACTGCCATGCTCACCAAAAACCCCGGCGTGTTCGTTGCGGGCGTGGCCGGCGGACCGGTGATGGATTGGAGCCTTTACGAAGTGATGTACGGTGAGCGCTACATGGACACGCCGGAGGAGAACCCCGAAGGCTATGCGGCCACCACCCTTTCGAACTTCGCTAAGGATCTCAAGGATGACCTGCTGATCATCACGGGCGGCAAGGACGATACCGTGGTACCCGAGCACAGCTACCAGTTCCTCAAGGCGTGTATCTCCGCCGGCGTGCAGGTCGATTTCTTCAACTACCCGGGCCATGGGCACAACGTGCGCGGCAAGGATCGCTTGCATCTCATGGAAAAGGTGCTGGACTACATCGACGAACGGGTGCATCCGAGCAAAGAATAGGTTCGATACCAATAGTAGCCCGTGCGTGTGGGCGTTCAGGTAGTGCACTCCGGTACATTCGGCCTCTTCAAATACATCCATGAAAAAGACCCTTACGCTCCTCGCCCTTCTTCCCCTCAGTGCCTTTGCCCAGGTCATGTGGCCCGTGAACATGGGCGGCAGTACAATTAGCGGAACTGATCCCTACTATAGCCCGCAGAACCTCACGATCAGCATCGGCGACATCGTTCGCTGGACCAACGTGAGCGGTTCGCACAGCGCGAACGGCAGCTTGTCGCTCTTCCCTGCGAACCCACAGGGCTTCAGTTCGGGCACCCCGATGAGCGGATCTTGGAGTTGGCAGTTCACCTTCACCATTCCCGGCACATACAACTACCACTGCACTCAAGAAGGACATGCTGCCACTCAGTTCGGGCAGATCATTGTGCTCAACAACGTAGGCGTTGCCGAAGTGAGCGACGCCGGATCGGCTGTGAATGTTTACCCTGTACCGGCTTCAGCGCAACTCACCATTGACGCAAAAGGCACCACCCTGCGTTCTGCTCGTGTGATCGATCTTGACGGCGCTGTTCTGTTGGACATGCCATTGAACGCAACCGGCCGCACCCATCTGAACATCGCCACGCTCGCAGCGGGCAACTACTTCGTGCTGATCACCGACGCCAATGGTGGCGTGAGCACGAAGCCCTTCACAAAGGAGTAAGATTCAAGGAAGTCTTACGAGGCGCACGCACTGCGGGGTCATCCCCGCAGCTACTGCGCGAACCACATACCCACCGGCGGCCTGCTGTTGCAGCGGCACATTGAAGGCGCTCTTACCAATGGGCAACGCACCATCGTGCAACACGGCCAACTCGCGACCGAGCGCGTCATTGAGCGTCACGCGCACCTGCTTCGCCGCAGGCAGTTCGACCCACACGCTGGCATCAGCGCTCGTGGGGTTGGGGAAGGCATATATGCGAGATAGCGTGATCGCATCTTCGCCGACGCCCATGCCACTGTTCACCGGTATGGCCAGCGTTGCCACCGTGGCGATGCTCAGCTTGGCGAGCTTCTCGAAGTACGGCACATCGAAGTATTGCACGCGATCATCGGGCGTGTGGTAATACGGGTTGCCGTCGGCACTGAACTCCTCGATCACCAGCACCGCGCCATAACCTTCGGTCCAGAACGATGCGTGGTCGCTGTACGTGGCGCCGGGGTTGGTCAGTATGAGGTCCAGGTCGATGTTGTAGTCATCGCGCACGGCGAAAACGGCGTCGGAGATCTCGAAGGAGTTGGCAACTGGGCGCGTGTGGATCCGTGCCTTCGTATCCCCGTCACCATCGTAGGCAATGGCGTCCATGTTCACCGCCGCGCGGATGAGCGCATCGTTCGCAGCCATGGCACCGGCGTAGAACAGCGATCCGATCTTGCCCTGCTCTTCTTCATCCCACAGGGCAAAGACGATCGGGTGCACGAAGTCGATATCGGCGAGGATGCGTGCAGCCTCAAGCACCGCGCAGGTGCCACTGCCATCATCGTCGGCGGCCGGAGCGTCCAGGATCCCGCCAGGCATGGCATCGTAGTGCGCGCAAATGATCACCACCTCATCGGTGCTGCCGTCGCCGGGTTTGGACACGAGGATGTTCTTTCCTGTGCTGCTGAAGCTCTGGATAACAGGCGTGTAGCCGAACTGCGCGAACTTCTGTTCAAGATAGGTTTGCGACAGCGCGTTGCCCGCGTTGTTCTTGTGCCGACTGGTGATCACCTGCGGGGTGCCATCGATGGGTGTGGCCACTTCGCCGCTCAACTCGCCCACCCATTGCATCATGCTGTCTATGCGTACATCGTCCAGGATCGTTTGCACCACGGGGTCTTGGGCGGTAACGGAGAAGTAGAGGGAGATGCCAAGGATGGCGGAGGAGAGGCGAAGGCTCATGTTCCAAATGTAGCGGACGGTCGTGGGGCAACGGGCAAAAGAGCGAAAGGGTGAGAGAGCTTAGCCCTCTCACCCTTTTCCTTTTTCAACTGCTCCACGCTGGCTTGCTAGCGCTGCACTTTCACCGCCTTCTTCACAATGGGTTCGCTATCGAGCAGGAGCGTTACGTAGTATAAGCCAGGGGCAAGGTCCGTGGTGTTCCACTCGTACTGGTACTGACCAGCCTCCAATTGTGCTTCGCTCAACACCCGGAGTTGCTTGCCATCGGCGCTGTTGGCCATGAGTTGCATGCGGCCCGTCTTTGCCAAGGTGTACGTGAGCGTGGTGTGCCCCTCGAAGGGATTCGGGTTGATGAGCAGGTTGCGCTCTTTGCCCATGATGGCGTCGCCTTCTGTGATCCGCATGCGCTGATCCGAACCGGTTGGATTGGCGCAGCAGGCGGCGAGCGCTTCTTCCATTTGTGCAAGACGCTCGTTCTGGCTTGCGATCGTCGCGTTCTGCTCTTGCATGGCAGCGATCAAATACGGGACCATGCCTGCATAGTTCACCGCTTTGTATTCGACCGCTGGGCTAACCTCTTGGCCAGTAGAGTCGGTCACCGCCAAAATCGCTGTACTGCTGACGAGCGCAGGTAGCACCTCTTCCACCTCTTGCGCTAGAAAGCCAGCCTGTTGACCTTGAGGCATGGACAAATCCGGGTGGTCGCTCGGTGCGAACAAATAGGACTTGGGCTGGAGCTGGCCTATGATCGTCATCGCAGAGCCAAGAGGTTCGATATTCGTCTTGAGCGATTCATCGCTCGCTACGAACACACCGTTCACATAGTATCCCGTTCCTGTACTGTTCACGTTGCCTGCGAAATAGCCTGCCCAGTTGTTCGTGCAATTGCCTGCCGAACCATAGACGCCGATACCTGTCGTGCCAGACCCTCCACAATCAGCCAGTCCACGAACTCCGGATACCATGGTGGCAGAACCGAAATTCCCATCGGGTTGGGTTCCGGCGACCGCGCGGCCGTCCACACCGATGCGCTCCACTCCGCCGTATGCCCTGCCCGTGGTTCCAGTGGTATAGGACGCCGCATCGTAAGCAAGGAATTCGCCAGCATAGGAAGTATATGTGGCTCCATTGGTGCGCCCGCTAACGGCCCGTGAACGGGGAGCTGGACCAGAAGCGTCGAAGTAACCCGCGTAGTTGTGGGTCGAAGGATTATTCGCGACCGCATCCACCTTTAGACCGTAGTTGTTCGTGGTACCTCCCTGCCCGTTCAGGTAAAGGCCGATGGTATTGGCGTAGCTGCCCGTTTGGAGGACCCGAGCACCCTCCGCGAAGTCATTGGTCACGACATTGAACTTGGCCAAGGGCGTTGTAACTGACAGATCTACTCCTATCCCCACCGCATCAATATCATCAGGGCATGGAACTGTCGGTGGGCCTACTGCCGTGTACACATGGTTTAAGAAGCCAACGGTCATGTTCCACTTGCAATCCAAATTGTTCGCATCGCGCCACTTCACCACGCCGTGCTCCGGACTTGGAAGCGGTGTATTGTCCACGACCATTACCTGCGTTGGGTTCTGGGCGGGCATCTGAACATCGCTGGGCAGTTGCTGGATCCGCAGTCGACCATTGATGAGGTGAAGCCGCTCACTAGGTTGAACGTTCGGGGTGTTGAAGTCCCCTATGCCGAAGAGCCCATTGCCCGTAATGCGCGTTACCTCCAGGCCTTCGTTCGCCGGATCGCCCATGAAGAGGAAGCGCAAATGGTCCGGCCCTGCGGGGGCCAACGCATTATCACCCCAAGCCACCACCGCATCGCTTTCATCAAAGCCTGCCCGGTAGAGCTGGCCCACATACATCATGTCGTTGTTCCCACTCATGTAGATCCCGTTCTTCATCCACAAGCGGTAAGTGCCCAACAACGGGTTCCCAGTATCATCCAAATGCAAGCGGCTGAAGGGACCGGGATTGGCCGCTGTACCAGCAAAAAATGTGGGATTCCCACTAAGGCCAAGGAAACCGTTGCGTGCCATGAAGCCTGTGCCGTTGATGTTCTGGCTCAGGTTCTGGTTAAGCCGCATACGCAGTGTCGCGTTCGTGCGGAATTCTATGGGGTAAGAACCCGTATGGGTTAGACGTAGTGGTTGGTTGCTGCCAGGTGCGCCACCGAGGTAGTCGCCACCACCAAGGATAACATTCCCGCCAGTCAACCACTGTTGTGCTTGAATCTACCCAAACAGCAGTAGCATGATTCCAATGCAGATCGGCCTTAAGGTTTTCATGGGTTTCACTTTGTTGTCATATCGAACCGTGTCCTAACGCATCACGGCTAACCGAACGAAACTACTCTTGCCTTCCACGGCTACTATGTACGTGCCCGCGGCCCATCCACTCACATCGATCCACGTCCGGTAACCTTGCAACCGACCTACCTGCACTAGACGACCTAACGGATCGAGCACAACCCATGCGCTATTTGGCGCTGCCTTCGCAACCAGTTCCACCAGGCCCGAGGCGGGATTGGGGAGGATCGACCAGGGTGCCGCCGTTTCGATCTCTGGAACGGAAATACCAAAGTCACACCCCTCAACAGAGGTGGTCACGCACACCGCATCCACATAAACGTAGGCCCCTAATGACGAACCCGTTGTTATGTGAAGGGAATCCGTCTGAGCATTCTCGAAAAAATTGCCGACTGCCAAGTACTGATATG
The DNA here is from genome assembly GCA_046595075.1 of Flavobacteriales bacterium. Lineage (GTDB taxonomy): Bacteria > Bacteroidota > Bacteroidia > Flavobacteriales_F > PHOS-HE28 > PHOS-HE28. The sequence goes on from JBKJPT010000279.1 coordinate 8,099, forward strand.
CGCTATCCGCCGTGAAGGTCCCTGTCACCAGCACCCAGTCCGAGGTGTCGGCGATCACCTGCTCCGCCCTCAAGTGGGCATAGTTCCGGGGTGCGAAGGGCGGGCCCCAAAAGTCGATCCAGATATTCGGGCTCATGGTAAAGAGCAGGCCGGTGTTGTTGCTGGCCCAAAGAACATTCTGCGCGGTGCCTGGTGGTAATGGAGGCGTCGTGGTACCTTCTGCTGCGCTCACACGGATGCTGAGATGATATGTCTGACCCGGCTGTAGGGGCTCAAGGAGCTGAACGCCCACGTGTTCGCGGTATTCGGGCTCCCCACCGCCGCCATATGTCCACATGCCGATGTACGCCTGACCATCGTAAGCGTGCTGGAATCCGAACAGGTTGCCAGGCACACCGGCCATCGTGTCCACACACGCATTGAAGTAGTCCGGAGTCTCGTTCCACTTCTCCCAATGCATGGGCTTCGAGTCGTCTTGAAACCCAAATATGATAGGGAAGTAGGGACAAGTGTCTATCACCTCAAAGCTCGGGTTGGGCACCAGGTTCTGCGCTTCACAGCGGAGAGAAACAATAGACAACAAGCAGCCAAGCACAAACACATGCGTTGCACTCGGCCGCTTGCTGTTCATCGTTCGGTGAGACATCGTTCGTTCATGTTCGTGATGCATTAACATCGGTCCGGTCAAAACGCCCTACTTGTCTTTCAATGCCATTGTGCGGGCGGGCGTCCGCCAAAGCATCCCAAAAATGACCGCTTGGGTGGCGGGAACGCTGCCCGGCGCTGCCGGGAGCAGGGTTCTACCTGTGCTTAGCTCGTATTCATGTTCCTATGCCATTAGGGGTGAGTGTTGAGCAACCGGCCCTTGGTGTTCGCACACCGGGGGCTATTTCGTTGGGCCCACTTGTGCACGTCATTGTAGAGAGAGGGAGAGAGAGAGAGAGAGAGAGCCCGCTTCGCCCATCCTCGCGGTGACCGAGAGAGAGCTTGGCTCCTCCTTTCTAATATGCTGTGCAGCTGCTCCATTAGGCTACGTTCAAACTGTGAACAATAAAACGACCTGCCTTCGGCGAATCACGGAGCGAGGGGCTCAAGCCTTTGGGCTGGACCGAATGTAGTACGCCTCGGAGCGAATGCAAGCGATCGTGGAAAACTCCCCAACCGCTCACAAGGTCATTCTTGAACCGCAAGCGCAAAAGCCTAGAAGCTCACCACCCGCTGCACGAACCGCTGGCCCCTTGCGTGTATGACGACCAAGTAGGTGGCACCACTCTCCGGTAGCAAGGTGCTCCACTGCCGCTCCCCGCGAGGGCGTTGAGCAATAACCAAACGGCCGCGCACATCGAAGACCTCGATCGCGGTCACGGCTTCGCTCAAGCCATCGATGCGCATGAGACCATCACGCACCGGGTTCGGATATACTCGAACACCCAACTCGGCCAAGTCGTCGATGCCAGTGCCCTGGTCGATGACCACCTGCTCTTTCACCAGCACTGGAGCACCATCGGCCGCTTGGTACATGGTGCGGAAGCTGTCGATGTCGTCGCTGTTCATGTCGAACATCTCTTCCATCCACCGCGGCGGTGCGGCTTGGTACCACACCCGCGTTTCGATCCGCAGGTTGCTCGTATAGCCGTTCATGGGCACATGGTAGTGCGTGATATCGGTACCACTTCCCTCCTGCCCCAATGCATCGCGATTGAAGTCGATATCACTGGCAGGTACACCTGCGACGATGGTAGTGTCGTAGGCATAGTGCGCAGTGGTGAAGCCGAGCGGTGCAAGTCGGTTGTCCTTGAGCGGCGAGTTGGCGCGCGCGAGCACAGTGGTCTTGTCGCCGTTCACATCGCCCATCACCATCTCGTAGATCTGGGCTTGTCCTTCGGAGGTGATCACATCGTAGTGCGGCTCCCATTCAGCATCATGGCCTACCACCTCGTAGCTCGCATCCCAACCACCACTGCGGAAGAGCGTGTCGTTGGCGGTGTTGAGCACCAACAGTTCAACAAAGGCCCGGCGCGATGGATAACCACTGGGGAACTTGTGCCCGGCGAGGTTGATCAGTTCCACATCGATACGTGCAGTATCGGCATCGCGTAGGGGCACTGTGGTGGCCAGCATCAACGTGTTCTGTTGTAGCAACCGGTTCGTGCGCGCGATGGTGGTATCGAAGTGGACGCTTGCAGCGGTTAGGCCCAGCTCGTTCAGGTTGCTCTTCAGCAATTGCAGCATGAAGACGTTGCCACCGACCAAGTGGTGCTCACCGAAGGGCGCATGTGGTGTGAGCCAGTCGTAGAGCCCGGCGATCACGATGCCATCCGTCGTGCGCGGCACGTGGCAGCCCTGACAGGTGATGGCGTTGTCGCCGTCCGGATCGCTGTACGCGCTGTTCACCCACTCGTGATAAGTAGCCTGCTCCACGAACTGGCCGCCGGTGTAATTGCCAGCAAGATCCTCCGCAGGTGAGATCAATGTGTGGCACGCCGCACACAGTGTGCTTCGCGTGATGTGCGTTCCTGCCTGCGGCGTGATGTTGAGAAAGGACTGCATGGCGCCGGTGAAGACCTCATCGTAAGGACCATAGAGCACCTGCGCCGTATCGAAGCGCAGATCACCGCTGAAGAAAAGACCGTTACTGTCGGGATCCTGTTTGTGGCAGGCCATGCAGCTCACACCGTCCTGCGCCACCACGTCGAAGTACAGCTCATTCATGGAATAGTTGCCCCCGCCGGTGAGGTGCTTGTTGTGCATGCCCAGTGGCGCATGGCAACTGGTGCATTTGTCCTCGGTGGCCCCTTGATGTCCTGGGTTCACGAGTACCTCATGGTCCACCTTCGCTTTCCAGAATGGATCGCGCGCACTGTTTCCCATCATGGTGCTGCGCCACGCATCTGCCACGTTCACATCCCGACCGCTCGCGTCGTGGTTGGCCCACACCGCACCCATGGTGTCGATACCGTGGCAGCCGTAGCAATTGCCACTGGCCATGAAGTAAGTGTTGTTGCCGCTCACCAGGCCGATGCCTCCTCCGCGTTCATCTTCGCCATCGAACTGATGATATCGTGCATGTACAGGAGGCGCGGCTTGGTCCCATGCCACCATCACTGTGACGATGATCCCCCCTGCGAGGAGCACCACGATGCGCGCCGCCATTCTCCGCTTGCGCAACATCATCATGTGTTCGATCAGTAGCTCACCACCCGCTGGGTGAAGCGCTTACCCCCTGCTTCCACCACCACCATATAGGTACCTGCGCCCTCAGGCAGGCGCATCTGCCAGGTGCTCTCTCCACCTGGATGAAAGCGCGCGACCAATGCACCACGAATGTCGTGCACTTCGATCATGTTCACGCGGCCATCCATCCCACCAATGCGCAACAGTCCATCGCGCACGGGATTCGGGAAGATCCGCAAGGTGGTCTCTGCCAGATCATCGATCGCTACGCTGATGTCCGTGAGGAGTTCCTCCCGCACGAGTACTGGTGTACCATCGGCTTCTTCGTACATGGTACGGAAGCTGTCGATCTCGGCAGTGTTATAGGCGAACATCTCCTCGTTCCAGCGCGGTGGCACGCTCTGGTACCACACACGCGTATGTACATTGATCAGGCCCGCGTAACCAGCCATCGGAACGTGGTAGTGGGTCATGTCCGTACCACTGCCTTGAGCACCGCCTTGGTAGCGATTGAAGTCCGTATCACTGCCCGGCACGCCCACCACCAAGGTGGTATCGTAAGCGTAGTGCGTATCGGTGAAGCCCAGTGGCGCAAGGCGGTTGTCCTTCAGTGATGCCTTCGCTCGTTGGAGCACCGTCGTCTTGTTGCCGTTCACATCGCTCATCACCATCTCGTAGATCTGCGCTTGGTCCTGCTGCGTGATCACATCGTGGTGTGGTTCCCATTCTGCATCATGTCCGATCACCTCGTACGCTCCATCCCATCGGCCGCTCTGGAAGATCGTATCGCCGTTGTTATCCAGCACGATCATTTCGATGAATGCACGACGCGATGGATAACCGCTAGGGAAACGGTGACCTGCGAGGTTGGTGAGCTTCACATCGATGAAGGCGGTGTCGGTGGTGCGTTGCGGCACGTATGTCTCCAGCAACAGGGTTTGTTGCTGGAGCAGGCGGTTGGTGCGTGCGATGGTGGAATCGAAGCGGGTTGAGCTCGACGTAAGGCTCAGATCATCGAGGTTGTCCTTGAGCAACTTCAACATGAACACATTGCCGCCCGCGAAGTGGTGCTGCCCGAAGGGAGATCGCGGTGTGAGGAAATCGTAGAGCGCGGAAATGATCACGCCATCGTTGATGCGCGGCACGTGGCAGGCCTGGCAGGTGAGGCCGTTCTCCGGCTCGGCATCAGTGTTGAAACTGGAGTTGAGCCATTCGTGGTAGGTGGCCTGTTCCACGAACTCATCACCGGAATAATTGCCATCGAGGTCTACGGTCTCGGTGATCAAGGTGTGGCAGCCCGCGCAAAGCCCAGCATCGTTGATGTGCTCGCTGTAGACCGGCGCATACCCCACGAAACTCTCCATGGGCGCACCGAAGATGTCATCGTAAGGACCGTACAATACATTGTTGGTGTCGTACTTCAGTGTGCCGCTGAAGAGCAGACCCAGACTATCGGGGCCTTGCATGTGGCAGCCCACGCAGCTTACACCGTCCAGTGCAATGGGGTCGTTGGCGAGTTCGGCAATGCTATAATGGCCATTACCGCTGAGGAACTTGTCGTAACGCCCCATTGGCGCGTGGCAACTCGTGCACTTGTCCTCCAACTCGCTCTGGTGCCCCGGCACCACCGCTACCTCGTGGCTCACCTTGGCGCGCCAGAACGGATCGCGCGCGCTGTTGCCCATCATGGTACTGCGCCAATCGTCCAGTGTGTTCACGTCCTCGCCCTGTGCATTGCGGTTGGCGAACACCGGCCCTTGGTTGTCGGCACCGTGGCAGCCGTAGCAATCACCGCTCGCGCGGAAGTAGTTGTTGGCGCCACTGGCCAGCCCTATGCCTCCCCCACGCATATGCTCGATCTCCGCCGGACTGTGGTAGGCGTGCGCCTTGGGGAGTTCGTCCTGATCCCAAGAGATCAGCAGGCCTGCGGTGCCAACCGTGGCTGCGATCACCAGTGTGCGGACAGGAAGGAGTTGGCGTTGCTTCATGGGTGTGCCTTGCGAGGGTTGCAAAATACGGTGCTTGCACATGGCAGCACCACCAGCCCGAGCGTCATCGTTGGTATCGGAACAGTTGCGGAGGGCAACAGGTTCACAGCTGTTCCAGCTCCAGCTCCACAAAAGCCACCAGTTCGGCAATATGGGCCTGCGAGAAATCAAAGCGGACACCGGCTGCGGCATACACTTCCGGCAAGGTGCGCGTGTAGCCCAGTTTCAGGGCATCCATGTATGCCGCCACGGCGGCCTGCGGATCCTGTTTGTAGTTGCGCCAGATCCCGATGGCTCCGAGCTGCGCGATGGCGTATTCGATGTAGTAGAACGGCAGCTCGAAGATGTGCAGTTGCTTGTGCCAAAGCCGAGTTCGCTCGTTCTCCAAACCACTCCAGTCCACCAACTTGCCGCCAAAGCGCGTGTGCGCCGTAACCCATGCGGCAGTCCGCTGTGCAATGGTCCATTCCGGATGCGCGTACACCGCATGTTGGAAAGAATCCACGGTGGCCACCCATGGCAATATGGACAGTACGCGTTCGAGCTGGTCGCGTTTGGCGCGCTTCAGGTCATCGGCATCCGGATACACCAGATGCCAGTGGTCCATGGTGAGCAACTCCATGCCCATGCTGGCGAGTTCGGCCACTTCGCTGGGGAAGTTCTTGAAGCCCGTGATCGCTAGCGGATGCGAAAGGAAGGAATGCACAGCGTGCCCGCCTTCGTGGAACATGGTCACTACATCGTCCGTGGTGCCCACGGCGTTCATGAAAATGAAGGGTGCACCGGTCTCGTATAGCGGATAGTTGTAGCCACCGGGTGCCTTGCCAGCGCGTGAACCGAGATCCAACCGACCCATGCCGCGCATGTTCGCAATGCATTCGCTGAAATAGGGGTGCAACTTGCCAAAGACGGTGATCGCGAGTTCGGTCAGTTCCGCATCGCTCGAGAAAGGGCGTAGTGCTGGTTGGCCAGATGGGTCCACCTGAAGGTCCCAAGGGCGCAGACGATCCACACCGAGGCTCTGCATCCGCTCGCGTTCAATGCGCTCTATCACGGGAACCACTTCCCTTTCCACGCTCAGGTGGAACGCTTCGGCATCGGCCGGTGTGTGATCGAAGCGGCCCAATGCGCTATAGGCGTAGTCCCGGTAGTTTGCGAAGCCAGCGTTGGTTGCGATCATGTGCCGTCGCACCACCATGTCGTTGAAGAGCGAGTCGATGGCGTCCGCATCCCTCAACCTGCGCGCGGCGATGAGCCTGAAGATCGCTTCGCGTTCCTGGCGATCGGTGCTTTCCAGGATCGCGGCTGCCTTCGGCAGGGTGATGGTCCCCCCTTTCCATTCCACCTGCATACCACCGATGGTGGTGCTGTATGTCTGCGCCATGTTGCGCAACTCGGTCTGCAAGGGCACATTGGCCTCGCGGAAAATGCGAAGCTGCTCACGTATCCCGCGGAAGTACACCGTGAATCCTTCGCCACTCACCTCTTGGGCGAAGGCCAGCGCCATCAACTTGCGGTTCAACTTGTCACCGGCCTCTTCCGCAAGCGGCAGTACGTCGTTCACGAACGAGCTGTAAGCGGTGGCGGCCACTTCATCGCGCGTATCCAGTGTCATTCGGATATAGCGCCAAGCACCTTCTTCGCTCAGGGCAGCCTCCAGTTCGCTCTGATCCATCAGCCATCGCTCCAATTCACCAACGTTGGCGATGACGCGGGATGCGAGCTCATCGAAGTATGAGGCGACCGCAAGGTGATCACCGAGCGCAGCCACTGCGGGCAGGTAACTGCGCAAAGCCTGCCCGATCACTTCCATGGATCAGCTGCCGCGCTGACCACCACGGCGAACCGCAGCGGCTTTGGGGGGACCACTGGCACCAGCGGCCTTCGGGGCCTTTGCCGAGGAGCCGACGGTGCTCTTCTTGGCGGACTTCTTCTTTGCAGTGCTGAGCGGAGCCGTAGCATCTTCCTTCACTTCGGCCTTGTCCGCCTTCGCTTCATCTTTCTTGGTGAACTCACCGGCCGCGAGCAACTGCGCGTACCAAGAGAAGAACTTACGCACGTCGCTGGCATAGATGCGATCCTTGTCCGCGGTAGGCAATGCGGTGAGCAACGCGGCCCATAGCGTGCCATCGTCGCTCTTGGGATCAGCGGCGGCGGCGCCCTTGCTCACTTCGTGGAGCTTTGCGAGCACATCCTTCAGGAGCACATCGTCGCCGGTGGTGAACATACTGATCTCTTCCAAGCTGCTCACCTTCACGCTGAGCGGCACGGGAATGCGTTTGTTGTCAATGAGCGACTCAACAATGAGGGCGTGGCGCCCTTGTGCCACCACGCGGTGCAATCCCGGCTTACCAGCTACGGTGATGATCTTGGTCAGGTCCATGTCTTCCTATTGGGAGGGCAAACTTAACCACGGCAAGCACCCGGTAGCCCGGTAAAGAGCGCGGTTACATTTGGCCACATGGGTGCAATGGGTTCGGCAATGCGGCGTGGCTCGAACTGGTTTCTTCGGGTGTTGGCCCATCCACGGGCTACCGCCGTGCTGCTCGCGTTCAACGGTCTTCTAACTGTGACCATCACCGTGGTCATGTACGGCTCTGAGCTGGGCGACCACAAGAACTACCTGGCTCTTGCGGAAGGCATTCTTCATGGCCGCTACAGTTCCGCATGGATGGAAGAACCCTTCCTCCCGGAAACCTTCCGCACACCGGGTTATCCCTTGTTCCTTGCGGGCCTGCTGCAGGTATTCGGTGAGTGGCGACCGATCGCACTGGTGCAGACCGGCATGTACCTGGCGTGCTTGTACATGACAGTGCGCATGGTCCGTGCCCGGACACAAGGCGCCCTGGCGGTGAACCTGTTCCTTGTGCTGCTTGCACCGACAGTGAACGTTGCATACTACAATGCCTTGATCTCGCCGGAGATCCCTTCGCTCTTCGCGATCACCGCGCTGCTCTTCGTGGACCCATTGCACCATAGGCGCAGTTGGTGGAGCGCGTTGCTCATGGGCTTGCTCTTCGGTTTCCTGTTCCAGTGCAGGCCTGTGTTCCTGCTGTTACCTATCGCGCGGGTGGTTGCCGGATGGTGGTCCGAACGAAGTGCGTTTCCCTGGCGATGGTGGGCCGGCGCGGTGTTGGTCTATACCGCCACACTACTACCGTTCGGGCTATGGAACATGAAGCACCACGATCGCTTCGGCCTTACCCCGATCGAAGGCAGTGGTGGCGTGTTCCAGATCGGCTACTTCAGCGGGCTCATGCCCGATCATCAAGAATGGCGCATTTGGGCGAACCGCACCGGCGATGAGGTGGTGCGGTTCGTGCCCGAAGAGGAAGTACCCCAGCACATCGCGGCGTTCGAACGAGACTGGGACATCATCGATTCCGCCTGCGCACCCTATCTGACCGCGCGTGATGCGGCGTTGTTCCTGAAAGGTGGTCGAAGGGCGTGGATCTGGAACACGTTCAGCACGCGCTACACGCGCGAACGCGAGCAGTGGTTGTGGAAGCTCACCTTGGACCGCGTGAAGGAGCGGCCGTGGTATTTCGTGAAGTTGAAGGCTTGGACAGCGGTTCGGCTGTGGGTCATCGGCATTCAGCGGGGCGAGTTCATGCGGGCGAGCTATGTTGGCAAAGTGAAGCTGGCCTTGCCCACGGCGCTAACGTTGGTGCAATTCCTGCTGCTCGTGTTGGTGGTTCCCGTTGCGATCCGAAGGGATCGACGCTTGCTCCACCGTTTGCTCCCTGCCCTGGTGACCGTGGTGTACGGCTGGGTGATCTATCTGCCCTTCGTGATCCAATCGCGCTATACCGTTCCGCTGCGCATGGCCATGTTGCTGTTGATCGCAATGGCCCTTGCTTCGCTGCTCCAACGCAGGAGCACATAACGGCGACCTTGATCAGGTTTTCTGCTTGCGTTTCCGCGCAGCGGGGAAGAGGATATTGTTGAGGATCAACCGGTAGCCCGCCGAGTTCGGGTGCAGGCTAAGGTCCGTTGGCGGATCGCCCACCATGTGCTGGTAATCCTCGGGGTCGTGCCCACCATAATAGGTCCACTGGCCAAGGCCGAACTCACCGTGTATGTACTTCACGGTGCCTTGCGCTTTGTTCTCGCCCATCACCAGCACGCCGGGTTTCACCAGGTCCTTGCGGAATGCAGTGGTCTGCCCCATGAAACCGCGCACTACTTGCTCGTGGCTTTGGCAGAGCATGGTGGGCACCACATCCCACTTCGCGCTGAAGTCGAAGAGCGTGAAGAAGTCGCGCGGCTGACCGATGCGGCCGTGGATATCGGTGGCGTCGATGTTCGAGAACTCGTAGATCATGGGATCGGTGATCAACGCGAAGTCGCGGAAGGCGAAGCTGCGATCGAAGTCGAGCCGTTTCTGGGCTTGCGGATCGATGGGGTCGTGATCGAACTCGGGCGCGCAGATGTCCACGCCTTCGGCCGTGAGTGCAATGTCGTAGCTATCGGTACCGGAGCACATGGTGAAGAGGTATCCACCGCCGGCCACGTAGTCGGCGATCTTGCGCGCAACCGCTCCCTTCATCTGGCTCACCTTGGCGAAGCCCAGTTGCGCTGCCATTGCTTCGCTCTCCTGCACTTGGGCCTGATACCATGGTGCGCTGTTGTAACTGCGGTAGAACTTGCCGTACTGGCCGGTGAAATCCTCGTGGTGCAGGTGCAGCCAATCGTATTGCGGCAGTGTGCCGGCGATCACTTTCTGATCGTAGATGCGTTCGTAGGGGATCTCGGCATAGGTCATCACCAGCGCCACGGCATCGTCCCATGGCTGGAAACTCTCGGGTGCGTAGACCGCGATCTTGGGAGCCTTCTCCAATTTCACCACTTCCATATTGGTTTCGGGTTCGCCGATCTCGGCGAGTATCGCTGCGGCCTGTCCATCGGCGATGACCTGATAGGTGACGCCGCGAACGGTGCACTCCTGCTCCACGGTGAGGTAGTGGTCCATGAGGAAACTGCCACCGCGGTAATTGAGAAGCCACTCCACGGGCGCATCCTGCTGCAGCACCCAGTACACGATGCCGTATGCTTTCAGATGATCGCGCTGCTGCTGATCCATGGGGATGAGCAACTTGGTGGCCGATGCCGGGAACGCGAAGGCGAGGAGGAGGAGCGCACCAAGGGTGCGAACGAAGCTAGAAGGGAGCGGCTTGGTCGTCGAAGTCGTTGTCATCGTTCATGCGGCTAGGCCGCGTGATGGTCCGGAAACCGTCACCCGATCCTGTGCCATCCCCGCCAAAGCTACCGGATATCGTTTCGAGGTCGGCGAACTTGGCGAGCTCTGGGATGAAACGTAAACGAACGGTGTCCAGTGCGCCGTTCCTGTGTTTGGCCACGATCACCTCACCGATACCGAGGGTACTACCATGCTCATCCTCATAGATCTTGTAGTACTCAGGTCGATAGAGGAAGCAGACGATATCCGCATCCTGCTCGATGGCCCCCGATTCGCGCAGATCGCTGAGCATCGGTCGCTTGTCGCCACCACGCGTCTCAACCGCCCGGCTCAATTGCGACAGCGCGATGATGGGTATGTCCAGTTCCTTGGCAATGCTCTTGATGCTGCGCGAGATGCTGCTTATCTCTTGCTCGCGGTTGCCTCCGCGGTTGTCGCCGCCACCGGTCATCAGCTGCAGGTAGTCGATGATGATGAGCTCCACGTTATGCTGGCTCTTGAGCCGCCGCGCTTTCGCACGCAGCTCGAAGATGTTCAGCGCAGGGGTGTCGTCGATGTAGATGGGTGCGTTGGTGAGCCGCGCAATGTGCTGGTGCAGGATGGTGAACTCGGCATCGGTTAGTTCGCCCTTGCGCAGCTTTTCGGAACTGATCCCTGCTTCGCTGGCGATCAACCGCGTAACGAGCTGTGTGCTGCTCATCTCCAAGCTGAAGACAGCTACGGCCTGTTTGTGCTCCACGGCGATGTTGCGCGCCATGCTGAGGACAAAAGCGGTTTTCCCCATAGCGGGCCTGGCCGCGACGATCACCATATCGCTGCGCTGCCAACCGGCTGTGATCTTGTCCAGTTGCACGAAGCCAGTGGGCACCCCGCTCACACCGCCGGTCTTGTTCTTGGCGTTCTCGATGTTGGTGATGGCGTCCTGGATCAGGTCGCTCATCGGCTCATAGTTGCGCTTGAGGTTGCCGCTGGTGATGGCGTAGAGGTCCTGCTCTGTCTTGTCCAACAGATCGAACACATCGGCGCTGTCGTCGTATGCATCGCGCTGCGTTTCGGCGCTGATCCGGATCAGCTCGCGCAGGATGTGCTTTTGGCTGATGATACGCGCATGGTATTCAACGTTGGCGCTGCTGGCTACCTTGTTGGTGAGCTGACTGATGTAGAAGGGCCCGCCGACCACATCAAGCTCGCCGCGTTTTTTAAGTTCCTCGGTAACGGTGAGAATGTCGATGGGCTGGTCGTTCCGGAAGAGCCCGAGGATGGCGTCGAAGATGCGCTTGTGCGCTTCCACGTAGAAGCTCTCCGTCTGTAGAATGTCGATGGCCTCGTTCACCGCGTTGCGCTCCAACATGAGCGCGCCCAGCACGGCCTGCTCCAATTCAGGGGCTTGGGGGGGAAGCTTGCCTGCTTCCAACGCGGTTGCGAGCAGGGAGGGCGAAGGACGTCGTGCGCCGCGCAACTTGTCCTGAGAGCGGGAGGTGGAAAAATCAGCCATGGAACACTATGTGGACGCGGCGGAACCTGGATCGCAAGTGGTGGGCTTGCTGGTGATCCTTCCAAGCGCGGACAGGTCGGCAAAAGTAGACCCGCTTGGTGGCGAACACGATGAATGATCAACAGTCCGTGCGCAATGGATCAACGATCATCGATGTGAACAACTTCCTCCCCACACGGCAAAGCCTTGCCAGACGCTACCTTTCGGCGATGCGCGATCAACAATTGGCGCTGCTGCTGGGTTGTGTGGTATTCGCGCTCGGCGGTTGCAAGAAGGACAAGGACGATGAGGCACCCACTGTGCACATCCAAGCGCCCCTTGCGGGTTCCACGCTGGCCATACCTGGTACGATCACGATCAGCGCGCATGTGGTGGATGATAATTCCGTGGAAGTCGTTACCGCCGAAATCGTGGATGCGAACGGTGTCCCCATTGCTCCTTCGACCCAAGCCACGGTGAACAGTGCGTCGGCCACGGTGCAATTGGAGATCACGGTCAACAGCGAGCGCATCACGAGCGGCACGTACACCGTGGTCGTGCGCGCCACGGATGGCGAGAACGATGGTCGCGCATTCCTGGATATCAATGTGCTGGCCGCGCCGCTCAGGGTGCGGTCGGTGTTCGTGCTACCACCGATCACATCGGCACCACCCTACACGATCACACGCTTGGACAGCACCGGCACCACGAGCACGTGGGCCACAGTGACCGAACTGAGCGGCTGCACCATCGATCTGGATCACTTGTACCTAGCAGGCACCACCACGGAGCCGCTCACCAGGTGGAACGTGAACACCGGGAGCACGTCATTACTGCTCAACAACGACGGCGTCCCCGGCGGAAGCCTATCCTACTTCCACGGGCTTAAGGTGGATCCTACAGATCACAGAACATACACTGGTACGTTGGACGGCGCACTGCGTGGATTTAACACATCCGGAGCAGGGGTGTTCGCGGCCACGAGCCCCACAGGCCTGTACAGCGAAATGAACACCGTGGTCAATGACCTGGTCGTTTCCGCAGCGATCGAACCTGTTTCGGGATCACGAACCTTGGTGAACCACGCATATAGCTCAGGAGTGCTGCTCGGTCAATTCCCCTTGGACGTGGTGCCGACGGCTCTTTTCGCCCATGGAACCGATCAATTGTTCGTCTTCGGGAACCGCAATGGTAACGGGGTGTTGCAAGAGCGCAACGTACAGTCCGGCGGCGTTTACGAAATGCAATTGTTCGCCAGCGATCCGCTACGGGCCGTTGCACAAGTGAACGAGAGCACATACTTGATCGCGCTGCAAAGCGGGATCATCAAGTTCACATACCAGAACAACGGGATCAGCCCGATTTCGTCTGGTATGGTTGCCAATGCGATCGTGTACGAACCCGCATCGGGCAGCATGTTGGTCGGTACGGGCAACCAACTCATCACCATCGACCCCAACACGGGGGCGCTGCTGGACACGCGCAGCATGCCCCACGAGGTGGGCACGATCCTACTTCTGATGAACCGGTAGCGCTCAGGCTTTCTTCTTCTCGGGCTTGGCCTTGAGCACCACGCCCATGTCACAGAACTTGCTTATCCGGCGTTCCACGAGCTTCTCGGCATCCACTTTCACCAGCTTGTCCAAGTGCTTGATCACCTCGGACTTCACCAGTTTGCAAGCCGCATCGATATCGGCATGCGCGCCGCCGGGAGGTTCCATGATGATGCCATCGATGAGCTTGTTTGCCAGCATATCGTCAGCGGTGAGCTTCAGCGCTTTAGCCGCTTGCTCCTTGTAGTCCCAGCTGCGCCAAAGGATCGAAGAGCATGACTCAGGGGAGATCACACTGTACCAGGTGTTCTCCATCATCAGCACCTTGTCACCGACACCTATGCCCAGCGCACCGCCCGAAGCACCCTCGCCGATGATCACGCAGATCACGGGCACTTTGAGCTGCACCATTTCAAAGAGGTTGCGCGCGATGGCTTCACCTTGCCCGCGCTCTTCGGCTTCGAGGCCGGGGAAAGCACCAGGTGTATCGATCAAGGTGACCACAGGCTTGTTGAACTTCTCAGCCAACTTCATCAAGCGCAGCGCTTTACGATAGCCTTCGGGGTTCGCCATACCGAAGTTCCGGTACTGACGCATCTTGGTGTTGATCCCCTTCTGTTGGCCAATGAACATAACCGTGCGGCCGTTAAGCAGCCCGAAACCGCCGATCATGGCCTTGTCGTCCTTCACGGTGCGATCGCCGTGCAGTTCAATGAAGGTGCCGTCGGTGAGCACATCGATGTATTTGAGCGAGTAGGGCCGATCGGGGTGACGGCTCACCTGCACACGCTCCCACGGTGAGAGCTTGTCGTAGATCTCCACCCGGGTCTCGCGCAGTTTCTTCTCCAGGTCCTTCAGTGTCGCGCTCACGTCCACTTCACCCTGCGCGGCCACTTCCTTCAGCTTCTCGATCTGCTCGATGATGTTCTGCACCGGCTTCTCGAATTCGAGGAACGTCTGCATCTTTTCGAATTGGGAAGGCGAAGGTAGAAGGATGCACGAGAGCCGGTCGGGCCCATCGTTCAAGGTAATTTCGTCGCGTATGATCGTATTCCCTAACGCCAAGATCAACCTAGGGTTGAATGTGGTGCGCAAACGCGCCGATGGCTTCCATGACATCGAGACCGTGATGGTGCCGATACCACTGCATGATATCCTAGAGGCTGTCGTGGACAGTGCCTTACTTCCGGGCAATATTGTCTACACCAGATCGGGTCTTCTGATCAATGGCGACCCGGAAAAGGATTTGACTATGAGAGCTGTGCGGCTCATTGCAAGCGGACAACACCTCCCCGGTCTTCGAGTGCACCTGCACAAGGTGATCCCCATGGGCGCAGGACTTGGCGGCGGATCGAGCGATGCTGCACACGCGCTCATGTTGTTGGACAAATTGCTTGGTCTTGAACTCGGGATCGAACGGCTGCACGCGATGGCTACTGAATTGGGCAGCGATTGCCCATTCTTCTTGGAGCGAGGGAGTTGCGTTGCTTCGGGTCGCGGTGAGTTGCTTCGACCTGTGGATGTAGACTTGGTTGGTCAATGGTTGTACTTGGTACACCCCGGTGTTCATCTGTCCACCGCAGAAGTATACCGGGGCATCGTACCCACGGACCGATCCATTGATCTTGCCGCGATGCTGAGCACAGGTGGGCTCAGGAACTGGCAGGGGCTGCTAACCAACTCCATGGAAGAGTTCGTCTTCGCGCACCATCCGGAGATCGCGGATATCAAGCAACGGCTGCTTTCAGTCGGCGCGAGCTATGCTTCCATGAGCGGCTCGGGATCGGCGGTCTTCGGTATTTACGATTCACGGCCGCCCGCGCAGGAATGGCCTGTGGATTACAGGTCCTGGGTCCTTCCGTTCAGCCATTAGAACGGAAGCCGCGAAAGCAGCTCGTGGAGTTCAACCGCATCGTTCGGCTTCGCGATGATGCGCCCATTGCCATCCAGGAGGATCAGAGAGGGTGTTGCCTTCACCGCAAATGCTTTCGCCGCGGGTGATCCCCACGCAACCATTTCGGTGTAGCACGGAAAGAGCAGACCCTTCTCCCGGATCGTGGTGTCGAAATCCTCTACGTTATCATCCAACGCGATCCCGATGACCTCCACCCCTCGTGGGCGCATCTCGCGATAAAGGCTCATCAGCAGCGGCATCTGTTCGTGGCAATGATCACACGTGCTGGAATAGAAGAACAAGACCACATAGCTGTTCCCCTGAAGGAACTGGTGCAGCTTCAGCGTGTCCGCACGACCGGGCAATGGCAGATCTATGTTCGGCGCGTCGCTGCCCACGGCAACACGGAGCTGCGCGGCCACCATTGTAAGGATCTCCGGCTCCGGCGGGTACAAGGTTCCAGGCCCGACCACGTAGTAGTCCACCAAATGTTGCACCACCTGGTCCGCCGCGTACTGAACGAACAGATCGAAGAGGAACGATCGCGTGTACCGCCAGCATTCCTCGTTGCTAGCGGACCAAGCCATAAGGGAATCTGAAGCTTGGCCAAGCACATCAGCCGTCGCCGGTTGTGCACTTTGCAACACGGCCGTGATCGCGTTCGGAAAGACCGCACAATGCACTAGGTCAGGGTCGGACCAATTCATGGCCTCTTTGATCGCGAGTGTCCCCAGGGGAATGGCGCTTGTCAATCGTTGATCCGCGCCCACGACCTTGGCGAAATAGCCGGAAGTGTCTCCGGAGGTCAATCTTAGCAACACTTCGGAGCGCCGCGTGCGAGCTTGGGCCAACAACGCATCGATCGCGAGAAGTTCCAAACTGTCCCTTGGATCTGCAGCCGCACGGCGATCGCTCAGTTGAGAGGAAGCGCGCCCGAACTCACGGCTCGCCCGCTTGTACTCCCACAAGCGTTGGTTCTCCTCTGAATCAAGGATGGTGATGTGCTCCTGCAGCGGCAAGCCATCGAAACGTAATCGTACTTCAGATTCCGCTGGGTCCAGGATCACATCAACACGATCCGTGTCCGAAGCAGCGATCTGGTGGAAACCCCTAGAATAGGTGCGTCGATCGAAAGCGAACCTGCCCTTGGGGTCCACCTCGGCCGAATCAACGAGGATGCGGTCGTGGCCGCGCGTAACAAAAAGGTACAAACGATCCGGACCGCTGGGCGTGATCAACTCTCCCGAAACACGCTGTGCCACGGAAGTGATCGCCGTCAGCGACGCGGCCATGAAGGCAAGGTTCGAGAAGGAGCGCATTGGTGGTCCGAAGGCAACAAAGATGCCCCTTCGCATAGGGACAAAAAAGAACCCCGCTACTTGCGTAACGGGGTTCAGATCGGCGACGACATACTCTCCCAAGCTTGTGGCCTAGTACCATCTGCGCTGGTGAGCTTAACTTCTCTGTTCGGAATGGGAAGAGGTGGACCTCACCGCAATAGTCACCTGAAATCGTGGATACGATTTGAGATGTCGTTGGACAGGACAAGAACAGCCGAGGATCGTTCCAAAGAGCGATCCTGATTAATCGAAAGTCTACGGGCAATTAGTACCACTCGGCTTTGCCATTGCTGACTTTACACCTGTGGCCTATCAACGTAGTAATCTTCTACGGCCCTTGGAAGAAGTCTCATCTTGGGGTGGGCTTCGTGCTTAGATGCTTTCAGCGCTTATCCCGTCCGAACATAGCTACCCAGCGGTGCCCCTGGCGGGACAACTGGTACACTAGCGGTTCGTCCACCACGGTCCTCTCGTA
>JBKJPT010000051.1:0-39594 GCA_046595075.1 Flavobacteriales bacterium
ACTCTGGTGGTACCTCGACACACGTAAGTTCGGCACGGTGCCGCATGCGGGATTTGGTCTTGGCCTGGAGCGCTTCGTGCTCTTCGTGACAGGCATGGGGAACATCCGCGATGTGATCCCATTTCCACGTACGCCGAAGAGCGCGGAGTTCTAGATCATGACACGCATCTTCTACTACCTCGGCACCTGCTCCACGTGCGAGCGCATCCTGAAGGAGATCCCGAACCTGAAGACCTTCACAATGCGCGAGATCAAGGGGCAACCGATCACGGCAAAGGAACTGGATGAATTGAAGAACCTCGCTGGCAGCTACGAGGCGCTCTTCAGTCGTGTGGCTTTGAAGTACCGCAGCTTGGGACTGAACACGATGACGCTGACGGAGAAGGACTACCGCAAGTACATCCTCGCCGAATACACCTTTCTCAAGCGCCCGGTGATGGTGATCGGCAAGTCGAAGACCCCGGATGCGGCGGGGGAGATCTTCATCGGCAACGCGCCGAAAGTGACGGCGGCGATGGTGGCTGCGGCGAAGGCCCTGAAAGGCTGACTCCCTTATTGCCCTCATCCCCCTCATTGCGAGCCCAATACCCCGGCCCGCGCGATCGGTCGAAGCCATTGCATTTTACCCGGGTGCGGGGTACTTTCGGCCGTCCATTCCAAAGCCCTGCTTTGGTGGGGTGAAATAAATGCGCGCGCGGCTCCTCCTCTCCTGTCTGTCGATGATCGTCGGCACATGGGCCATTGGCCAGGATCATGGCAATGATGCGCGCGGCATCGCGCAGCGCGAACTCGCACAACTGGGCTTCGCCGAAGAAGACCTCGGCGAACTGGTGGTGAAGGACGATTACACCAGCGGCGGCATTCAGCACGTGATCCTTCGTCAGAAATGGCAGGGCATTGAAGTTTGGAACGGCGACATCTCCGTACACAGTCGTAGTGATGGCGGACTGATCGCCTTCAACCACGCAGCCGAAAAGCGTCTTGCAAAACGCGTGAACGCCACCGCGCCGTTGGTGAGCGCACAGACCGCCTTGAACATTGTGCTGTCGCTAACGATGCCCGGCGTTGCAGCGCCTGCGGAGATCGGCAGCGAAGATCAGGGCCGCATTGTGCACTACGATGGCAGCGCCCTCGGCGAACAACCTGTTGATGTGAAGCTTTATCTGTTGCCCATGGGCGATGCGCTCCGCCTGGTGTGGAACGTGAACCACTACACCCCCGATGGTTCGCATTGGTGGAACGTGCGCATAGATGCGGTGACCGGTGCCGAACTGGATCGCAACGATTGGGTGAGCCAGTGCAGCTTTGAAGAGGCGGTGTGCGAAGCGCATGCACACGTTGCTTCGCCGGAGATCGCCCCGGCGCCATTGGTGGCCAACGACCTCAACGTATACCCCATGCCGGTGGAAAGTCCGAACCACGGCGCACGCGCGATACGCAACGCACCGTGGACCAATGGTGGCATCGCATCGCCATTCGGCTGGAACGACACCAACGGCGCGGCGGGACCCGAGTACACCACCACGCGCGGCAACAACTGCTGGGCACAGGAGGATGCCAACAACAACAACGGCACCGGCGCATCACCGGTGAGCGCCACGCTCGACTTCGATTACGCGGTCAATCTAGCGGGTGCACCCAGCACCTACCAGAACGCGGTGATCGCCAACCTCTACTACTGGAACAACCTGGTGCACGATGTGTGGTACCCTTACGGTTTCGATGATCCGAGCGGGAACTTCCAGAGCAACAACTACGGTCGCGGTGGTACGGGCAACGACTACGTATTTGCCGATGCGCAGGATGGCGGGGGCACCAATAACGCCAACTTCGGCACACCCCCGGAGGGCTCATCGCCGCGCATGCAGATGTACGTGTGGACCTACACCACACCCAACCGCGATGGCGATATAGACAACGGCATTATCGCGCATGAGTATGCGCACGGCATCAGCAACCGGCTCGTGGGTGGCCCAGCCAATGTGAACTGCCTCACCAACGCCGAACAGATGGGCGAAGGCTGGAGCGATTGGGTGGCGCTGATGATGACAATCGAACCCGGTGATCAAGGGATCGACCGGCGCGGCATAGGCACCTACGTGATCGGGCAGGCCACCACCGGCGGCGGCATACGCCCCGCACCCTACAGCACCTCCTTCGCGCAGAACAACTTCACCTACGCAGCCACCAACAACACGGCCACCATTGCAGTGCCGCACGGCATTGGTTTCGTGTGGTGTACCATTTTGTGGGAGATGACCTGGGAGCTGATCAACACTTACGGCTACGACCCCAACATCTACAGCGGCACCGGCGGCAACAACGTAGCCATGCGCTTGGTGATGGAAGGCATGAAGCTGACGCCGTGCAACCCAGGCTTTGTGGATGCGCGCAACGCATTGCTCAACGCTGATGCGGCGCTCTATGGCGGCGTGCACCAAACGGCGATGTGGAACGCCTTCGCTCGTCGCGGACTTGGCGTGAGCGCCAACCAGGGCGCCACCACGAGCCGTACCGATCAGACCGAAGCCTACGACACACCAACGCCCAACAACGTGGGCGTTTCGGCGGTGCTCTCGCCCGCAGGCTCGGCCAACATCGATTGCACGGGCGGCAACACCATTGTTAGCGCCACCGTGCGCAACTTCGGATCCAACAGCCAAGGCAGCTTCCCCGTGCGTTACCGTTTGGATGCTGGCGCATGGGTGAACGAGACCTATAGCGGCACCCTCGCTGCGGGGGCAAGCGGCACCTACACCTTCACCACACCACTGGTGATCGGCACCACCGGCGCACACACCGTCACCGTTTCCACCTTGCTCAGCGGCGATTCGTTCGCCGGCAATGATCAGGCAACAGGCAACATCACCGTGGCCAACGGCACCGTGGTGGTGGCACCCTTCACTGAAGGGCTCACCGTGAACACCGTGCCCGCGCCCACCGGCTGGCGCTTGGAGAACCCCGATGGACTCACCACTTGGACCGCGCCCGTGATCACCAACGGGATCAACTGCGGCAGCTCGCGCGTATGGAGCATGGACCACTACAACTACAACGGCGTGGGACAGGAGGACCGCTTGGTGACACCACGCATCAACCTTGCGGGACTCACCAATTCCACACTGCGTTTCGATCGGGCCTTTGCTCCCTATGGTGTTGGCTACTACGATGCGTTCCGTGTGGACATTAGTACCAACTGCGGCGCCAACTGGACACAGTTGTACTACGCCTCGGGCGTGGCCTTGGCCACCACCACTGCCAACACCGCTGCATGGGCCCCCACCAACTGCGCGCAGTGGCAGACCAACACCTTAAGCATTAGCGCCTACAATGGGCAAACGGTGCAGATCCGCTTTGTGGGCATCAACGCCTACGGCAACTTCTTCTACATGGACAATGTGCAGGTCTTCGGCAACAGCAGCTTGCCCGTGGAGCTGCTGGATCTGGGTGCCACCGCTACGGACGACGGCATTGACGTGCAATGGAGCACCGGTAGCGAATTGAACAGCGAACGCTTCGAGGTGGAACGCAGTGCCGATGCCATCAACTGGACACGCATCGGTTCATTGAGCGCGCAGGGGCAATCCTTCACCACCACGGCGTACAACTTCCTGGATCGTGCACCCGTGAAGGGCACCAACTACTACCGCCTCTTCATGCTGGACACCGATGGTAGCGCCGAGCACAGTCGCACGGTGAGCGCCATTTGGCAACATGCCCGCGAGCGCTGCTACCCCAACCCCAGCGATGGCAGCTTGTGGATAGATGCGCCGGTGGATGCGCACATCACCGTGTACGATGCCCTGGGCCAGCAAGTGCCCTTCGCCACCTTGCTCGCGCAAGAAGGGCTGCGCCATATCGCCTTCGATCCCGCGCAGGGTGGTGTGCGTTTCATACGCATAGAGTGCGCTGGCGAGGTGAGCATGGAAAGGGTGGTGGTGTCGCACTAGCGAGCAGCCCACCACCACCGCATTGGCCATCACCAACGGATCAATGTCGTTCTGCACCTTGGTGGATCCCGGCGCGGGAAGGCCACTACAACGGCAACGGTGTTGTCGTAAATACCTTGATCCTTAGCCACAAGACCCGCAGCCTGTAGAGTGTCTTATCCGCATTTGAATCTTGGAAGCTGGTTATTGGTCCTATGGCGGGGTAAGCCGCCTGGACATGGCCCCGCTTCCAAGGCAGCCCCACCAGCGATGCACCCATACCCCGGGGAGTAGCACACTCCACGCTAGCAGCTACTCACTTCTGCCCGCCGTGTAAATACGCGTATAGCCATTTTTGAAGGTGATCTGGTAATGTTCCTTTAGCAGTAAGGGCCATGGATGTTGTTCCACAATGCGTTCGATATCATCGCCGATGAACAGGATCTCGTCAACCCCTTCAGGAATTCGTTTGCGCCAATGACGGGCGATCCAGTAAGGGTCGCCCGTCATGCGGTGCAAACGCACATCATTCACAGCGGTTGCGTTCTTGATCCGGATCCTTTCACTGGCAGCGAGGAGGACCCCGCTGTGACGCACGGCGATGTACGCTTCAACATGCTGCAAAAGCGTGGTACGCCCCGCTGTGACGGGCATGACCAAACTGCCCGGCGCCAAGGCCGCACTAGCCCCGATCGCCAGATGATGCGGGCTCTGGAACTGGAGTAAAGCGCTCTCTGCCTGCACCATCCTCACCACATGGAGCGGCAACACGAACAGAACGGAAATGCCGATCAACTTCGATGCAAGCCCGCGATGTCGATCGGCCATGGTCACGAGCCACATCACCACAGCCACCAAGGCCAGCCACTGGCACCGCTCGGCGATCAAGAGCTGGTGGCCGTGCGGTGTATTGCCAAGCCACGCGATCAACTGGAAGACAAGGATGAACACAAGCGGCACGTCCTGCGGGAACAGCCTCCGACCCATGCGCATCCGCACCCATGCACCCGCGCAGATCGGGATCAAGAGCAGCGCTGCGATGGCGCGTACGAGCCATCGTTCCCGCTCCGGATCAAGCAATAATAGCGGACGCAACAATAGGTCCTCGTTGAATAGCGGAAGGTCGTGCGGCAGCGGCAGCGGGATCCCGACCACGATCCGACCCACTGCAAGCGCGACCACCAACAGCACCGCGCCGATGATCGCCATGTGCAAAAGCGGAGAGCGGCATTTTACACTCTTTGCGAGAGATCGCTTGCCATGCAGTTCGATAGCAAAAGCCACAAGGAAGAGCACGCAAAGGAGCACGGGCGCACTGCGATGCGTGTACCACGCCGTAAGCCCGCCGATCACGAACCCAGCCCAACGAATGCGTGGCGCAGGTTCTTGCCATTTCCACCAGGCCACAGAGGCGAAGCTGACGGCGACACCAAGCAGGAAGTGGAAGAGGCCCATGATCAACACGAAGCTGAAGGTGAGTGGAACCAGCCACAGGATAGATACGCTCATGCGCGTTCCATACGCACGCAAGAAGGCCACTACCGAGAGCACTGTGGCGCAGCTCACCAGCGCCGCGAACAGGTCATGCGCTTGTTCCGGTGTGGCGAAAAGCAGCAGGACACTCAAGATCCGATCGCCGAGCCAACCCTGTAGTGCAGCGCTGTCGTATGTGATCCCGTGTGCCAGATGACCGGGCGTGGTCCAGAGCGCATCGAGCAACGATGCGTGCAGCACGTGCATAGGACCATCCACCGTGATGAAGAACCGGAAGCACAGGATGACCAGCGCATTGGCGAGCAGCAGAGCGAGGAGAATGATGGTGGAACGGGCTGGGCGCATCGGCGATAACAGGAGCAGGAACGTGAGGCTAGAATTGATGGGTCTCTTCCAAATGAAGGAGCATCGGCTAGCGCCGATGCTCCTTCATTCCATTGCTCTCGGCTAAAGCGCGTCCAGATCCGCCTCGAACTGTGCTAGCGTGGTCGGCGAGAAGCTCATCGGCAAGCTCATGCTGTTCGCGATCGTTACTGTCGTGAAGGACGAGGCATAGCCGGTGGAGGTTAGTTGCAGGCCGACTACGACCGCCTGCATGCCCACGGGGACCACCTGCCAAGTCGTATAGGTCTGCGTTCCCGAATAGTTCATCTGCATCACTGCATTCTCGGATGGGAAGGCGATCCAGGCCTGGGTGCTGTCCGCCGACTGGTCCGCCGAAATGGTCGCTTGGAGCATGGTCGTGCTCGGATAATTGTAGAAGTAGTCGCAGTTGATCCACTGCAATGAATCGGCAGCGAACGCGTAATACAAAGTGGTGTAGTAGGGGGTATCCACGGTCACCGAGGATGAATCGATGGGGTTCCAGACCATGCTGCCATCAGCGGATTCGCTCCCGCTGAACAACTCCATCTGGGTGTCTCCCACTGTCGTGGGGATCTTCACGACGAGGCCGCCTTGGGTTATCCGTAACGTGTTGCCGCCCTGGGTGGCGTAAACGTTGATGGAGCCACCACTGCGCAGCATCTTCAGGGTGCCGTTGTCATTGCCCACGGTCTGCTTGTTCAACCAGATTTTGTCCCCGATGGTCAAGGCTTCTACAATGGAAACGTCCACCTGGCCGGTCACCGGCGTGCCATCTGCGTAGAGGAATGCGCTAGGCTCAAAGAGTAGTTGCGTTCCTTGCGCGGCTATGATCATCCCGCCCACCGCAGCATTCAACGCGTACTCCTGGGTGGCACCCGCGGTGTTGTTCGCGAAAAGCGCTTGGAATAGCGCCGGCCCGGGACTGGTGGGCGTGGGAGCAGGTGCCTGTGTCTCGTTCGGCTCATCCTTCTTACATCCGCCCACCATCGCAACGGCGATGAGCGTGATCAGTAGTGGGCGGCAGTTCTTCATCTTGATCGGGTTTGGGGTTGGGGTTGGTGGCTTCTCGTTGGTTGATCCAGAAGGGCTTGGCCACGCTGAGTTCGAATGTAACAATGACGCAGGAAACGTGTAAGCGCTGCCTTGCCCCCTTTTCGATCCTCTGCGGCATGGCTGAAAGGATGGGGTGCGAAGGGCGCGTCACGTATTGCTAGCCCCCTTCACCCCGAACTCCACCACCCTCCTCCGGAACAAGTTCGTGAGGTCCGTACCGAAGTAGCGCAGTGCGGCGAGCAATACCGTGGTGGCCGTAGCCTCGTCCACATTACCCACCAGCGGTATGTTGTCCGGCAAGAACTCGAACATGCCGAAAGTTGGGTTGAGCAGGTACAGGAACGAAAGGAAGCCGGCGAGTGCGACGAGGAAGCTCTTCATAGGGGTCGGTCCTTTGTAAAGTGAACGCCTGTGGATAGATCGAAGGTATGCCCCCAATACCTTCGGCACCCGATGAACAACCGTCTGCTCCTGCTGCCTCTTGTTGGTTTGCCTGCTCTTGCTTCCGCGCAACTGATGTCCGACACCGATGCGGTGGACCAGATGCGCTACGATGTGAAATACCTCGCGAGCGATCTGCTTGAAGGTCGCGAGGCGGGAACACCGGGTGAGAAACTGGCCGTGGACTACATCGCGGCCAAGTATGGTAACGCAGGGTTGATGCCATACGGCGATAGCGCCTCGTACCTGCAAGCATTCACGTTCAACGCAGAGCCGGAGATCGGCACGGCCAACGCGTTGCAATTGGGCCGCAAGAAGTTGACGTACGGCACGGACTATTTCGCGCTGTCCTATTCGGGTAATGGCAATGTCTTCGGCAAGATCCTGAAGCTCGGCTATGGGATCGGTGCGCCCGAGCTCGGCACGAACGATTTCGCGGATTCGACCGATCTGAAGGACCGCGTGGCGGCACTCTCCATCAGTTCACCCGACGGGATCCACCCGCACAGCAAGTACCTCGCTTACCACGACCTGCAAGGGCGCGCGCAGAAGGCCGCGGACTTGGGCGCCGCTGCCGTGCTCTTCTACAACGATGACCCCACGGCCGAAATCCCCGACGAGCGCTTCTCCGCGAAGGTGGGAGTGTTGCCCATCCCGGTGATCTTCCTAAAAGGCGATCTCTACGAGGATCTCGTGATCGATGGCAACCCCTGCGTGCTCGCTGCGGAGATCAAGCGGGAGAAGCGCACGGCCTACAACGTGGTTGGCATGATCGACAACGGCGCCCCCAACGTGGTGGTGATCGGCGCGCACCTCGATCACCTCGGCATGGGCGACGAGGGTTCGCTTTACCGCGGTGAACCTGCCATACACAATGGCGCCGACGATAACGCGAGCGGCATCGCCGTGCTGTTGCAACTCGCACGCGATCTCTCCGAGCGGGACGATGCACGCGCGAACGACTACCTCTTCATCGCCTTCAGCGGAGAAGAAAAAGGTCTTTACGGATCGAACTATTGGACAAAGAACCCCACCGTGCCGATCGCAGAACTCACTTACATGATCAACATGGACATGGTGGGGCGGCTCGACAGTGCGCGACATCTTGCCGTCAGCGGCACCGGCACTTCACCCATTTGGGATAGCGTGCTCACGCAATTGCGCAGACCAGTTCGCACTGGAGGTAGACACGGTGTAGTGTTCGCCGATACCCTCACGATAAAGACCAGTGCTGGCGGTGTTGGCCCCAGTGATCACACGAGCTTCTACCTGCAAGGTGTGCCGGCCGTGCACTTCTTCACTGGATCACACAACGACTACCACAAGCCGAGCGACGACGAGGAAAAGGTCAATTACGATGGCATGCTCCGCATCACGCGGTTCATCGAGGCGATGATCACTGCGCTGAACGGCGAACCGAAGCTCGCCTTCACCAAGACCGAGGACGCCAACCAAGAGGATGCGCCCAAGTTCAAGGTGACGCTGGGCGTGGTGCCCGATTACATGTACGACGGCAAGGGCATGCGGATCGATGGTGTCACCGATGGTAAACCCGCTTCACAAGCAGGCCTGAAGACCGGCGACATCGTGGTGAAGCTGGGCGCCTTGGATGTGACCGATATGATGAGCTATATGAAGGCCCTTGCGCAATTCAATAAGGGCGACACGAGCAAGGTGAAATGGCGGCGCGATGGCAAGGAGATGGAAACCGACATCACCTTCTGATGGACGCACAACGGATCGCGGTGATCGGTGCGGGCAGTTGGGGCACTGCACTGGTGAAATTGCTTTCTGCTAACACCGAGTGCGTGGGCTGGTGGGTACGTCGCGCGGAGACGATCGCGCACATTGGCCAATACGGCCACAACCCCGACTACATCAGCGCAGCACAGTTCGACCTTGCGCGCCTGGCCATGGACAGTGACCTCCACGCTGTGGTGAAGAACGCGGACGTGCTGGTGATCGCCGTACCCAGCGCATTCCTGAAATCCACAATGGACCAGCTCGATCCTGCCGAATTGAAAGGCAAGACGGTCTTCAGCGCGGTGAAGGGCATCGTGCCCGAGACCAATCAGATCGTGGGCGAATACCTCTTCACCCATTGGGGTGTTGCCACCAACGACTTCGGAGTGATATGCGGTCCCTGCCATGCCGAAGAAGTTGCGATGGAGCGCCTTAGCTACCTCACCATCGCGAGCCAGGATCCAGCGAAGGCAAAGGCCATGGGCAATGCGCTCAACGGGCGGTTCCTCAAAACCACGTTGAGCGACGACATCTACGGCACCGAGTACGCCGCGATCCTCAAGAACGTGATCGCGGTGTGTGCGGGGATCAGTGTAGGGTTGGGTTATGGCGACAACTTCCGCGCGGTGCTGGTGAGCCGCGCCATACAGGAGATCGACCGCTTCGTGAAGGCCGCACATCCGATCGCACGCGACATCAACGAACCGGCCTACCTCGGCGATCTATTGGTCACGGCATATTCCTCCTTCAGCCGTAACCGCGAGTTCGGCACCATGATCGGCAAGGGCTACGGCGTGCGTGCCGCGCAAATGGAAATGAACATGGTGGCCGAAGGCTATTACGCCGTACGGTGCGTGCACGCGATCAACGAAAAGTTGGGCGTGGACATGCCGATCAGTGAGGCCACCTACCGCATGCTGTACGAGAAGATGGCGCCTTCCATGGAGATGCGGTTGCTGAGCGACAAGCTCGCGTAGCTTTCGGTCATGGAAACGAAGAGACGCCTTCTCCGCGATCGATCCGCCTAGTCCCCCCAATCCGGCTCTCCGGAATTGGTTTCTCCCCTCGCCTTCTTGCGGCAATCGATCTCAATGCCCAGGTCGCCTTCCGGCTTTTCGAAGTCACCGGTGCTGATATCGATCGTGGCGTCGGCGTACACCTTGTTCATGTAGTAGCCGTAGATCGGCAAAGCGCTATTGGCGCCCTGTCCCTTTTCCGTGGTGCTGAAACGCACTGGGCGGTCATCGGCACCGGTCCATACGCCGGTCACGAGATCGGGCGTGATCCCGATGAACCAGCCATCGGTATTGTTCTGCGTGGTGCCTGTTTTGGCAGCGGTGGGGAACTTGATGTTGGCGTATTTCTGTCGTACGCCCCAGCTGGTGCGCAGGCGCAGGCCCGTGCCCACCACCTTGCCCGTGCTTGGGTTGTACGCACCGTCCACGACGCCCTTCATCATCTTCAGCATGATGTACGATGTGCGTTCGTCCAGCGCCTCCACCGTGTGCGGCACCATATCGTATATCGTGTTGCCATTGCTGTCCTCGATGCGCGTAAAGGTGATGGGCTCAATGAAAACACCCTGATTTGCGAAGGCAGCGAACGCCCCGGTCATTTCGCTCAGGGTGAGGTCGGCAACGCCCAAACAGAGAGAGGGCACGGGGTCCAATTTGCTCTTGATCCCTAGTGCGCGCGCCAGCACCGTCACTGCTTCGGGTCGGTACTTCTTCATCAGGTGCGCCGTCACGGTGTTCATGCTGTTGGCCAAGGCGTATTCCACCGTCACCATGCCACCGTATTCACCATCGCTGTTGTCCGGGCACCAATCAGGTTGACCCTCGGGCATGTCGAAGCACACCTTCTGGTTCGGCAGTTCGTTGCATGGTAGCTCGCCGTCGCGGATCGCCGTGGCGTAAACGAAGGGCTTGAAGGTAGATCCAACTTGACGGTGCGCTTGTTCGATATGGTCGTACTGGAAATGCTTGTAATCGATACCACCCACCCACGCCTTCACGAAGCCTGTATGCGGGTCCATGCTCAACAAGCCGCTCTGCAAATAGCTCTTGTAGTAGCGGATCGAATCCATCGGGCTCAGGGTGGTGTCCACATCGCCACGCCAGGAGAACACGCGCATCTTCACCGGTGTCTCGAACACCCTATCGATCACACCTTCCTTCTCCACGGGCCAGTACGCATTACAACCTCCAGCTTCAGGCTTGCAGTGGAAGTGCTTGCGCCCATCGTACATCACCTCTTCGATGTAGGCCGCCGGACGTTCGCAGTTGCCGCATTGCTTGCCTGTCATCACGCGGTAGCGTACGCTGCGCTTCTTGGCAGTGCTCATGATCGCATCGATCTCGGCCTTGTTCACGCGCGCATCGAAGGGCCGGTTCTTCTTGCGCGCTATGTCTTTGAAGAAGTCGGGCTGCAGTTCGTTCGCCAGGTGTTCGCGTAGGCCCCACTCCGCGTAGTTCTGCATGCGACGATCGATCGTGGTGTACACCTTCAATCCGTCTGTATAGATGTCGTAGGGCGTGCCATCAACCTTGTGAAAGCGGTATTCGCCGTGCTCGTCCTTCTCTGTGAGCAAGGCCTGCAATTTGGCCCGCAGCGTTTCGCGGAAGTAGGGCGCCGGACCCTCGGTGTGGTCCACGCGCTGGAAGTGAAGGCCCAGGGGTAGTGCCTTCAACGAGTCGTATTGCTGATCGGTGATGTAGCCCTGTTTGCGCATCTGGTCCATCACCACCATGCGGCGGTGCATCACGGTATCCACGCGGTGCGGCCGGTTAGGGTTGAAGAGCGCCGGGTTCTTCAGCATGCCCACGAGCATGGCGGCCTCTTCCACCCGCAACGAATCAGGACTGGTGTTGAAATAGACGCGTGCCGCGCTGTTGATCCCCACCGCCTGGTTGATCCAGTCGAAGCGGTTGAGGTACATGGCGATGATCTCGTTCTTGGTGTACTGCCGTTCCAGCCGCGCGCTGATGATCCACTCCTGGAACTTCTGGAAAGTGCGCTTGAAGAAGTTGTCCGCTCGTTCAGTGAAGAGCATCTTGGCCAGCTGCTGTGTGATGGTGCTAGCACCGCCACGACCGCCGAGGAAGATGGCCGCGCGCGCAGTACCCTTCAGGTCAACGCCACTATGATCGCGAAAGCGTTCGTCCTCGGTGGCGATCAGCGCGTTCACCACATTGGGGCTGATCCTGTCGTAGCTCACCGGGATCCTGTTCTCCTTGTAGTACTGCCCCATCTGGGTGCCGTCGCTGAAGAGCACGGCAGTGGCCAGGTCACTGCGCGGATTGGCCAGTTCGGTCTCGTCTGGCAGGTTGCTGAACGACGCGATCACGAGCATGAGGAAGAGGCCAGCGACCGGCGAGAGCACAAGGCCCCACCACATCAACCGTCGATTGTTCTTCTTCGCTTTCGCCATGGCGGGCCGAAGGTATTAGTGCACTGTGCCGCGGCCATGAACACAGTGGATGTGCAGAACCCTATTGGGTGCTCCGCTCCACGCTCACCCCTACATCGATAATGGCGGGAAGCGGTTCGGCACGCATGGCCTGTTCCAGTTTCATGGTATAACGGCCCGCCGAAGGAAATCTGTTGCGCAGCTTGTAAAGAACCTTGGCCTGTATGCGATCGCTGAAGATGAAGCCGGTGCCCTTGCCCAACCATTGGCCGCTGGGGTCCGCGAGCAGGCATTCCACAGTATCCCGCATGGTGCGCCCACCGGGGCCGGTGAGGTCCACGAAGAGGTAGAGGTCACTGAAGGGGTATTCACCTGTGTGGCGCACATCGATGTACACATCGTGGCGGCTCACCGTATCGGCTATGTCGAAGGCGAACTCCGGGGTAAAACTGCGGCTCCACTCACCGTTCGGCACCTGCACATCGCTTTGGTACACCACGTTGTCCGCACAGCCCGTGGCGAACAGTGCCGCCAAGCCGATCATGAAATTCGATCGCATCAGGCCGACGGAGGAGTTGTGGGAGCACCACCTTGCTGACCACCTCCTTGCGGACGATCACCACCGCGACCGCGTCCACGACGGCGACGACCACCACGATCGCCCTGGCGCTGACCTTCGCCCTGTGCCTGCTGTGGGGGCCGTGGTTCTACTTGTTGTTGCGGGCGCGGGCCACTCTCTTGTGGCGGCCTTGGACCTTGCGCCTGTTGCGGACGCGTACCGCCACCGTGTGGGCGCCGATCACGATCCCGGCCCCTACCGCTTCCGCGGCTCTTCCCGCTTTTGGTCTTGCTGTCGAAACGCGTCAGGTCATCCTGGCCAACCACGTTCTCGTAATCCGGTCCCTTCACCAGTGGTTCCGGCTCATCAGCCATGTTCAGGTCCACTTCCGGCTCCAAGCCTTCTTTGTTCTTCGCGAGGATGTCGCGCACCACATCGATGGGGAATCCCGCCATTACGAACGCTTCGCCGGGCTTCTTGAAGCCGTACCACATCTTGCCCGTGAAGATGTCGGTCTTCATATGTGCACCCGTACCCTGTTGGGTCTTGAGCTTGGCGTTCTGCGAGGGATAGCTCTTGATCGCCTCGATGTACATGTCCAGCTCGTAGTTCAGGCAACACTTCAGCTTACCGCACTGGCCAGCGAGCTTCTGCGGATTGAGCGCGAGCTGCTGGTAGCGTGCCGCACTAGTGGTCACGCTGCGGAAATCGGTGAGCCAGGTGCTGCAGCACAGTTCGCGACCGCAACTGCCTATGCCGCCGATGCGCCCCGTTTCCTGGCGAGCACCTATCTGCTTCATTTCCAATCGCACTTTGAAACGGTCGCTCATGGTGCGCACGATCCCACGGAAATCGATGCGGTCCTCGGCCGTGTAGTACAGGATCGCCTTGGTGCCATCGCCTTGGTACTCCACGTCGGTCACCTTCATGTCCAGTTTCGCTTCGCGCACCATCTGGCGGCTGGCAAGCATGGTATCGTCCTCCTGCTTGCGCGCGGCATGCCAACGGTCTATGTCCTCCTGCGTGCTCTTGCGCAGCACTTTGCGTAGCTCGTACGTCTCCACCGTTACCTGGCGACGCGCCATTTGCGCACGCACCAGTTCGCCGGTGAGGCTTACCATGCCCACATCGTGGCCGGGCGCGGCATCAACGGTGATCAGGTCGCCCTGCATCAATTGCATACCGCTGGTGTTGCGGTAGAATCCCTTGCGCGTGTTCTTGAAACGGACCTCAACGCCATCGAAGGCCTGCTGGCCATTGGGCAAGGGAACACCGGTGAGCCAATCGAAGACCCCCAGCTTGCTGCACCCGCTGGTGCTGCAAAAGCCATTGCTCTTGCACCCGGCCGGCTTGCCGTCGGCACCTACGCTGCTACAACCCGAACATGACATGGGGTGCGAAGATAGTCGGGGACCCGGCGGCGACCCGCTGCCACAGGCCATCGGTCAAGAGGGCGATGTTGATCAGGCATCCCCGTTCTCCTCGTACCATTCAACGCGACCGCTAGTTAGGTTGATGACCGCCTGCCAAGAGCAATCGCCACCATCAAGAACGAAGACCCAATGTCTTTTCCATCCTCGCTGTTGATCCCGATCGCAAAAGGCATTGATGAAGACCAATCGCTCTCCGTGACCGGAAACAAGTCCGCAATACTGGCGTTGATGCTCATCGAAGGCCCTTAGGTCCCCTGCCCCAGGTGTCGGGCTTCTCCAGGCCAAAATGGAATCCTTTAGGATACACTCGGCCATTTCAATCTCCAAGCGATCGAGCTGACGATGACCAAGGCCTTGGAGGCCTAGGTTGTCCAACTCGTGCAGCCTTACGAACGGCGGCCGTGCCTGTTGTCTTGGCCCGACCCCACAACGCGTGGTCGACTGTGCCATGGCCATTGTTCCAACGAACAACACGAGGAGAACAAGGAAGGGCCGCATGACCTACCCCCTCAGCAGCCCCATCATCCGGTAGCTCATATCCATGAAGAGCACCTTGGGGTTGGCGTTGCGCTCGATGTGCCCGTGGGCGGCTTCTAGTTCACGGCGGATCCCTTCCACGTTGCGCTCGTTCAGCAGCTTGCTGAAGTTCTGCACGAACTCCTGCTCCTGACCAAGCACCCGCACCAGATCGGGTAGCTGCTGCCATTGCAACACGCATTGCCTGATCAGGTAGAGCCCGTAACGCACCAGCGACTTCTGCCGTTCGCGGCCGAGCTTTTGGAAGCCCTCGCCGAAGTCAACGGCGGCCACCACCTCCTTGCGGAAACAGGCGCGCAGCCAATCGCGGAAGAAGATGAAGAGCTCCTCCTCGCCCTTGTTGGCCATTTCTACCGCCTCGAGCAGATCGCCCTCGCTGCGCAAGGCGATCGCCATGGCCTCGTCCATGGCCAGGTCGGGGAACCGTTCGCGCAACGCGTCGGCGAGATCAGCAGCCTCCAACGCAGGCACTTTGATCAGCTGGGCGCGGCTCAGGATCGTGGCGAGCAATTGCTCAGCATCGGTGCTTACCATCAGGAACACGGTGTTCGGCTCCGGCTCTTCGAGCACCTTTAGCAACTTGTTCGCTGCGGGCGGATCCATTTGCTCGGGCTGCCAGATGAGCATCACCTTGTATCCGCCGCGGAAACTCTTCATGCTCAACTTGCGCTGGATCTCTTGGGCAATGTCCACGCCCATGCGTAGTTGCTTGTTCTCGCTTTCCAGTTTCTCGCGCCAGCGTTCGATGTCCAAGTACGGCTCAGCGAGCACCTCCTTGCGCCAATCGGCAAGGAAGCTCTCGCAGGTCTTCACCTTGTCCGTGAAGAAGATCGGGAACATCAGGTTCAGATCAGGATGTTCCAACTTCGCCATCTGCAAGCACGAAGGACACTCCCCGCATGCATCGGCAAGTCCCTTGTTCTCGCATAAAATATACTGCGCATATGCGAGCGATACCGGCAGATTGCCACTGCCGCGCGGTCCCACGAGCAACTGCGCATGCGGCACGCGGCCCTCGCGCACATTGCCAATGAGCTTCGCCTTCAGCGCCGCGTGGCCTATGACTTTGGAGAATTGCACGGGGCGAATTTAGCCGCAGGAGTTGCGCGTTGGCGTGTTGACGGGTTACGTGTTCTGTCGCGTCGGAGTAACGCATAACACGTAACCCGTCAACACGCAACGCATTTGCATTCACCACTTCTACTTTCGCCGCCATGTTGACGATGGACACCTACAACTTCGCTGGAAAGAGAGCCTTGGTTCGTGTGGACTTGAACGTGCCACAGGACGCCAATGGCAACGTGACCGATGACTCCCGCGCACGCGCCATCGTGCCTACTGTGAACAAGATCCTTGCGGACGGCGGAAGCGTGATCCTCATGAGCCACCTCGGTCGGCCTAAAGGGAAAGTGAACACTGCAATGAGCTTGAAGCCGATCGCTGAACACTTGAGCGGCCTGCTTGGCAAGCCTGTCCTGTTCGCCACGGATTGCGTGGGCCCAGATGCGAAAGCGAAAGCCGTTCTGCTGAAGCCCGGCGAAGTGCTCCTATTGGAGAACCTGCGTTTCCATCCCGAAGAAGAGGCTGGTGACGAGGCTTTCGCGAAGTCACTTGCCTACCTCGGCGATGTGTATGTGAACGATGCGTTCGGCACAGCACACCGGGCGCATGCCAGCACCACCATCATTGCGAAGTTCTTCCCGACCGCCAAGCTCTTCGGCTCCCTGATGCAAGCTGAGATCGACAGCGTGGGCAAAGTGCTAGGCTCGCCCCAACGACCGATGACCGCGATCGTCGGCGGCAGCAAAGTGAGCAGTAAGATCGACGTATTGCAGAACCTCATCAGCAGTTGCGATGAGCTGATCATTGGCGGCGGCATGGCGAACACCTTCGTGAAAGCGCAAGGCGGTCAGACCGGCGCATCGCTTGTTGAGGAAGATCTGCTCGACACCGCGCGCAGCATCATCAAGGAGGCAGAAGCAAAAGGCGTGAAACTGCACATCCCCACGGATGCTGTTGTCGCGGATGCCTTCGCCGAGAACGCGAACACCGATCAATGCGCTGCCGATGCCGTGCCCGATGGGTGGATGGCGCTCGACATCGGACCGAAGAGCATCGAAGCATTCCGCGCGGCAATACTGCGGAGCAAGACCCTGTTGTGGAACGGCCCCATGGGCGTGTTCGAGATGAAGCCCTTCCAACAGGGCACCATCGCCATCGCGCAAGCAATTGCCGAAGCAACGAGCACGGGAGCCTTTTCGCTCGTTGGCGGCGGCGATAGCGTAGCGGCCGTGAACCAATTCGGCCTTGCTGACAAGATCAGCTACGTGAGCACCGGTGGTGGTGCGATGCTGGAATACCTCGAAGGGAAAGTGCTGCCCGGGATAGCTGCAGTGCAGGGTTGATCATTTAGGTTCGCATTCGCCCCCCTCTCCCCATGGACCTCGCATTCGATAAGCGCTGGCGCGACCTGACAACGACGCTCTCCAAGCGCTTCGATGCCGGAGCGCCGGACCTCAACGGCATCCTCTTCCTTATCGGTGTGCAGGAGCTCGGGCAGCATGCGCGTGAGTTCAAGAAGGATGAGAAAGTGGCACTGATGCACATCGCCATTTGCGTGGTGCTGCTGCCCTTCGGCTACTACAAAGAGCTTGGCCGCGATGCCGATGGCTGGCCCCACTTCGAGCGTGTGAAGGAACTACCGCCCTTGGGGCCTGAAGAACAGGAACGATTGATGAAGGAAGCCGTGCTCGCGTACTTCGACGCGCACTAGCAGAAGACCTCTATTGCGCAGGGAGGATGATCACTGTCTCTTCGCTGGTCTCCTCTTCCACGATCTTGATGATGCCTTCTCCCACGAGCGTGTCGTAGGTGCAAAGAATATCGAGCACGGCGAAACCGCTCTGCCCCTGCTCATAGAACTCGCTGTAGTCGAACTCCACCAAGCCGCTAGCGTCAGTCTCAGATTCCTTGGTGAGGCGGTTGGGGTCGCCCAGCGGATACTGCGGATTGGCGAAGAGCTTCACATAAGCAGCGGGCACGAGCGTACCATCCGCCTTCTTCACAGTGATGCGCGCGACTGTGGGCTTCTCCTTGGTACAGGAGGGAAGCAGAACGGCCATGACGGCCAACGCCATGACGCTGGTAAGGACGCGGCGAAGTGCGGATGTGGTCATTGGTCTACTTTTGACGCCCTGATGGACAAGGCTTTAAGGATGCCAAATGTAACGATGTCCCCGTACCGTGTGCAACGCGCTTTGGTGGTGTTGCTGCTGTTCTTGGGGACGCACGTGCAAAGGACGCAGGCACAAGGAACTGCGGCGCCTGTGCAACCCTTGGTGGAGATCCGCACCCAGCTGGGCACCATTGTGGTGGCCCTGTTCAATGAAACCCCCGAGCACCGGGACAATTTCCTGAAGCTGGTGCGGGAACAGGCTTACGACAGCCTCCTCTTCCATCGGGTGATACCAAGCTTCATGGTGCAAGGCGGCGACCCCGACAGCAAGCGCGCTGCTGAGGGAGCCCCTCTGGGCCAAGGTGGTCCGGGCTATACACTGCCTGCCGAGATCATACCCAGCCTGATCCATAAGAAGGGTGCATTGGCGGCGGCCCGCCAAGCCGATCAAGCAAACCCCGAACGGCGCAGTAGTGGCAGTCAGTTCTACATCGTGCAAGGCAAGACTTTCACGTCTGCGGAATTGGACCAAGTGGTGGCGCGCAGCGCGCGTTACGGCACGCCTGTCACCTACACCGAGATGCAGAAGGACACCTATGCCACTGCAGGCGGCGCCCCTCACCTCGATGGTGCCTACACCGTGTTCGGCGAAGTGGTCGAGGGCATGGACGTAGTAGATGCCATTGCCGTGTTGCCGTGCGATCGCGGTGATCGCCCCCTGAAGGACATCAGGATCTTCATGCGCATATTGGAATGAGCCTGATCGATCGCATCGCTGGTCTGGAGGACGAGGTGACGAAGGCGCAAGCCCGCACCGCTGAGGAAGTGGAACGTTTCCGAGTGGCCATGCTGGGCCGCAACGGTGCGGTAACCGAACTCTTCGAAGCCTTCAAACAAGTGGCCGGTGAGGAGAAGCGGCTGCTTGGCCAGCGCATGAACCAACTAAAGCAGCGCGCACAAGCCCGTTGGGAAGAGCTGAAGGTCGCAGTTGAAGAAACACCGTCATTGGGCGCTGTTTCAACGGACCACACTGCTCCTGCACTCACCGAGCACTTAGGTGGCTTCCACCCGATCACCATAGTGCGACAACGGATCGTGGACGTATTCACGCGTTTGGGCTACACCGTGAGCCAGGGCCCGGAGGTGGAGGACGACCGGCACAACTTCAGTGCGCTCAACTTTCCACCGGACCACCCTGCGCGCGACATGCAGGACACCTTCTTCGTTAGGAACGAGGATGGACGGAGCGGGGCCGAAGGACTGGCGTTGCGCACGCACACAAGCAGTGTGCAGGTGCGCGTGATGGAGAGCACCAAGCCTCCGATCCGCACCATTTCGCCGGGGCGTGTATACCGCAACGAAGCCATCAGCGCGCGCGCGCATTGCATGTTCCATCAGGTCGAAGCATTGTACGTGGACAAGGGTGTGAGCTTCGCGGATCTGAAAGGAACGCTCGATCACTTCGCCAAGAGCCTGTTCGGCCCCGAAGTGGCGATCCGCTTGCGACCGAGCTATTTCCCCTTCACCGAGCCGAGTGCGGAGGTGGACATGAGCTGTACCATCTGCGGCGGTTCCGGATGCAACATCTGCAAACACAGCGGATGGGTGGAGATCATGGGCTGCGGAATGGTCGATCCCGCCGTGCTCACCAATTGCGGCATCGATCCCGAAGTTTACAGCGGCTTCGCGCTCGGTATGGGTGTGGAGCGGATCGCGCAGTTGATCTACCGCGTTCCCGATCTGCGTATGTACTGGGAGAACGATGTTCGCTTCCTCGACCAGTTCGCGGCGGGCTCCTTCAGAACATGATATGATCGATCCACTGCGCACCGAAGTCTGCATCATCGGTGGCGGTCCCGGTGGCTGCGCAGTGGCCATGCAATTGGCGAAGCACAGTTTGAACGCTGTATTGATCGAGAAAGCAACCTTCCCGCGTGACAAGGTGTGTGGCGATGCGCTCAGTGGGAAAGTGATGCGCACGTTGGAACGCTTGGATCCCGAACTCGCTCAGCAGGTAAAGCGCGATGCCCATAGCCAGCCGAGCTGGGGAGTCACCTTTGTTGCCCCTAGCGGAAGGTCCTTGCGCGTGCCGTTCACACGAGATCTGCATGTGGGTGAAGCCCCCGGCGCGATCATGCCGCGTTTGGACTTTGACGACAAGCTCTTCCAACGAACGAAACAGCTAGAAGGCATCGCGGTGCTGGAAGGATCCGCCGCG
This sequence comes from Flavobacteriales bacterium, assembly GCA_046595075.1. GTDB lineage: Bacteria > Bacteroidota > Bacteroidia > Flavobacteriales_F > PHOS-HE28 > PHOS-HE28. Next base: position 20,358 of record JBKJPT010000051.1, read on the forward strand.
AAGTCCTTCGAGCCCACTGCGGAAGGATGGGCGATCACAACCGGCGACGGCCGAACGATCAGCGCAAGGCTCATCATCGACGCATCGGGTGCTAACTCTTCATTCTCCCGTCATGTGGGCGGTCTCGAAATGGATCCGCGCCACCATGCAGCAGGTGTTCGTGCGTATTACAATGGCGTGAAGAACCTCGATCCCAATGGTTTCATCGAACTCATCTTCCTCAAGGACCTATTGCCCGGCTACCTCTGGGTGTTCCCGCTCCCGAACGGGCGCGCGAACGTGGGCCTGGGCTTGCGCAGCGATGTGGTGAAGAAGCGCCGAGTGGATCTGAAAGCCTTGATGGTGAAGTTGCTCGCGGAGCATCCGCAATTGCGTGATCGCTTCGGGGATGCGCGCATCGAAGGCAGCGTACAAGGCATGGGGCTGCCGCTGGCGAGCAAACGCAGGAAGTTGAGCGGCAATGGCTACTTGCTCGTTGGTGATGCAGGCCACTTGATCGACCCCTTCACCGGTGAAGGAATCAGCCACGCCATGATCAGCGGCGTGTATGCGGCGGAGGTGGCCGTACAGGCACTTGCAGAAGTAGACGTGAGTGCCGAACGTTTGCGCCAATACGATCAGCGTGTGTGGAAACGTCTCGGTAAGGAACTCTCGATCAGTACACGCTTGCAATCGCTCGCCGACAAACCCTGGCTCTTCGATTTCGTGGTGGACCGCGCGAACAAGAACCCCGCGCTCGCCGATACCATCAGCAGCATGTTCACCGATATGGATCTGCGCGAGCGGCTGAAGAGGCCGGGGTTCTATATGGACCTCCTATTGGGTCGGTCAACGCAGAAGGTGTAAAGATCCGAGCGACGAGTTGATCAGACCTTGACGAAGCGCACCGTACGACGCTCATCGCCGTAGCTCAACTCCAAGATGTACTCGCCGGGGCGCAACCCGTTGATGGGAAGTTGCAAGCGGTTCGCCCCGATCGCGATCGACTGGCGCGTATCGAACACTAGCCGACCGAGCGTATCCATCGCGCGCAGGGTGATCACGCCATCGGTACGCGCACCGAAAGACACGTTGAGCAACTCGCTCGATGGGTTGCCGAGCACATGAAGATCCGACCACTCTTCGCGCGGGAGCTCGATCACCACCACCTTCTCCCGATCCTGCGGTCCGAGGCCGGATATGTCGATGCTTCCGCCATCGAGGGTGACCACCAACTTCATCCGTTGTCCATTGCTCCAATCATTGATCAGCCTGGATCCGGGAGCGAACCGGAGCCGCGCACCCTCGCCCAAGGTGAGGTGCGTGTCGCGCTCATCAGTGACATCAGCTGCTTCCTTGATGATCAAAGCACCTTGGATGACCAGCTCAGCATCATGTCCGATTGCCAGTTGTGATCCTTCGATCATCAGCAAGAAGCCCCTTCCGTTCTGCCCGTAGTAGAAAGTGCTGCCCTCCGGCACGCGCAAGGTGCTTCCGGGTTGGAACTGGAAACAAGAGTTGCGGCCTTGGAAAGAGACATGACCCGACTGGTGCACGTACTCCGAACCGCCGGGCCAGACCACCTCGATGAACTCCCAGCCCATGCACAGGTCGGCGCCATTGTTCACTACGGTCAGCGGATGGCGGATCGAATCGCTACCAAGGACAAGGCCGCCGCGAAGTTGGGTGTACGGCTGGAAGTTGAAGCCCGTGTAGGGCTCTAGGGTCACGGTTACGGTGCTTGGCGTGGACACGTTCGGTACAGGTGGAATGTCCAAGTAGAACACATGATCCGCATCGGGGTATTCGAGGTTGTCGTGCATCACCAGTTCGCTCGACCAATTGAACCCGAATTGGTAGCTGAATTGACCGGCTTGGAACAGCGGTAGGCTGGCGCTGGTTAGTCGCAAGAGGTTCCCCCAGAGGTCCATGTCCTGAGTGTCGCCGAAGAATCCCTCGATGTATGAGCCCGCCGACGGGTTGTTCAGTTTGAAGCTCACAATGAATTCGCGCAGGTCGTTCTGCGCGAACTTTTCCGTCGGCACACATACTTGCAATTGGTACTGGGAAAACCCTTGGTCATCGTAGGCCGCTTGGTACCAACGCATGTCGGTGCTCGTACCGGTGACGTCGGGGATCCGCACGCCTGCGAACAGCCCTGTGCACGGTCCTCCGGGACAGGTCCCGGCATCGAACGAGGTCGAACCATATGCTTGGAAGCCGAAAGCATATTGGTCGTTGGTAGAGAGCGGTAGCACGTTGTTGTCATCGTAACGCGCGCGCAGGAAGACCGGTCGTGTGGCATCGATCTCATCAATAACGATACGCGGCGCTACCCATGACCCCGCAATGTGGGCTAGGTTGATGCATACGTTGGTGTCACGCGGTCCCCACCAAGTGTCATCAGTGGTTTGGTAAGCCTCCCAGCCTGTGTAGGTGAGAACGTTCACGCTCGTGTCCTGCGGACATTGGATAGTGACCGTGTCAGTGGAATTAAAGGTGGGCAGATAGGGTTGCGCGAGGGCGACGAAGGGAATCGAGAGGACGGGCAGCGTAAGGGTTCTTCTCATGGGGTGCGCATTTGATCGGAAGACTTGCTCCGATGAAGATACGCTGCCTCGTTGCCCTCAGCGCACCCGCTGCACCGCCACGAACCAATCCCACGGGTACGGCGCCTTCATCCACTTGGGCGGTGCATCGAACTCCGTGGTCCACGAGTACTCGATCTTGTCGATGTCCAGCACCTTGAAGCCGCGGTCGATGAACAAGGCCTCGAGCTCTTCCCGCAAGTAATGCTTGGTAGGTACTCCATCGATGTGTACGATGCCATGCTCCAATCCTTTGCCATTGAGCGCTGCGGCCTTTTGCGCATCGCGCGGATCCATACCGTCGCGGAGGTTCCACTGCAAGTGACGGTAGGCCGTGAGCAAGGTGCTGTTGAGCGATGGGACGACGAGCAACAAATGGCCGTCCTTCTTCACACTGCGCAAGGTGCGGTCCACGAGGCCGGTGCGGATCTCCAGTGACGCGTTGAGCCATGTATTGATGCACAGCACCACTTCGGTGGCCGGGTAGCTGTTCTTGTCCTCGCTCACATCGGCATGCACATACGTGATGTTCGCATGCGCGGCGTTGGACTTCGCGGCAACATCAAGGCACTGGCTGCTCACATCCACCGCGTACACTTTCTCATACCGCTCGGCGAGCATGGGCAATGTGCGTCCCACGCCACAGCCCAGATCCGTAGCCACGGCATCGGGCACGGCAAGGCGCTCCACCCAATCCAAGATGATGCCCTTGGTGTCGTTCGCCGGTACGTTGAAGATCTCCTTCTCGAAGGAGCCAGCCACCTTGTCCCAATCGCGTTCGTTCATGCAGAAACATGTTGTGCCCACTTGCGGAACAGCGGACAGGGTTCGAGGTCGACGCAATGTATCCGGGTGCTTGTTCTAGGCGTTCGCATGTTGCTTTCATGTTTCCACGATCGAACGTTGGCAACGGTACCTTTCGCGGACATCAACAGTCCGATCACGATGATCCACTTGCGAAACGCTTCGATCACTTGTGGATGATCTTCACATGCATCACGAGCATCGTACAAACCGTTGGAGCGTGCTGAACATCCCCGCTTCCGGCCGATACGATGAGTTCTTCCTCAATGCCGATACTGGCTGTTCAGCGGGCGGTCCCAACGGCTGGATCCGCAAAACGGTGAACGGCGGGCAGACGTGGACACTGCAATACACTTCGTCGAAACTATAGCCGCTTCTTCAAGGTGAACTACAGCACTGCATACCTCAGCGGCCAGAAGATCTACAAGTACCACGAGGATCTTGCGACAAGCGTTGTGGCGAAGGAACCTCATTCCACATGGCATCAGTTGCACGTGCGACCGAACCCGACCGATGGGGTCATCACCATCGGTCTCACCCTTGACCGCAACACCATTGCCGACCTGCGGATCTTCGCGGCGAACGGGATCACCCTGCAGCAATTGCTGAAGCGCAACGCAACCAAGGGCGAATACTCCTTCACCGCAGACCTTGACGGAGATGCGGGTGCGACCTACTTCGTGGTGCTGAAGAGCAACGAAGGGATGCGGTACGAGAATGTGATGCTGAGCAAATAGGTCCTACGCCGGGCTCAACTTCAGCATGTTCGCCATGCCTTGCTCGGCAATGGGCATGCTGGCCACGTTCACCACCAGGTCGCCCTTCTCTACGAACTTGCGGTTGCGCAACAGGTGCTTGATGTCGGCGATGGTGTGATCGGTGCTCACGGTCTTGTCGTAGTACACGGCGCGCACCCCCCAAACCAGGTTGAGCATGTTGAGGATGCGACGGTTGCTTGTGAAGGCGAAGATCCGCGCCTTGGGCCGCATGCTGCTGATCTTGAAGGCCGTGTAGCCGCTGTGCGTCATGGTCACGATGGCCTTGATGTCGATGGCTGCGGCCATGCGCACGGCGGCCATGCAGATGGTGTCGGTCACCATGCGATCATCGTTCTCCAGATCCGGTTGCGGTGTGTTGAACATGGTCTCGCTGGTCTCCATTTCCAGGATGATCTTGTTCATGGCCTTCACCACTTCCACCGGATACTTGCCTACGCTCGTCTCTGCGCTCAGCATCACGGCGTCGGCATGGTCGAGCACGGCGTTGGCCACGTCGTTCACTTCGGCCCGTGTGGGGGTGATGCTAGTGATCATGCTCTCCATCATCTGCGTGGCCACGATCACGGGTCGGTGTTGCGCGAGGCAGCGGCGGATGATGTCCTTCTGCGCCAAAGGCACCCGCTCCATGGGGATCTCCACACCCAGATCGCCGCGTGCCACCATGAGCGCGTCGCTCTCGCGAATGATCTCATCGATCTCCAACAGGGCCTCCGGCTTCTCGATCTTGGCGATCACGCGCGCGTGCTTGTCCTGCGCGCGGATCACGTGCTTCAGCTCGATGATGTCCCGTGCGCTGCGCACGAAGCTGAGCCCGATCCAATCCACGTCATGCTCCAACGCGAAGTCGAGGTCCTTGAGGTCCTTCGGTGTAAGACAGGGCAAACTCACCTTGGTGTTGGGCAGGTTGATGCCCTTGTTCGCGCTGAGCATGCCACCATGGATCACGCGCGTGGTCACACGGGTGCGACCATCGGTAGCGGTCACTTCCAACCGCAACTTGCCGTCGTCGAGCAACACGAGTTCGCCCTTCTGCACATCCTGCGGGAACTGCAGGTAGCTGGTGCTCACCAAGCCGGGTTTGCCCGCCACTGGTTCTGTGGTGATCACCAGTTCGCTGCCGTCGACGAGCTCGATGGCACCGTTCTCCATGGGGCCTACGCGCAACTTGGGGCCTTGCAGGTCGGCGAGGATGGCCGTGCTGCTGCCGAGTTCCTCGTTGAGCGAGCGTATCGTCTTGATCAGTTCAGCGTAGAACTCATGGGAGCCATGGCTGAAATTGAGGCGACACACGTCCATGCCGGCGAGCATGAGGTCACGCAGCGTTTCGCGCGAGCTGCTCGCAGGGCCTATGGTGGCCACGATCTTGGTCTTCGGTTCGTTCATCTGTCTCTTCCCGCAGCAGGCGGGAACGGGGGTCAAAGCAACAACTTGTGGCCCATCTTCAGTTCGTCCATTTGAAGAGGGAATGCGGTAAGCACGAATTCGGCACCCCGTACACGCTCTAGGATCCCCGGATCACGGAGGTCCGTTTCGTGATCCACAACGAGGAAGAAATCGGCCGCCTTCTGCTCGTTCACGAGCTTTCGACGGCCGCAGACATTGCATACCAACGACCAACTCGCCGTCCCTTCTTCATCGAGTTGTTCAAAAACCGAATAGTGCAATGCGCGGCCCTTCACTGCTTCCAGAATATCTGTTCGGCGGCGCGTGAGGTCGAGCTTGAGTGCTCGGTTCAGCGACCAGCACAACCTGTAATCGGGCACATGGCAACTGATGCCGAAGACCTTCACCTTGGGCAGCACGTTCTCTTCGAGCCGGTACTTGGGCATGTGCCAACGAAGGTAGATGCGCTCAGTGCGCGCGGTCCTTACGATGGTCCTCGTTGCGGTCGCCACGCCCACTGGGTTTGTGGTCCTGCGTTCTGCGCGATCGCATACCTCGGAAGGCGCTTTGCGCGGCGTCCTGTTCGGCGGTCTTCTTGCTCGTGCCCCTGCCGGTGCCGCGCCTCTCACCGTTGATGTGCACTTCGGCCACGTAATGACGGCCACGGCCTCCACCGCCTTCCTCACGCACCACGAACTCGATCCGCTTCCGGCGTTTCTGTCCCCATTCCAGCAGGCGGCTCTTGCCATCGCGGTCCTCCATTTCGATCTCCTTCAGATCGAAATGTTGTTTTAGCAGACCCACCACCACCGTGCGGGTACGTTCGAAACCCTTGTCCAGGAACAGCGCACCGATCAATGCCTCCAGTGCGTTGCCGGGCACCGACGATTCCTGGCTGCGCGCCACATTGCTCTCGATCACGTTTGCGATCTGTATGCGCTTGGCCATCAGGTTCAGCTGCGTGCGGCTCACGAGCTTGCTACGCATGCGCGTGAGGAAGCCCTCCTCCTGGTCGGGATAAGTGCTGAATAGCAGGTCGCCAATGATCGCATCGAGCACCGCATCGCCAAGGAACTCCAGTCGCTCGTTGTCGGCGAGATCGGGGCGGTCGTCGCTGGTGGCGCTCACATGCCGCAGCGCTTGGCGGTACAGGGGCAGGTTGCCCGGAGTGATCCCCAACGTGGAGCGGCACCACGCCCGCACCCGACGTTCCTCGGCGTTGCGTGCACGGTTGAAGAGCCAGCTGATCAAGCGCTGTATTTGCTGAAGACCACCGCCGTGTTGTGGCCGCCGAACCCGAAGGTGTTGCTCATGGCGGCATTCACCGTGCGCCTTTGCGCGGTGTTGAACGTGAAGTTCAGTTTCGGATCGATCTCGGGGTCGTCCGTGAAGTGATTGATCGTGGGCGGCACTATGCCCGTGTGCACGGCCATGATCGCAGCCAGCCCTTCCACTGCGCCAGCGCCGCCGAGCAAATGGCCCGTCATGCTCTTGGTGGCGCTGATGTTCAGCTTGTAGGCGTGTTCGCCAAAGAGGCGCTGAATGGCCTTCACCTCCTGCGGATCGCCGATGGGCGTGCTGGTACCGTGCGTATTGATGTAATCGATGTCCGTGGGTCGCAGGTGGCTGTCCCGCAAGGCGTGCCGCATGCACAGTTCGGCACCGAGGCCGTCGGGGTGCGGTGCTGTGATGTGGTAGGCGTCGCTGCTCATGCCACCACCCACTACTTCGGCATAGATGCGCGCACCACGAGCAAGCGCATGTTCAAGGTCTTCGAGTATGATCGCTGCGCCGCCTTCGCCCAGCACGAAACCATCACGGTCCTTGTCGTACGGGCGCGATGCCGTCTCCGGATCATCATTACGGGTGCTCATGGCGTGCAGCGCATTGAAGCCGCCCACGCCAGCTTCGTAGATCGCCGCTTCACTACCTCCCGTTACCACGGCCACGCAAGTGCCCAAGCGGATGTAGTTGAAGGCATCGATCATGGAGTTATTGCTCGATGCGCATGCGCTGGCCGTTACATAGCTGGGGCCGCGCAGTACGTGGCGCATGCTGATGAGACCCGCTGCGCTATCGGCGATCATCTTCGGGATGAAGAACGGGTTGAACCGCGGCGTTCCATCTCCGCGACCAAAAGCGATGCATTCGTCCTGGAAGGTCTTGAGCCCGCCGATGCCGCTGCCCCAGATCACGCCGATCATGTCGCGGTCCACCTTTTCCAGATCGAGACCGGAGTCTGAGATGGCCTCCGCTGCACACACCACAGCGAACTGGGTGTAGGGGTCCATCTTGCGCGCTTCCTTGCGGTCCATGTGGTCCTCGGGGTTGAACCCCTTGACCTCACAGGCAAAACGCGTCTTGAACTTGGTAGCGTCGAAGCGGGTAATGGGCGCAGCGCCACTGCGGCCGCTCACCAACCCTTCCCAGTATGCCTGGTGGGTGTTGCCTAGGGGCGTGAGCGCGCCCAGACCGGTGACGACCACACGCCTGAGCTCCATGGCACAGGGGAATTACTTCGCGTTCTTCTCCACGTAGTCCACGGCCTGACCCACTGTCTGGATCTTTTCGGCCTGGTCATCGGGGATCGCGATGTTGAACTCCTTCTCGAACTCCATGATGAGTTCAACGGTATCGAGGCTGTCAGCGCCAAGGTCGTTGGTGAAGCTCGCTTCGGGCGTGACCTCGCTCTGTTCAACACCGAGCTTGTCCACGATGATCGCGATGACCCTTGACTTGATATCCGACATGTCCGTTCGTTTTAGTGAGGCCCCAAAGGAAAGACATTTTCCATACGCGCAAGCCCCCGAAAAAAGGAGGGGCGCAAGCACCGGAAACCCAAGACCTTGAAGTACTATCCCGGGCGTGGGGGCACGCCCGTTCCGCAGCGGTCACGGTGCCAGGTCGCACCTTCGCGGCGTGGAACGGATCGCCATTCTTGCTTCGGGCTCGGGCACCAATGCCCAGCGATTGATCGAGCATTTCGCACAACACCTCCAAGCCCAAGTGGTGCTGGTGTGCTGCGATCAGCCCAAGGCCGGGGTGATCCAGCGGGCGTGGGACCTCGGCGTTCCGTGTTATCTCTTCGGCAGTGCCGAACTGAAGAATGGCAGCTTGCTGAAAGAATTACGCGGACAGGGGATCACCCTCATGGTGCTCGCAGGCTTCATGCGTCTCATCCCGACGGATATGATCGCCGCTTACCGGGACCGCATCGTGAACATCCACCCTTCTCTCCTTCCGAAGTTCGGTGGCAAAGGCATGTACGGCGATCACGTGCATGCGGCAGTGATCGCCGCTGGCGAAACCGAGAGCGGCATCACCATACACCTGGTGAACGAGCAGTATGACGAAGGACGCAAGCTGTTCCAAGCGAAATGTGAGGTGTTGCCGGGAGACACGACAACATCGCTCACGGAGCGGATCCATCGGCTGGAGCATGAGCACTACGCGCGTGTTGTGGAGACGATGATCACCGGTTGACGAGGAAGCGCGATCCGGTTCGCACCTTTGGAGACCATGTTCGACCTCGCCCAGATCGGCAAAGCGTTCTTGATCCTCTTCGCAGTGATCGACATCGTGGGTGGCATCCCGCTCATTTTGCAAGTGCGGCAGAAGGCGGGCAAGATCTACCCTGCACGCGCCACCATCGTGTCGCTGGTGATCATGGTCACCTTCCTCTTTCTCGGGGAGAGCATCCTAAAAGTATTAGGGATCAACGTACAGTCCTTCGCCGTGGCTGGCTCCTTCGTGCTCTTCTTCGTCGCATTGGAAATGATCCTGGGCGTGAAGCTCTTCCGCGAGGACCTTTCAGCACCGGGCTTGAAAGAGGCGGATGATGATCACAAGGTGTACAGCATCGTGCCCTTGGCCTTTCCCGTGATCGCTGGTGCGGGCACCATCACCACCATTCTTTCGTTGCGCGCCGAGTTCGATCGCGCGAACATCCTCGTGGCCATCGTGCTGAACATGATCCCCGTAGTGCTGGTGCTCTTGCTCACCAATAGGATCGAACGTCTGCTCGGCCGCGTGGGCTTGATCGTGATCAAGAAAGCCTTTGGGATCATCCTGCTAGCGATCGCAGTGAAATTGTTCGCTGCCAACATCACCTTCTTGTTCCAAGCGGCACCGTGACCGTGACCTTGTACACCGATGGCGCTGCCAGTGGCAACCCTGGCCCCGGTGGCTATGGAGTTGTGTTGGAAAGCGGCAAGCACCGAAAGGAACTCTGGGGCGGCTATCGGCGCACCACCAACAACCGCATGGAATTGCTCGCGGTGATCGTGGGCTTGGAGTCGCTGAAGCGCGAGGGCATGCACGTGACCGTAGTGAGCGACAGCAAATACGTGATCGACTCCGTGGAAAAGGGCTGGGTGTTCGATTGGGAAAAGAAGGGCTTCGCGAAGAGGAAGAACCCCGACCTGTGGAAGCGCTATCTGCTCATCCACCGCAAACACACCGTGCACTTCCAGTGGATACGCGGGCACAACGGACATACGCAGAACGAGCTGTGCGATCAGCTCGCGGTGGCGGCAAGGGAGCAGCCGGTATCCATGCTTGCTGTGGACGAGGCGTACGAACGCGGCGAGCCGGGGCTGTTCGGGGATTGAGCGCCGTCTATATTCGTCGGCTCATGCCAGCCCGCCTATTCGCCACCATTCGCTCCGCAGAAGGCGAGATCGTATTGGTGCGCGCCACACCTTCTGCTCCTTGGACCTTGCAGGGCGGCCCTACCGCTGATGTGTTGCGCACCGGGCCCTCGCAATACAGCGTGCTGATCAATGGCCGCAGCCATCGCGTGTTAGTGCTGAAGGAGGATCGCGAGAACAACACCGTTCGCCTGCGTATTGGCAGCGGCACCTATACGGTGCAATTGCAGGATGACCGCAGCCGCTTGATGCACACCCTTGGCTTGGACAAGGCCATCAAGAAAGCAGGCGACCTGAAAGCACCCATGCCCGGCTTGGTCCTCAACATCCTGGTGAAGCCCGGTGACAACGTGAGGAAGAACGACCCCGTGCTGGTGCTTGAGGCCATGAAGATGGAGAATGTGATCAAGGCCCCTTGCGATGCCGTGGTGAAGGCGGTGGCGGCGGAGAAAGGCAAGCCGGTAGAGAAGGGTCAACTGCTGATCACCTTCGGCTAGGTATCGTTCTTGCGACGAAAGGGACTCCCTGAACCCGCTGGCATGGACCGCAAACAATTCCTCTCGAATTCCTTGAAAACCGTTGCTAGCCTAGCGTTAGCGCCCGTTCTGTTGAACAGGGACGTTTTCGCCGATTCTCCGCACGACCATCACCCCTTACCCGCTAGCGCCGACCCAGTGGCTCCGCTCGCGTTCGCGCAGGTCGCGTTACCGTATGCATATAATGCGTTGCAACCCTCGATCGACGAACTAACGATGGAGATCCACTACACCAAGCACCATGCGGCGTACGTCAAGAATGTGAACGAGGCTATTGGGGAAGAAGCCGTGGTCGTCACCACGGAATCGGAACTCTTCGATCGGATATCGAAGTTCACCCCGAAGCTGCGCAACAACGCAGGTGGTGCTTGGAACCACAATTTCTTCTGGCAGGTCATGGCTCCAGGGCAGGGTGTTGCTCCCGCTGGACACGTGCACGATGCGCTCGCCGGATCCTTCGGGTCGTTTGACAAGTTCAAGGAGATCTTCGCCGATGTCGCTTTGAAGCGCTTCGGCAGCGGCTGGGCGTGGCTCGTTTCGAACAAAGGCTCACTCTCCATTGGCAGCACACCCAACCAGGACAACCCGCTGATGGACCTGAGCGAACTGAAGGGCACTCCCGTGCTCGCGCTTGATGTTTGGGAACACGCCTACTACCTCAAGTACCAGAACAAGCGCGCCGAATACATCACCAATTGGTGGAGCGTGGTGAACTGGGCGGAAGTAGGGAAGCGGTTGGGCTGATCAGCCCTCTACCAGCTCGATATCGAAGTCCACCAGTTCCACGAACTGTTGGATACGCTGGTCGATGTCCTCGCGTGTGACCTCCACCAACCGCTCGATGCCGAACTTCTCGCAGGTGAAGCTGGCCATGGCGCTGCCCACGATGATGGCGCGCTTCAGGTTATCGAAGCTGTGATCCTGCGTACGTGCGAGGTATCCGATGAAGCCCCCGGCGAAGGTGTCGCCAGCTCCTGTGGGGTCGATCACATCCTCCAGCGGTAGTGCGGGTGCAAAGAACACACGGCCCTGACCGAAAAGCAGAGCACCATGCTCACCCTTCTTCACCACCAAATACTTCGGTCCCATCGCCAGGATCTTGGCAGCGGCCTTCACAAGACTATGCTCTCCACTAAGCTGTCGCGCCTCCGCATCGTTGATCGTGAGGATGTCCACACGCGCGATCACCTCCTTCAGCTTGGGCATGGCGCTGTCCATCCAAAAGTTCATGGTATCCATTACCACCAACGCAGGGCGCTCGTTCATTTGATCGAGCACCTTCTCCTGCACGCCGGGATCGAGATTGCCCAACATCACGTACGGCGCTTTGCGATACTCCTCGGGCAGTTTCGGGTCCAACTCAAGCAGCACGTTCAGACGCGTCTCCAGAGTGTCGCGCGTATTCATGTCGTAGTGGTAGCGTCCGGCCCAGAAGAAGCTCTCCTTGCCCTTGAGCACTTCCAATCCTTCGAGGTCCACGCCGCGGTCACGCAATTGCTGCATTACACTTTCGGGGAAATCATCGCCCACCACGCTCACCAAACCCATCTTCTCCAGAAAGACCGAAGCGGCCAGTGAGATGTACGTGGCGGCGCCGCCCACGGTCTTCTCAGCCACGCCGAAAGGGGTTTCGATGTGGTCGAAGGCGACAGTTCCTACGGTGATCAGTTGCATGTGTGTTGAATTGGCCACAAAGACGCGAAGGCGCGATGCGGCGTGTGGAGTTCTGGTTCGAGGTGGTCGTGCGGCGAGCTGATCGGCTTTTTGCGGCTCTGCGCCTTTGCGGCAATAACAAAGAAAGCCGCATTAGCGGCTCTCTCACTTGCTCCCCGGGCTGGACTTGAACCAGCGACCCCATGATTAACAGTCATGTGCTCTAACCAGCTGAGCTACCAGGGAAGGTACCCCCTTTCGAAGGGACGGCAAATGTATGCGCCGCCGCAGAATGGGCAAGGGCCGCGTGATGTTCGCAATGGCGCTGGCCAGGGCAACCGTGTATTCCTTGTTCGGAAGGGACACGATCAGCCATCGAACAAGCACAAGGCACCGCGCTACCTTCGGCGACCCCCCATGTCGGGATGAAACACATGCGCATCATTCGCAAGGTCCTCCTCTGGGTCATTGGCATCGTCCTGGTCCTCATTGCCTTGGCCTATGTGTCAGGCAACGGGCACATTCCGCGCGGCATGCGCTTCACCTACTTGATGGGCCGCTCGGCTCCGGAGATCGATGACCGCGACTTCTTCCCGTCGGCGGTGATCCCCGCCAGCGCACCACAACCTTGGCCACAAAGTGTGCGCTATGGCAAGCTGAAGCTGAACGCCGAGGAAGAGAAGCAGCTCTCCGATCTGCACAGCGTGGGTTTCGCGGTCTTCCAGCATGACAGCCTCATCTTCGAGCAGTACTGGAACGGTTGGGATGCGGATAGCGTGGCGAACAGCTTCAGCGTGGCGAAGAGCTACATCAGCGTGCTCACCGGTATCGCCATGGGCGAAGGAAAGATCAAGAGCGTGTTCCAACCCGTAAGCGATTTCCTACCCGAGTTCAAGGACGAATGCCACAGTAAGATCACCCTGTACAACCTGCTCACCATGAGCACCGGACTGGACTGGAGCGAGAGCGGGACCAACCCGTTCAGCGATAATGCCAAGGGCTACTACGGGACCAATGTGCGCGAGCTGTCGCTCACACAACCCTGCCGCGTTGTGCCGGGCAAGGAGTTCGATTACATCAGCGGCAGCACGCAGATCATGTCCGAGGTGTTGGAGGCCGCCTACGGAAAACAATTGGATGAACTGGTGCGCGAAAAAGTGTGGGGGCCGCTTGGCTGCGAACACGATGCGTATTGGGGCAAGGACACCGAGGAGGGCGACTTCAAGGCCTTCTGTTGCCTCTATGCCACCGCACGCGACTTCGGTCGCATAGGTCAACTCTACTTGGACAGCGGTATGTGGCGTGGCAAGCAGATCGTGCCACGCGATTACTGGCAGGCGAGCATTACACCGGCCAACTTGATGGACCACGGCGAACCCAATGATCGCTACGGCTACTACTGGTGGCTGGCACAGGTGGAAGGACAGCCCGTGTGGTATTGCCGCGGATTCCACGGTGAGTACGTGGTGGTGCTGCCCAATGAGGACCTGGTGTTCGTGCGCACAGGCATGATGCGCGAAGAGGTGAACATCACCGGCCACCCCACCGATGTGTTCAAGTGGATCGCCATTGCTCGGTCCCTCGCCCACCAGCAACCCAGCTGATCATGCGCAAGGACATTCAACCGCCCAAGGTGGAAGGCGTGGCCATGGCCGTAGTGCGCGAGACGGACGAGGATGGCGCTCCCGCTTGGTACGTGTACTTGATCAACTGCAAGGGGGTCGCCCTGGAGAACGTACTGGTGAGCTCGCGCGGTTATGGTGAAATGGAAGGCGAACCACGACAGACCAGTGAGTTGCGCCACCACTTGGATCTGCTCGCGCCAAAAAGCTGGGCGCGCATTGAACGCATCGTGGAGGATGTGTTCGCGCTGAGCAACCAGTACTGGCTCAGCTATTTCATAGGCCGCGAACTGCATGACAAGAAGTACATCTTCCTCGCAGGCAGCATCGAGGAGGCCAACTTCACCCAACTGCCGCTGATGGACGCGCGCGGGGTGATGATCGAGTGAAGGAAAGGCTGAAGGCCGAAAGTTGAAGGCTGAGATGACCAAGGCCTAACATGCCCGGCACCTTCGCTTGTGAACATCGGCCCCGATCTTTACTTTTCTTCCTTCCAATTTCTGCCTTCAACTTTCAGCCTTTTCAAAATGCGCCCCGACCACGTTCGCGATCTTACCAAGATCCTCTTCCTCGATATCGAGACCGTTCCGCAGACCTACGACTGGAACACCCTCGATGAACGCACCGCACAGCTCTTCACCGACAAAACGCGATTTGATCAGGAGCGGCAACAGAAGACCGCCGAACAACTCTACGGTGACAAGGGCGGTATCCTCGCCGAGTTCGGTAAGATCATCTGCATCGGCGTGGGCAGCCTGCACCACGATGGTAGCGAGCTGAAGTTGCGCGTCACGTCCTTACATGGCGACAATGAGTACGATGTGCTCACACGCTTCGCTGACCTGATGCACAAGCACTACGGCACCGATGAGCATTGGCTCTGCGGTCACAACGGCAAGGAGTTCGACTTCCCTTGGATCGCACGCCGCTGTGTGGTGAACCGGATCCCACTGCCTCACTTGCTCGACATTGCTGGCATGAAGCCCTGGGAGGTGGGCCACTTGGACACCATGAACTTGTGGAGCTTCGGCGATCGCAAGGCATACACCTCGCTCGCATTGCTCACACACATCCTTGGTATTCCCACGCCCAAGGACGACATCAGTGGTGCCGATGTGGCGCGCGTGTACTACGAGGACAAGGACCTGGAGCGCATTGCCACCTATTGCAAGAAGGACGTGGTGGCCACAGCGCAATTGTACCTGCGGCTCACTGGACGGGAAATGTTGCCGACCGGGAACATAGCCCTCGTTTGATCGCTGATAGACGATCAGAACCAGCGATAATCCACCACAATGTTGAAGCTGGCGTACTTGCCGAAAGGCTGCCCGTTCACCAATAGATCGGCCAATACCCAATACTCGCCGTTGTCCTTGGGTCGCATGATCACCAAACCTTGGTGGTAGGTCATGCCTGCGGGGATGTCCGTCTCCAGCGCGGTCATCTCCGTGCCCCGGAAGTATTCGGTACCATCCTTCTTGAACAACCGATAACCGATGCGCACCGGAACGCCATCTGCTGTGCAGGACGGCATGCGGCGATCTGTAGGATTGTGTATGGTGATCGGCACCACGGTGAGCATATCGGGGGCCATGCGGAATTTGCCTGCAGGTCCGCGCAACACCAGTTGTGTAAGGTCAAAGGTGCTGTCGCAGGTGTTCACCCACGTATGTACCCCATCCCCCGGCAGCTCGAAATATGCCGGATCGAACTCGTGATCACCGAACCAACGCGGCGACCATGTCGGCCCGAGGAACATGTGCCGCCGGGTGGTGAGGCTGTCCATCAACTGCGGATCGGCACAGGTGAAAGCGTTGGTGGTGTACTGCGGGCCACGCACTCCGGAGATCAGTGCGGACTCGAGTCCAAATGGCCAGTCGCCCACGGTATAGACCCAAGGGAAATTCGTTGGCTTCACCAACACCTTCTGCTTCCCCAGCACTTCCCAAAAGCAGGTGATGCGTTGCACGTATGCCACCTTCTCTGAAAGCCGGTAGTGCGCACGGTGGATCTGCAGCAGTCCCAGCGAACAGGCCGTGATGAGCGTTGCGTTGCGAACGTATCCGATCCAGCCACCGTGCTCGGGCAGCACCGCGATGAAGTGAACGGCCCACACAAGGCCGAGCACGGGATAGTAGTTCTCGTAGATGGTGATCGCCTTGCCGTCACGATCCACCACCAGGATCAGCAACAGGAATGCGCACGAGAAGAGCACACTCCATGCGGTGCGCAGCCAAGCGCGCTGGTAGAGACCCACGAGAATGCCGGCGGAGATCAACAGCAACAGTCCTTTGAACTTGGTCCAGTATTGCATGAGGTGCGCCGTGCTCTCCAGTTGGCGCCATTGCCCACCATAGTGGAGCAAATCGTACAGGGTGGGCATGCGCGAGTCCTCGTAGGTCGAAGCGGACATGCCCTTGATCCGCACTGCGTACCACACCACAAGGATCGACCCGAGCACGAGGAGTCGCAGACGTTCCTTACGGCCCAGCGCAATGAACTCATGGCCGAGGATGAACAACAGCGGAAGGACGAGCATTTGGTGATAGAACGAGATCCACACGTTGAGCACCACCGCCAGGGCTGACCAACCCACAAGGCTCTTTCGTGCGCTCGCATTCATCGCGCGCCCCAGCAGCGACCAGAGCAATAGCGTGAGCGTAAGTCCTTGGTACAGTTCGCTCACGCCGAAGTAGAACATGTAGTGGAAGCCGACCGTGAGAACGAGCGGGAGCGCGTAGGTCGGCCTTCTGTCCTTCAGCTTGAAGGCCAGCAGCCAAAAGATGAGCGCGTGAAAGAGAATGAATGAAAGCGAGTATGCCCGCAGCACAGTATCGAGCGGGGCGCCCACCTTGAGCAGCGCGACCGGCAATAACTGCGCGATCCACGAACCATACCTGCCGAGAACGCTCACCGGAAGCTTGCCATCCACCATGAGCACGGAGAAGAGCGCGCCATCGGCACAAGCAGTGCGCTCCAAGTAGAAGCGCCACGCAAAGGCACCGAGGACCAATAGCACAAAGGCCCCGAAGACGAGCATGGTGCGCTGACCGAGCCAAGGGTCCCCAGCAGCAACCCGCGTGTTGCGCTCTATTGGATCCAGGCCGTTCACGCTGTCGTTCATGCTCGTCATCAATGATACAATGTGCGGCCCATTGACCAGTGGGGAGGGGGTGAGAGGCGCGTTGGTGTGCGGCTGCCTCCGATCTTCGGGCCCTATGTCGTCGAACGTGTTCACTCGTGCCTGGTACACAGGAGAAGGCATGCGTTGGTGGGCGTTACTTTCTGCGACCACTTTTCTCTTCCTCACTTCCTTTTACAGCCACGTGCTCAGCGCTCCTGATAGCGTGCTCTTGAGCGGCTTCGGAGATGGGCTGAAGAACTACTACACCATCTTGTGGCACGCGGTGCATGACGACGGCTTGCTCACATACAACGGTTCAGGCTATCCCTTTGGCGAGCGTGTGTTCTACACAGATGGTCACCCGTTGCTGAGTTGGTTGTTGCAAGCCGTTCCCGGTCTTGCGGTTCATGCAGTAGGCGTGATCAACACGCTCCTCATTTTCGGCATGATGTTCTGCGCATGGAGCTTGTTTGCGCTATTGCGCGAACTGGCCCTGCCCCCGTGGGCTGCGGCTGTTGCTGCGTTCTCCATTGCATTGTTGCAACCGCAGATCTTCCGCATGGGGGGGCATTTTTCACTTGCACACGCATGGATCATCCCCTTGTTCATGCTGTTCGCTGTTCGCTCGCTCAAGACCGAACGCAGAGGGCTGAACATCGTGCTCGGTGGCGTGATGGTGCTTGTCGCCTTTCTCACACACCCGTATGTCGGGCTCATGGGCGTTCTCTTCAACATGGCGTTCTCCTTGTGCGCATGGGTGATGATGGAAAGACGATGGCCCGCCTTCCGGTGGACGTTGATTCGAATGGGGTTCATGGCAGTGGTGCCGATGCTGACCTTCCTTTTCCTCCTCGGCCTTGGTGATGCGGTCGCGGATCGACCGATCATGCCATTGGGCTTGGATCGTTTCGCCACGCGGGTGATGAGCCTGTTGGCTCCCACGACCGATCCGTTCCAAACCCCTTTGCGCGAGTACATCCGATATGAGAACATCGACTGGGAAACTTGGTGTTACCTCGGCCTTTCACCGGTCCTGGTGATGGTCGTCGCGGGTGGTTTGCAGATGAAACGTTGGTCGGCCAAGGTCGAGCGCGTGCCCGTGGATCCTGTTGCCGTATTGCTCCTCTCTTCGTTCTTGGTACTGCTGTTCGCCATGGGGCTATGGCAGGAATGGGCCGGTGGTTGGCTGCCCATGCTCGCGCAGTTCCGCGGTAGTGGACGCTTCGCTTGGGTCTTTTTCCACGCCTGTGCCGTGTTCTGTGCCGTGCGTGCGCACCAATGGTTCCTAGGCGGAGTTCATATTCGCCGGGTTGTGGGGTCGTGTATCTACATCATTGTGGTAGGTTTCATCGGTGTCGAGGGCTGGGGCCATCATCGGATCACTGCGAACGATGTCGGTCGAACGGTGAACCCGTTCAGCCTGCGCGCATTGAACATTGAGCAGCGTGCGCTCATCAACGCTGCGGTGAACTCCGGCGCACAGGCCATCATTCCATTGCCGTGGATCCATAGTGGATCGGAGCGCTACCTAAAGGATGCTCCCGAAGGCACATTGGCATTCGTGCTTCCCATCGCCTACCACAGCGCATTGCCGATGATGGCCGGGATCACCAGTCGCACTTCATTGCACGAGACGCGAGCGGGGTTGGCCATGCTCGGTCCTTCGTACTTCCCGAAGGCGTTGCGATCCGCGTTGCCCGCAGATTCCCGCTTCCTCATCATCCGCTTTGGGAGCCGACTGAACCCAGCCGAGTGGATGATCTGGGAACGCGCCACTCCGCTCTTTGCGAATGCCTCAGGAGAGCTCCGCATCATTTCCGTGGAAGAGCTGTTGCCCGATGATCGCAATTCGCGTGCGGAGGCGTTCGCTCTGATCGGCAGCACATTGCCTTCAGTTGGACCATGGAAGGTCTCTTCCGGCGACAGCGCCGCTGCACAACACGACCTTTCACTCGTGCATTTCGGCGCTGATAGTACCGGTGGCAGGGTGAACGACTACGCGGACCTTATGCGGATCCCCCCCGGTTTGTTGGACACAAGCCTTGTGTACGAACTGAGCTTCCATTACAGCACCCCGGATCCCGCTGCGGTGAACAACAATGTGATCATGGAGCACTTCA